>NZ_JAULSE010000016.1:0-138278 GCF_030518245.1 Rhizobium sp. CBN3
TCAGTCGGGCATTCTTATGAATGTTCATTCGCGGCGATCCCTCCGACTCGAGATGTGGTAGCTCCAGTCTCCTCGATCCGCTCCGAATGGACAACCTCCCGAAAGCTCACATCTAGGAACGGCGCGCCCACAGTCTTCTTCTCGGCCATCTGCGTCGCAGCCGCCGTCATCCTATGGCTCTGATCAAAGGCCCCCGCGCCTAAACCTTGCTCAGATGCTTCGGCCAGAATTCCTGGTGCACTTCGGCGGCTTCCTCTTCGAGGTTTGTCGGGCCAACCACAGTGACGACACGCGCGCCGGTCTGCAACACCGCTCGGCTGGGCACGTTCAACCCGATCCCGGCAATCTCGCCAAGCCGCGTTTCGGAGCACGCAAACACCATCCGCCCGATGCCCGACCAGTAGATCGCCCCGGAGCACATCGCGCAGGGTTCAGTGCTGGTATAGAGCGTGCAGTCGGCGAGAAAAGCAGGGTCGTGGTGCCGCGCCGCCAGTTTGACCAGGTTCATCTCGGCGTGGTTTGTCATATCGTGGCCGGTGAAGACGCTGTTTTCGGCGCGCAGGAGGACTGCGCCGTCCTTGACCAGGACCGAGCCAAACGGTTCGTCACCGTTTGCCATCGCGGATTTCGAGAGCGCAATCGCCTCGCGCAGAAACGGCTCGTGATTTTCCATGAGATCCCCCAAGGTTAGAGCGGGATGATCTTCTCTCGGATTGGAAGGATTTCCAAGCGCTGCAAATCAGAATCGAGATTGGTGATCTGCATCGCCTTCCGTGCAGATGCCGACGGGCCGCCCCAGACTTTCATTCTCGGAACCAAAAGCGCCCGCATCGACTTTGGCCCCTGAGTGATCTTGGAGGTCCCTGATGGACAGAACACCGAAAACGGCCATCCGCGGAATGATGTCCTATGTGCTCGCTCTTCTCGTCCTCGGCATTCTGGCGGGCGCAGTTTACACGCTCTACGGCCATCCCGCCGATCCGTCCGAGCGACCAGCGACTGAGACCATTCCGCAGAAGGCCACAGCGCCGCAGTGAGAGGCGTCACAACAGCTTTTTGATCGATCGCCCTTTGGGAACGAATGGTGAAAGCGGAAGCGCTCTGCCGGATCCGGCGCCCACCCGGTCCGGTCGTGCTGCAACGCCCGCGCTCCACCGCAAAACACCGCGCAAGCGGCAACCACAGGGCTTTGGAAGGCAAGGCAGAAATTCTGTCGCAAGTCCTTCCCACCATTAGAGAGCTTATATTTATAGGGGGAACAACCTGCGACAGGGGAAATCGGCACCCGAACAGGCATCACGAAATCGGGGAGGGTCAACGCGGGCGGGTCGGCCCGCTATGGCGGATTTTGCGCTCGGACAGTGAACAGAGGAGTTCGCGGATGAAAGAACATGCAGTCGTGATTGCGGGAGGAGGGTCGACGGGGCTGATGCTGGCGGGTGAACTGGCCCTGGCAGGCATCAATGTCGCCATCGTTGAACGGCGCGAGAATCCGGAGATCGTCGGTTCGCGTGCCGGGGGTCTCAGTTCGCGCACGCTCGAAGTCCTCGACCAGCGCGGCATCGTCGATCGGTTTCTGGCGGAAGGGCAGATCGCCCAGGTGACGGGGTTTGCGGTCACGCGGCTTGATATCAGCGATTTCCCGACCCGGCACAATTATGGGCTGGCGCTGCGGCAGAAGCATATTGAGCGGATCCTGGCCGGCTGGGTCGGCGAGCTGCCGGTGACGATCTATCGCGGCCGCGAACTGACCGGTTTCAGAGAGGACGAGGCCGGCGTCACCCTCGAACTCTCCGATGGGACGTCGCTGCGCGCAGGCTATCTCGTCGGCTGCGATGGCGGCCGCAGCCTGGTCCGCAAGATCGCCGGCATCGCCTTTCCGGGATGGGAAGCGACCACCAGCAATATTCTCGCCGAGGCCGAGATGGAGGAGGAGCCGCCGCTCGGCGTCCACCGCACAGCGCTCGGCATGCATGCCCTCGGTCGCGAGGAATATGAAATCCGCGACGGCAAGGTAGTCTTCGCCAGTGAAGGTCCGATCAACGTGATGGTGACGGAACAGACGGCCGACGGCACGAGCGAGCCGACGCTTGATGATCTCAGGCAAGCGCTCATCGCCGCCTGCGGAACCGATTATGGCATCCACGGCCTGAGGTGGATTTCCAGGTTCACCGACATGTCGCGCCAGGCGGAGGTCTACCGCAAGGGCAGGGTGCTGCTGGCGGGTGATGCCGCCCATGTGCATTCGCCGGTCGGCGGGCAGGGCCTCAATACCGGTGTGCAGGATGCCGTGAACCTCGGCTGGAAGCTCGCCCAGGTGGTGAAGGGCATATCGCCCGAGGCTTTGCTCGACACCTATCATGCCGAACGGCATCCAGTCGCCGCCCGCGTGCTGCGCACGACGATGGCGCAAGTCGCACTGCAGCGGACCGATGATCGCACCGAAGCCCTGCGCGACATCGTGTTGGAGCTGCTTGGCCTGGAGGCAGCGCGCAAGAAGATCGCCGCCGAGATGTCCGGACTTGGCATCCGTTATGATTTTGGCGAGGGGCACCCGTTGCTCGGCCGCCGCATGCCGGATCTCGACCTGATCACGCCGGACGGCCCCTTGCGTGTCTTTAGCCTGCTGAAACAGGCGGGACCGGTGCTGTTAAACCTCGGGCCGCGCGGCAGCCTCGACAGCGGGCCATGGTCAGACCGCGTGCGTCTGGTCGACGCGCGCTACGACGGCCCATGGGAGCTGCCGGCGGTGGGGGCGGTCGCAGCGCCGGCCGCGGTGCTGATCCGGCCAGACGGATATGTGGCGTGGGTGGGCGAGGGGTCCCAGGACAGGCTCGACGCAGCGATGAACACCTGGTTCGGGCCGCCGCGCTGACGGGCGAGAAAAACCGCCGAGCTAGGCGGCCAGCGAAATCGGCGCGACGTCCGGCACTGCCTCCGGCATCGGTTTGCCGCGGCGCTCCCATGTGCGGCGGCTGATGCCGAAGGCCTCCCAGGGGCGGGCTGCGCTGAGGGAATTGTCGAGATAGTCGGCCCTGGAAACGGCGCCGGCGGCCCGCCGCTGCTCTTCCTTTCGGCTTCGGTCGCGCTGGCGCCGCTTTGCCTTCTGCAGTTTTGCTCTTTTCGCCTTCGGCACGTCGAAGGCGCCGATGGTGCGAATGTCGAGCGCGCTGCGTCCGGCGTAGCTCAGATGCAGGGCGTGACCGAGCGCGTCGGCGGTCAGCGGAGAAAAGCGCACTCTCGTCCGCTCGTAGATGATTTCCTCGATCACGGCTTTTTGAGCCCACGGCAGCCATCGCGCCGCCCAGCCGAGAACCACCTCGACAAAGCCTTCCCCAAACTCGACAAAGGCAAGACCGGCGATCACCTCGACATAGATCAGGGCGTCATCCGCCTCGGGCACGATCTCGCCATGACGATGCCGGATCAATTTCTCGATCTCGCGCATCCGGCCGCGGAAATGGTTCCAGCGGCCGCCCCGCATGCGGCGCTGCACGGCCTTGTAACCCAGCAGGCAGTCGCCGATTTTGACCGCGGTAATATCCCGCGCAAGACCCTCCGCACACCCGGCCTCGTCAGCCCGATCTGCCGATCGAGCCCATTCATCCGCGCCGACGAGACGATCCATCGCTTCTCCTTTGCGATCTGCCCCAAGAGGCCGAAACGACTGATTGTAGCGGAAGTCGAGGGGGTGACGTTCACTTTTTGTGCGCTGTTTCCACCGATTTTCGCAGTGGTGATGCAGTGGCGTAACGACCGATCCGATGCCCTATTTCGAGCGGCTTCCAAGCTTGACGATCGGGAAACGAGCGGCATCCCGGGCCCCCTTGATTTCTATTGGGAACATCCCGTGTTATGATCACGGGACTGGGCCTTATCGGCCGTGTTGTCAGTACAGAGACTTGTCCGATGAGCGAAGTGGACGTGCTTTTTGCCAGCCTGCGACAGGCGGCTGACCCGCAGACGGTCGAGTGCATCGAAAACGTCGTCAAGCACGGCGCCGATCGTGATCTCAATCGCGTCAATGCGCTCGCCTTCGCCGCCAAGCACCACCTCGATGAAGAGAAAACCATTGCCGCCTTTCTGCATGCGGCCCGTATTGGCGCCTTCGAGATGACCTGGAATGTGCTTTGCCCGGGATGCGGCGGCGTTCTCGACAGCGGCGCAACCCTTAAAGGGGTTAACCAGGATAGCTATCATTGCGCCCTCTGCGCGGCCGGATACGAACCCACCCTCGACGAGATGGTCGAAGTCACCTTCACGGTCAGTCCGCGCGTGCGCCGGATTGCCGCCCACGAGCCCGACCGGCTGCCGCCGCTCGAATATTACCGCCAGATTTTCTTCAGCTCCGGAGTCGACCTGCCGGAGGATCTCGAAGCCAGGTTCGACCGCATCCTGCTGGAGATGATCGAGCTGGCGCCGGGTGAGAAGGCCTTCGTGTCGCTGCAGCTGCCGGCGCAATTCGTCATCATCTTCGATGCGGTGACCCATTCGGCGCAGTTCATCGATGTGCAGGGGGAGCCCACGGAGGAACGCCAGAACCTCTCGATGGTCATCAGCCGCGGGCATGCCTTGAACGAAACCGTGACGCTGAGACCCGGCTTGCTGCGGCTCACGCTCGAGAACCACACCGATCGCCGGGTGGTGCCGAATGTCTGCATTGCCGGCGATGATCTGCACGACCTGCTGGGCCGCAGGCGGGAGTTTCTGACGGCCAAGCGCCTGCTGACGAACCAGAGTTTTCGCGACATCTACAGGACCGATACGCTCGACGTCGACCAGCGCCTGAAGATCACCAGCCTGACATTCCTGTTCACCGATCTCAGGGGCTCGACCGCGCTCTATGAGCGAGTCGGCGATCTCGCCGCTTTCGATCTGGTGCGGGCGCATTTCCGCGTTCTTCACGAGATCGTTGCCACCGAGGCCGGCGCGGTCGTCAAGACGATCGGCGATGCCGTGATGGCGACCTTTCCGAGCCCGGACCGGGCGGTGGCGGCGGCGCTGAGGATGCGTGAGGCGATGCGCCGGTTGAATGCCGAACACGGCAGCGAAGACCTCCTGCTGAAGATCGGCATCCACGAGGGACCGTGCCTCGCCGTCAACCTGAACGACAGGCAGGACTATTTCGGCCAGACGGTCAATATCGCCTCCCGCGTCCAGAGCCTTGCCGACCCGAATGTGATCATGACGACCGAGGCGATCGTCGAAGATGCCAATGTGTCGGAGATCCTGCGCGACAGCGGCGTCACGTCCGCCTCGCGAATGGCGGAGCTTCAGGGCATCGGCAGGGAGGTCAGGATCTTCGCCCTGTCGTGAGCCTCGACGTTGTTTTTCCGGTCTGATAACAGCCTGCCGTTCACTCTGGCGCTCAACAGAAGTTGAGCTGACTTCCGGAATTGATCGTTGCAATTCTCATGGACCTATCGATTCTCGACATTAATCGTAAGGACGGAGAGGGCGATCCATGAAGCGGGAAGACCTGAATGATATGCTGTGGTTCCTCGCTGTGGCCGAAGAGCGCAGCTTCACCAAAGCGGCGGCGAAGCTCGGCACGTCCCAATCGACGAT
This sequence comes from Rhizobium sp. CBN3, assembly GCF_030518245.1. NCBI lineage: Bacteria > Pseudomonadati > Pseudomonadota > Alphaproteobacteria > Hyphomicrobiales > Rhizobiaceae > Rhizobium > Rhizobium sp. CBN3. Next base: position 5,569 of record NZ_JAULSE010000016.1, read on the forward strand.
CAGCCACACGATCAAGAAGCTCGAGGCGCGGATAGGTTTGCGGCTGTTGACCCGGACGACACGCAGCGTGTCGCCGACGGAGGCGGGGGAGAGGCTGATCCGCTCGCTCGCGCCGCGCATAGAGGAACTGGAATCCGAGATCGACCAGTTGATGGAGATCAGGGACAAGCCTTCGGGGACTGTCCGGATCACCCTGTCCGACCACGCCCTGGAGAGCATCGTCTGGCCGAAACTCCGCAATGTGCTGAAGCACTATCCCGACATCGGGCTGGAGTTGAACACGGATAACGGCTTTCGCAATATTGTCGAAGACCGGTTCGATGCCGGCGTGCGTCTCGGCGAAAGCGTCGACAAGGACATGATCGCCGTCAGGATCGGTCCGGACTGGCGCCTTGTCGCCGTTGGATCGCCGGACTATTTCGCAAGGCGCACTGCGCCTGAAAAGCCGCAGGACCTCGTCGGCCATATCTGCATCAACAACCGGCAATCGCGCTCGGGCGGTCTCTATGCCTGGGAGTTCGCAAAGGACGACAGGGAACTGCGGGTCCGGGTCGATGGGCAGCTTACGTTCAGCACGACCTACGCGATGATCGATGCTGCGGTCAAAGGTTACGGCATCGCCTATGTGCCGGAGGACATTGTCGCCCGCGAAATCGAGGCGGGGCGCCTGCTGCAGGTTCTTGACGACTGGTGCCCGTCTTTTCCCGGCTATCATCTCTACTACCCCAGCAGACGGCAGAACTCGCCCGCCTTCAAGGTGATCGTAGAAGCGCTCCGCCAATCCTGATGCGGCAATGTCAGACGCATATAATATCAGACGCATATGCAGAAGAAGAGACGCCAGAGCATCAGCCCTGGCGTTTCGATTCAAGCCACCAGCCCCTTGGTCAATTCCAGCGCCTGCCGCTCGAACAGCCGGCGATAGATGCCGCCATTGAGCCGGATCAGCGCCTGGTGGTCGCCTTCTTCGACGATCTTGCCCTTGTCGAATACCAGCAGCCGATCGAGCGCCCGCACCGTGGACAGCCGATGGGCGATGACAAGCGTGGTGCGGCCGTCCATCAGGCGTTCCATGGCTTGTTGGATCTGCACTTCGCTTTCGCTGTCGAGGCTCGACGTCGCCTCGTCGAGGATCAGGATCGGGGCATCAGCCAGGAAGGCGCGGGCGATGGCGACACGCTGCCGCTCGCCGCCCGACAGCTTGACGCCGCGTTCGCCGACCATCGTCTCATAGCCCTTCGGAAGGTCCATGATGAAGCCGTGCGCATTGGCCTGTTTCGCCGCCTGCTCGATCTCACGCCGCGAGGCGTTCGGCCTGGAATAGGCGATATTTTCCGCGAGCGTCCGGTGGAACAGGATCGGCTCCTGCTGCACGATGGCGAGTTGGCCGCGCAGGCTCGATTGCCTGACCTCGGCGATGTCCTGCCCGTCGATGCGGATGGCGCCCGAGTTCACATCGTAGAGGCGCTGGATGAGCTTGACGAAAGTGGTCTTGCCCGAGCCAGAATGTCCAACCAGCCCCACACGCTCGCCCGGCCTGATGGTGACCGAAAAGTCCTCGTAAAGCGGGTCGGGATGAGCGCCATATTGGAAGGTGACGCGATCGAAGACGATCTCGCCCGCGCCGATCGCAATCGGCTTGGCGTGCGGCTTGTCCTCGATGCCGAGCGGCATCCTGTCGAGCAGCACCAACTCCTCCATGTCGTTGACGGCACGCTGGAGATTGCGGATGTCCTGGCCGACATTGCGCAGATAGCCTTGCAGAACGAAGAACATGGCGAGCACGAAGGTGATGTCGCCGGGGCTCGCCAGCCCCTGCCGCCACATGATCAGGCCCGTTCCCAGAATGCCGGCCTGCATAGAGACCATCATGAAGCCCTGGATCGTGCCGCTCAAAGTGCCGCGCTTCCATGTCCGCCGCGTCCGGCTGTCCCATTTACCCAGCACATGGCGCAAGCGGGCTTCTTCGCGGTTTTCAGCGCCGAAGGCCTTGACCACCGAATTGCAGCTGATCGCATCTGCCAGCGCACCGCCGAGCCTGGTGTCCCAGGCATTGGCAAGCCTTGCCGCCGGCGACACGAAGCCCATGGAAAGCGCTACGGTGACGCCGATATAGATCAGCGACCCCGCCGCCACGATCAGGCCCATGACCGGCCAGTAGCTGCCGAGGACGATACTGGCGCCGACCAGCATGACGATGGACGGCAGCAGCGCGACCAGCAAGAGGTCGTTGAGCGAATCGAGCGCCCACATGCCGCGAGTGATCTTGCGCACCGTCGAACCGGCGAAGCTGTTGGCGTGCCAGTCGGTCGAAAACCGCTGCACCTTGTGGAAACCGTTATTGACCACATCCGCCATGATGCGCAGCGTCAGCCGGATGATGCCGTTGAAGATGAACCAGCGCAGTGCCACGCTGATAAAGCCGAGAACGACGACGACAACAAAGGCGCTGAGCGCGCCGTCAGCCGCATTGCCGCCGGCAATGGCATCGACGATCCGGCCGGAAAATACCGGCACCATGACTTCGGCCAGCGTGCTCGAAATTACCAGCACGATGATGATGCCTACCAATGCAGGCCGGTGGGTCCAATGATGAAAAACAAAGCCGAGCACGTGACGATAGGCATCGGCGCGGAAATCGAGCTTCTTGCGAGTCATTTTATACAGCCCGGCCCGTATCGGAAACCGGTCCTCAAAATCGAGAGTTGAAAGGCACAGCCCGCGCGGAAGACAAAGTAATGCCGTCAGATCAATCGGCTACGAAGGTAGAAAAAACCGCATGTCGCGCGCGCTTGAGGCGGGTCGCGAAGGGATATGACCTAGCGTCGGGACATACCACACGGGAAGACTTCGATGATTGCTGATGTCATTCAACGCCTCCCTTTTGTTCGATCTGAAGCGGTAGCGTTTTGTAGCGAAGCAATTGCCCATTGCCAAGAGGGAATATGCAACCCTACGGAAAGTGATGCGGAAACGACACAATTTAGGGACTGGGAAACCTCGTGGTGCAGCTGAGGCCTTTGCGCAGTCTGTTGGGCTGGCGGATGACTGTTGGTCGGTTGTTTCCCAGCCAAAGGCCCGCCAGTGGCTGGGGCCAATGGTCAAGACAAAACCCACTCCATCAGCGCATTCTGGGCGTGAAGCAGGAATGCTTTTGCGGGACCGCTTTGGCAGGCAGGGTGCAACATCGCATCGGCTGCTACTTCCTGTCCCCTTGCGACTGGCGGGCAGGGCAAAAAGATCAGGTCGCGCCGCCCTTTGTCGAGGAGTGTTGCCGTCACCTGATATTCCGCCAGCTCGTCTTCCCTCGCGTCTTTCGGCCACGAGTCCGTGATGATGACATCCGCGTCAAGGGCATGCCTGATATCCCGGCTGATTTCGAAATTCGGGTTCAGGAGATTGGGATCGGCCACGTGCCAGCGCTCCGGATAGACTTGGACGACGTGGATGGGCATGGATTTCGATGCCTCGACCCAGGAGCGAAGAATGTTGGCATCTGGCGCGATCCCGACAACCTTGAGGCCGTCTAGTGATCCCCGGACGCTCTTGATGTAGGCGAGATCGCCGAGCGTTTCACACGGATGATTTAGTCTTGTTCGGGCGTTGATGACAGGCGCATCCATGACGGCCGCGAGCTCTTGCAAGGTAGCAAGTTCCTTCGTCCTGACGACGAGGAGATCAAACCAGTTATCGAGATAGCTTGCGAGATCGGCGGTGGCCTCGCGGGTGTTGAAGCTGATCGGCGGTTGCACGCAGACGCCGCCCATGGCCTTGACGCCGAGATCGAAGGCCGCTGTGTTCCGCCATCCCGTGTCGTCGGCGATAACACCAACTCGCTTGCCCAGCAGCGACTGTGGCATGGTGCGGTCCGCCCAATGCTTCGCAAGCTGGCCGGCTCTGTCGATAATCGCAGCGACTGTGTCCAGCGGCAGTGAGTGGAACTCAAGGAAGTCTCTGTTCGGCATGGAATTCACGGTGTTTCCAATGTTTCTCTTGGTTATGCAGGCGATCGATCGCTCGGCAATGGTTGTTTCCCGGCGCCTGATGCGCCAAACCTCCGATTGACGGTGCGGATCTTTTAATAGCTGCACGAGCGAGCATTGCCGGGTCTGAATCCGTCCGCACAGGCCGGGTTCCTCGAAGTATCCAGCTGATATTGATAATCCTCCCGGTCCTGCCTTGCGGGCGAGGTGCAGGAAGCCGTGAGCGTGGACAAGCCGATTATCGCGCTGGTCGCGAACAAGGTGAGGAATCGGGCCATCTGAGCTGCTCCTGAGGTTGGTCTCGGCAATCTATCATGCCGGCACAAACAGATGCGAGGACCAGCGAGATCAATCACGCTCATCTGATGGGAAATGGCTTCGATGGTCGAGGGACCGCTCTTTTGCTCCTTGGGAAAATTCGGGGATAATATGGCCAACTATTCTGCGGTTATGGAAGTAAGTCCGTAGTGTCGGTAAGCGAATGATTCCCGATTTTGCCTTGAACAAATCGCCGATTTTCAGTAATATAAAACCATAAAAAAGTAATATAAATGGGAGGTTACTATGTCGGAAGCTCGGTTCGAGCCGGTTTTTCTTCATCGTCAGCATTTCGTCGCCGAGATCACATGTCTCGACGAAATCTTCGATTTTCTGGATGAGTGGCCGCAGGACAAGCGAGGTCTGGCATATGACACACTGCTGAAGGCGTGCAGGGATACCGCCAAGGGGCATTTTCCGCTCAGCGCTGCGCGCGAGAATTTTCGCCGTTTTCTGAAGATGTCGGGCATGCTCGACAGCGGCCCCAAATTCGAGGGGATGGGCGATCGAAACGTCGGCAATGCTTGAAGAGGCAAGTCTGTTCGTGACGATCTGAGCCGGCGTGCCGCCACGTCATAAGCGGCGCGTCCGGTCGCGATCTGCGGTCATTGCCAACGCGGCAAGCGGCGGAAAGCGGCAACAGCTCTCAGCGGATTTCACCGGATCTATGCGCGTCGCACCGATCGCGACGCGCGTTAGCCAAGGCTGGCAGCCGCCCAATCGCAGCGGAAGACCAGCACGGGCTTCGAAAATCCCTTGATGCGCCGGCGCGTCGCATGGGCGAAGAGGTCGCCGGCGCCAAATTCCCGGAAGATATTCTCCGACACGAGGATCTGGTCACTGGCTGCGGCCGCGCAGAGGCGGGCTGCGAGCTGCACGGTGGAACCGAAGAGGTCGTTGCTGTCCTCGACCGGCTCGCCGCAATCGAGTCCGATGCGAACATGGATCGGCTCGGCCTTGCTGCCGTTGTAATGCTGGAATTCCTGCTGGATCGCCATGGCGCATTCGACGGCCGCAGTCGTCGCCGCGAAGGCCGCCATGATGCCGTCGCCGGTGTGCTTGACTTCCCGGCCGGAATTTTTGCCGAGGCACCGGCGCACGATCGCATCATGGGCTCTGACCAGCTCCGTCCCCATGCGGTCGCCGAGGCGCGCCGTCATCTCGGTCGAGCCGACAATATCGGTAAAGAGGATCGCCCGGTGACCAGGATCCATCCGCGGCGCGGATTGGCCGGGCGCCGGATCGGGGTCATTAATGCGACCGAGAAAGGCCTCGACGGCCGACAGAGCCACCTCGACGACCTCATTGGCGACGAAACCGTGCGCCTCGCGATGTACGCAGTGGACGGTTTCGACATCGGGCGCATCCACCAGACAGAAGGCCGTCCCGCGCCGCTCGTCGAACCAATAAGTCAGAAACTTGACGCCGTATCGATCCTGAATGTCGATATCCATGCGATGCGCCTGCGCAACCTCGGCGGCTGACGTTCCTTCGAGATAGTGCCGGTCCATGAAGATAGGCATCGCGCGTCCTCCCAGATCCGCCGCGTGCAAGAGGTGGCATTGTACGATCTGGATTCATTCACGTCCACCTTCGGGACAATCAATGCCTGATCATTGCAAGGCGTTGCTTCCGAGAAGGCAACGCGTTGCTGCACGCCCGACAGAATATGCATGGATATTGGCGATTTTGATGAGTGGGTGTAATGAGTTATGTCTGATATTTACCATAATCGGTCGTTTAATGCTGATAGCGAGAGTTCCGGAACCCCTCGAGAAGCTTCAGACGTTTCCCGTTTCAAGCGTCGCCTGCCGGATCCCGCCGGGAGAGACGTGTCTTTCACGGTCATGGTGCCAAGGATCGAAGGCCGCTGCCAACGGCATGCTAATTGCAAAGTATCGGTTAGCTCGCCGAAATTAGGAAAAGCTGTAGCAAAGTGAGACAGACGGCAAATTTTCGACCGGTCGGCCTGGCCTCCATGGGGCTTGGCCATTATGCCGTTATCAACTCAGTGTGGGATGCCGCGCGAACGCTGCTCCGTGACTGGCCGGTGGACGACGGCGAAGAATATTTCGAAGCGGTCAAAGCCTGCCTGGATGCGATTACCGGCGATCTCTCGCCGGATCATGTGCGCGCCGTCTTCATCAGGGCTGCGCAGGAGGCGGGCATCGCCGTCATAGAAGCTGCCGACTGACCAGCGGCCGCGCCTTTGTTCCGATTTTCTCCCCGTTCCACGAAGCTCGTCCCGGCGCTTGACTTCTCCGGTCAAAAGTCTAGAGTAGAACAAAACAGGAACATTGGGGATTGTCATGACACATACGGAACAGGTGATCGCCAACGCCCTTGCCCTCGTGGAAGCCTCCCGGGCGGCCCGCGAGCGGGACCAGCAGCGCCGCGCCGCCTGGCAGAAAAAGGTGGAACTCAGCCGACCGCTGCCGCCTTTGCCGCGTCCGGTCCAATTGCCGCTGGCGCTAAACTGATGCAGCCGAGCTTGAAATCCCGTCAGGCCGGGCTTGATCAGATGGAACCCGATGATGCTTGGGAAGTGGAAGCTGTGCTCGCCTGGCATGACGATGATGCCAAGGCGGCGATCCGCTCGCTGCTCGATGACTGCAAGCATTTGCGCCGGCAACTGGCGCTGGCCGAAAGCGTGATGAGTCGCGGAATGGCGCGCGGCTGGACGCCGCGATACGAACGCGATGCGCTCTGATGAAGTCTTCAGCCGCCCTCTGCCGCGGCGGCTTTGGCCGGACCCGTATAGGCTCTGCCCGTGAGCTGGCGGCACCGAGGCTGACGACGGTGAAAACCGGAAGCGTTAGCCGCCGGTCCAACCGCTCGGATCGCCCCCTGCGGATTGCTCAGCAGGTTTCAGCATCGTGACGTTCCGCAGTCATGCCGAGGCCGACCTTGGCGAGATAGGCTTCCAGCGCTGAAGAGGCGCCGGATGCGACTATGGCGCCGATATAGCCGTCCGGACGCACGAGCACATGGTCGCCCGGTCTCAGGGCATAGACGCTGCGGAAATGTCCGCTTTCATCCAGGAGGTCGCCGCTCCGGCCGACTCTGTGGATGTGCAATCCCTTGCGCGGCGGCACGACTGTCTGGTCGACCTCGTAGCAGAGCAGGGTCCAATGGGCGCCCCTGAACATGTCGAACAGCCGCCTTGGCTGGCCGGCCGCACCGGCGAGCGGGGCATCCGGCGCGCGGTCGCCTGCAAGCAGACGGCCGCGGCGTTCCGGCTTCTCCAGCGCGACGGAGGATTCGGGATAGCCGATATCGAGCTGATGAACCTCGCGGCCACGTCTGACGTCACCGCGCTTCAGCGCATCGAGAAGTTTGGTCGCAAGGCCAAGCATCGCTGCGGCAATCGGGCGGCGCTCTTCCTCGTAGCTGTCGAGCAGTTGATCGGGGGCGCCGGCGACGACCGCAGCCAGTTTCCATCCGAGATTATAGGCATCCTGGACGCTGGTATTGAGGCCCTGGCCGCCGGTCGGCGGATGCGTATGCGCGGCATCGCCGACGAGAAAGATGCGGCCGAGCCGGTAGCGGTCGGAAAGCCGGGCGTTCATGGTGTAGGCCGAGGCCCAGGAGACCGACTGGACGTCAATATTCTCGCGGCCGGTGCGTTCCCTCACCAGGGCGGTCAGACCCGCTGCGGAAAGGTCGATCTCGCCTTCGAGAGGGATAGGTCCCTGGATCTGGAACAGATCGGTTCCCGCCAGCGGGCAAAGAGCCAGCTGTCGCTGCATGTCGCCTTCGTCAAAGCGATGCCAGGCGTCGCGATCGAGCCCCGTCAGCGCGACATCGGCGACGATGGCGCGCACGCCGAGCGTCTTGCCGGGAAAGCCGATATCCAGCGCGTGGCGTACAAAGCTGCGGCCGCCATCGGCGCCAACCAGCCATCGGACGCGAATGGTCTCGTCGCCGGATTGGCTATTGAGTTGCGCCGTCACGCCCGCCTCGTCCTGTTCGAAACCGATAAGCTCGCAGCCGAATTCCGGCCGGTGTCCCAGCTCGATGAGGCGCTCGCGCATCACCCTCTCGGTCAGAAACTGCGGCACCATCAGCGGAAGATGATAGGGCTCGGCAGGCGTCGCCTCCTCGAGCACCATGGCGTCGGAGTCGATGAAGCTTCCGTCGTTGCGATATTGCCGCTGCTTGGGATAGGCGCCGCCGAGCGCGACGATCCGGTCGAGGATACCTAGATCCTCGAAGACCTCCTGCGTTCGCGGCTGAATGCCCTTGCCGCGCGAGCCGCGGAAAGGGTCGTTTAGCTTTTCGATCAGGCGAAAAGATATACCACGCCGCGCCAGCTCTATCGCCAGCGTCAGCCCGGCTGCGCCGGCCCCTGATATCAGCACGTCGATTGTCGAATTCTCTGTCACTGTCGTCTCCATATGTGTATTATGCACATAATAGGAGAATCGAAATGTCGTCAACAGTAAATGTGCAAAATACACATATATCGGAAAAGCTGCGCGAACTGCATGGGGCTTTGATCGAAATCGTCAGCGTGATGAACCGGCCCCAGCGCGACGAGCAGATGGTGCGCGAAGCAGGTATTTCGCTCGATCGCGCCCTGTTTCCGCTGCTGGTGACGGTGGAACGCCTCGGCCCGATCGGCGTCGTCGAACTCGCCGACCGCGCCGGGCGCGACTACACCACTGTCAGTAGGCAGGTCGCCAAGCTCGAGAGCCTGGAGCTAGTCGAGCGTCGGGAAAGTGCCGCTGACCGCCGCGTTCGCGAGGCTGTCATCAGCCCGAAAGGCAAAGCGATGACGGACCGCATCGACGCCGCGCGCGAGCGGATGGGCCGCGCGATCTTCGCAAGCTGGGACGAGCACGATTTCAATGAGCTGGTGCGGCTAATGCGAAAATTTGCCAGCGATATCGGCGGTAGTGCTGAGGAGCCGCAGGGAGAGGGCGGCTGACGCGCGCGCTCCACAGGGCCTGCTTCATCAGAATACTTTGGCGGCCGTCACTTCGACTTCCACCAGAAAGTCAGGCCGGGTGAACCCGCTGACGATGATCAGCGTTGAGGCCGGCTTCGGATCCAAGGTATAGCGATCCCGCACCGCCATATAGGCCGGGAAATCCTCGCGTTTCGTCACAAAGGCCGAAATGCGGATGACGTCGGCAAAGCTCATCTCGGCCTCGGCGAGAATTGCCTTGATTGCCTCGAAGCAGAGTTCCGCTTGCGCACCGATATCCTCCGGCACGATCTCGTCGGGGCCGATGCCGAGCTGACCCGAGGTGACGAGCAGCGCGGCGCCCGGTGGCACCAATAGGCCGTGATTGTACTGTCCGAACGGGCGGCGGACGGATGAGGGATTGAAAACCTTCTTCATCGGCATTCCCTGCTTGAACGAGGTGTCGCTGCGGCTCGGATGTTCAGTAGCGCTCCATGGCGTTCTTCACCTTCTCCAGAAAGCGTGTCCGGCTTTCCTCAGTGCAGTTGTTCATGTCGTAGTGGGCAAGAAAGGTGACTGGCCGTAGCGGGTTGATCTGGGCTCGCAGCACGCGCTTGACGATCTTCTTCGGCGGATTGCCGGCCACAAAAGCCCGGAACGGCGTGGCGCCATAAGTCAGCACGGCGGCAAGCTTCCTGATATGGCGCAGCCGCGATTCCACCTTGCCGTCGACCAGTTCGAACGAGACGCCGGGAAGCCAGACGCGATCGAAATATCCCTTCAATATTGCGGGGAAGCCAAAATTCCAGATCGGCGTGACCAGCACCAGCCCTTCGGCCCGCTTCAGCCGCTCGACATAGGATTTCACCAGTTCGGTGTTGCCGGGATAGTCGTGATAGCTGAGCCGGTCATGCCGGGAAAGAACGGGATCGAAATTCTCGGCGTAAAGATCGCATCCGTCCACGTCGTGGCCGGCTTTGCGCAGGCTTGCTAGCGTCTGCTTGTAGAGGGCCTTGCCGTAGCTTTCCTCCACCGGATGCGAATGCAGCACGAGAACCCTCATGAGGCCTCCATAAGGCCTGCAAGGCCGGGGAAGAGATAGTTCTTGCCGGCATTGAAATCGAAGTCCGGGTTTTCCCAGGCGATCATCTTGCCGGGGTTGAGAAGACCCTTGGGGTCGGTTTCGTGCTTGAAGGCAAGCTGCACCTTGTCGGTGCGCTTCATGCCGCCTTCCTCGAGCGTGTAGCGGTGCGGGTTGAAGATCGGGCAGCCGTGATCCTGGTGGATCCGGATGATCTCTTCAAGGCGCTCTTCGGTGGTGTAGCGCACCAGCGGCAGGCCGGAGCACTGGATCTGCCCGTCGAACCGGATGAACTCCAGATGCCCCGGAACTTCGTCGCCGAAGATCTCCACCATCTTGGCGACCTTGGCCACGTGATCCGGCCCGGGATACTGAACCTGCAGATAGGTGAAGCCGGGATCGACTTTCAGCGCCCGCAGCGTCGTGTGGTTCCAGGCAAGTTCATAGGCATGCGGAATGCCTTTCATGCTCTCGACCTTGTCGGAGCGGAAGATCACTTCGCCCTTGTGGGCCGAGGTGAAGGCCAGGAAGGCATCCATTGCATGCGGCGCGATCATCAACACCACCACCGACTGCCCCTTGCGGATATAAGGCTTGTGGCGAGTGAAATAGTCGTGCGGGATCGGAGCGGCGATCGGGGCGATTTCCTTGACGAGGATGCCGTTGCACTTGGCCAGCGCGTCCGAAAAGCGCACGCAGGCCATGAAGTCATCGTAACCGACGAGAACATCGACCCAGTCATAGGCAGGCGCCAGCGGCATTTCGATCTCGGTGATGATGCCGTTGGTGCCGTAGGCATGGCTGACCTTCTGCAGGTCCCAGCCGGTGAGATCGAGCACGCGCGGCTCGGCCTCCATGGTGACGACGCGCAGGCGCAGAATATTGCCGAGATCGCGCAGGCCACCCCAGGTGATCGAGCCGACGCCGCCGGAGCCGCCGGCAATGAAGCCGCCGACCGTCGCCATCTGCGCCGTCGAGGGATGGAACCGCAGTTCCTGGCCGGAATGAGCCTTGGTCTGCTTGTCGAGCTGGGCAATGATGATGCCCGGCTCGCAGATCACCCGGCCAGGATGGATTCCCTTGATCTTGTCCATGGCCGCCAGATTGAGCACGATCCCGCCGGAAAGCGGCATCGCCTGGCCGTAATTGCCGGTGCCGCCGCCACGCGGCGTGACCGGCACGCCGTGCGCGAAGGCGACTTTCAACGTCCGGATGACCTCTTCTTCGTTTTTCGGCGTGACGACGAGGTCGGCCGTCACATTGTCGAGCTGCGCCTTCAGGATCGGCGAATACCAGTAGAAATCGCGGCTCTTCTGGCGCACCAGCGCCGGATTGTCTTCGATGGCGATGCCTTCGAGTTCTTGGCTGATCGTCTGATAATCCGGCATGTCAGGCTCCAACGACGCTGTCGAGTTCACGATAGTCCGGCAGGCTGCGGTCGATCACCTTGCCGCGACGAAGGACGACGCGGTCGGACTGCGGACGGGAAAGAAATTCGCTCCAGCGCCTGGCGCTGAAGAGAACGAGATCGGCCGATGCGCCGACGGCGATGCGCCCCATATCCGGCCGGCCGAGAATATCGGCCGGCGAGGTGGTGACGACACGCGCAGCCGTATTCAGCGGATGGTCGAGGTGCAGGATGCGGACCGCCTCGCGGAACACCTCCACCGCATCCAGATCGCCATAAGCATAGAAGGGATCGCGGGTATTGTCGGAGGCGACCGCGGTTGCAACGCCGGCCGCGGCCAGCTCCTTGAACAGGGTGACGCCGCGCCAGCGCGGTGTGCGGCCGGGATAGCGGTCCTGCAGATACGTGTTGCACATCGGCAGTGAGACGATGGCGACACCGGCCTCTGCGACAAGATCGACCGTGCGTTTTGCCGTCTCCTCGTCCTGGCGGGCGAGCGAGCAGCAATGGCCGGCCGTCACCTTGCCGGCGAAGCGGTTGCGCAGCACGGCTTGCGTGATCGCCTTCAGCGTTTCAGCAGCTGGATCGTCGGTCTCGTCGACATGAAGATCGACATCGAGGCCGTTATCGGCCGCAGCTCTGAACAGCATGTCGAGGTGGCTGTCGAGATCGCCGCTCATCCGGGTAACGCCGCCGATCAGCCCGCCCTTTTCGCGGACTACTGTGACGAGATCGGCGAAATAGGCCGCGTCCGCCATGTTTTCCATCGGAAACAGCGCCACCGCCTGTAAGGCGATCCTGTCCTTCCAGACATCGCGCATTTCGGCAAAGACTTCGAATGAAATGCGGTGCTGCGGCGCAAGGGAATCGAGATGGGTTCGAATGAGGCTGGTGCCGTGTGCGTAGGCAGATCGAAGAGAAAACTCCATGCGCTTCTTGACGTCGGCGGCTGACCAGTGCGCCTCGCGGTCTGCGCGCACGGCCTCCAGCGCTCCCGGGAATGTGCCGTCCGGATTGGCGTTGCGCGGCCAGATGTGGCCCTTGTCGAGGTGCGTGTGCATGTCTGCGAAGCAGGGCCAGACCATGCCCTCCTTCAGGTCGGACTTCGCCAATTCTACGGGCGCTCCGCCGGCCGGCAGCAGGGCGGAAATCACGCCGTCGGCGATGACGATATCGGCTCGGACGAGCCCCTCGACAACAGGCGCCTCATAACCGGCGACGGCAGCGGCAGGCAGGGTTGCGTTGCTCAGCACGAAGCGGCCGGCATTGGGCGGGGAGATGAAGGAATAGGTCATCAGTTTTCCCGTTTCAGGCTGCTTTCGTGCCAGCGGTGCAGGGCAAGCCACGAAATGAAGGAGGTGACGGCGAAGATCGCCACGCCGAGCAGCGAGAGCATCAGCAGCGCCGCAAAGAGGCGCGGAATATTGAGGCGATACTGCGCTTCGAGGAGCCGGAAGGCGAGACCGGAGCCGGCGCCCGCCGAGCCCGCGGCAAATTCGGCGACGACGGCTGCAATCAGCGCCAGGCCGCCGCCGATCCTGAGACCCGTCATGAAATAGGGTTGGGCGGCCGGCAGCTTGAGAAAGAGCAGCGTCTGCCAGCGCGAGGCGCCGTAGAGCTCGAACAGGTTGATGAGATTGTGGTCGACGCTTTTCAACCCCTGGACCATATTCGAAAGGATCGGGAAAAACGCTACCAGGAAGGCGCAGATCAGCAGCGCTACCTGTGTCGACGGCGCATAGATCAGGATGAGCGGCGAGATCGCCACGATTGGCGTGACCTGAAGAATGACCGCGAGCGGATAGAAGGCGAGTTCGATCCAGCGCGACTGCACGAGGAAGATCGCGAAACCGACGCCGCCGACGAGCGCCAGCATCAGCGACATCAGGGTGATCTCGGTGGTGACCCAGAGGGCAGGGGCAAGCGTGCCCCAATCCGTGACGAAAGCGTTGGCGACGGCCGCCGGACCCGGCAGGATATATGCCGGCACGCCGGACAGTCGGACATAGGCATACCAGATCAGGATCAGCGCCGCGATCACCAGCAGGGGGATCAAGATGCGCAGCGCCAGATCGCGGCTCCGGGCGCTTGCAGTGGTTTTGACAAGCAGCGGCGCTGCGGCCGGTTCGTCACTCATCAATGGTCCTCCACCGCGTTAATCGCCCCGATCAGCGAATGCGAGACCGTCTCGCAAGCTCTGCGGTATTCTTCCGAAGTGCGGTAATGAGCATCGCGTTCAAGGCTGGTCGTCAGCGGCAGATCGGCATGAACGCGCCCAGGTCTTGCCTTCATCACGACGATGCGGTTCGAGAGATAGGCGGATTCGAAGACCGAATGAGTGACGAAGATGACGGTGATGCCGGTCACCTTCCAGAGCCGCAGCACGTCGTCGTTCAGCCTCTGGCGGGTGATCTCATCAAGTGCTGCGAAGGGCTCATCCATCAGCAGGAGCTTCGGCCTGGTCACGAGCGCCCGGGCGATCGACACACGCATCTTCATGCCGCCGGAGAGTTCGCGCGGATAGGCGCTGGCGAAATCCTGAAGCCCGACGGTGCTCAGCGTCTCCAGGATCCGATCGTGCGCCGCAGCCTTCGAAACATGTTTCAGCTTCAGCGGCAGATGGACATTATCGAAGACGGTCTTCCAGGGCATCAGCGTCGGCTCCTGAAAGACGAAGCTGATATCGCCCTCGGGGAGACCCTTGGAGTTTATGCGCGAACTCGGCCAGTCGATCGCGCCCGAGGTGACATTGCCGAGGCCGGCAATGATGCGCAGCGCCGTGGATTTACCGCAGCCGGACGGACCGAGCAGACTGATGAACTCACCGCTTTCCACGGTCAGCGACATGTTCGAAAGGGCTACGGTTCCGCTGGAGAAGACTTTGGAAACAGATTGCATGACGACCAGCGGCCGCTTGCGCATCTCTTTCGGTGATAGGGCCTGAGCTTCTGCTAGGGGCATTGCCTGTCTCGTTCATGCAGGGGAATGATCCGCCGTGTTGGCGGCGGATCGCAGGCGGCGTGTGCGGCTTACTTCTTCATCGCCATTCCCGTGCCTTTGCAGACGAATTTCGTCGTGAAGGCCTTGGTGTAATCCGTCTCCGGCTTGAACACCTTGATTGCTACCATTTCGTCGAAGAAGGCCTTGTAATGCGCCTCGGTCAGGCAGCCGATGCCCTTGTCGAGGCTGTCTCCGGATTCGATGATGCCATATTCCTTCATCTTGGCGATGGAATAGGCGATCTGACCATCCGTCATTTCAGAATTGTCCTTCTTGATCAGTTCGTTGGCCTTGGTGTTGTCGCCGTAGAGATAGTGGTACCAGCCTTCGATCGAGGCATCGACGAAGCGCTGGACGAGATCGGGCTTGCTGTCGATCATCGCCTGCGTGGTGGTGATCATCGTCGAATAGGGAGAGTAGCCGTTGTCGGCGAGCAGGAAGACCTTCGGCTCGAAGCCCGCTTGCTTCTGAATCTCGTAGGGTTCCGAGGTGAGATAACCTTGCTGCGCGGAGTCCTTGTCGGCTAGGAAGGGCGCAGGGCTGAAATTGTAGGGCTTGTACTGCTCGTCCCTGAAGCCTTTGAAATTCGCCTTCATCCATTCGAAGTAGGTGAGATAGCCGTCCTTGCCGAGGAACAGCGTCTTGAGCTTGGCAAGATCTTCGAATTTTTCGATGCCGGCATCGGGATGCGCGATCAGCACCTGCGGATCCTTCTGGAAGATCGCCGCGACATCGACGAGCGGAATACCCTGCTCGACGGCCGAAATCTCGCCCTGCGGTCCACCCATGTAGAAATCGATTTTGCCGGAGATCAGAAGCGCGCTGTTGGCGGCGTTCGGGCCGCCCTGGACGATGGTGACGTCAAGGCCGTGTTTGGCATAGGTACCGTCGGCGACCGCCTGGTAGAAGCCGCCATGCTCGGCCTGCGCCAGCCAGTTGGTGCCATAGGTGACCTTGTCGGCCGCCTGAGCGGACGCGATGGAGGCAATCATGCCGCCAAGCGCGGCCAATGCGGAAAAGACCCTGTTCTTCTTTGTCATGGGCATGATCGACGTTCCCCTTCTGAGTTCGCAGCCGTCGCGGCGACGTCCGATTTTCTTCATAGGAGCCGTTGCTTTGCTCTTTGAAAAGCATCAAATTTCGTGCGCAATGATGCCTTTTCGGCATCTCACCGAAAGCCTGTGCCTAATTTGCGCTGCGTGCCTGATTTTTGTGCGACGAGGGTTCTGATGCTGCACTCAAGAAAACTTCTCTATATCAACGAGATTGCGCGTTCGGGCTCGATCCGCAAGGCGGCGGCACGGCTGAACGTGGCGTCTTCGGCGATCAATCGGCAGATCCTCGCGCTGGAGGAGGAAATGGGCGCGCCGCTCTTCGAACGCCTGCCGCGCGGATTGCGGCTCACCGCCGCCGGCGAGCTCTGTATCGAACATATTCGTGAGGTGCTGAAGAATTACGAGCGGCTGGAGGGGCGCATCCGCAGCCTGAAGATGCAGCAGGCGGGCAAGGTGCGGCTGGTGACGACGGTTGGCCTTGCTGCAGGGCCGCTCCCCGAAATCATCGCGCGGTTCCAGTCGGAGCATCCGCGCGTCTTCATGCAATTGCGCAACGACGCCGGCACGATGACGGTCAACCCGGTGCTTTCAGGTGAGGTGGATATCGGCCTCGGATTCAATATTCCGGCAACGCCCGGCATCCGCACCCTCGGCAATTTCGACATACCGATCGGCGTGGTTCTGCCGCCCGGTCACCATCTGATCGGTCCCGGCCCGATCAACCTGGCCGATATCGTCCAGGAGCGCCTCGTGCTGGCGCAGCAAGGGACCAGCCTGCGCGACGTGATCAATCTGGCTTTGGCGCGCCTCGACGTGCATGTCGAACCGGTGCTCGAAACCAATGCCTCGGAGATGCTGAAGAAGCTGGTCAGAACGGGGGCGGGGCTGACGATCCTGAACCCGCTCGATGTCATCACCGAATGCCGGCAGGGTGAACTGGTCTTCCGGCCGATCGCCGAGCCGCATGCGCGCCACCAGCCGATGAAGCTCTTTGCCCGCGCCCGCGCGCCGCTCGATTCCGCCACCAGCCTGTTCGTCGAGTACCTCCTGGCCGAACTGGCCGGCCTGGTGCAGGAGCTGCAGGCCAAGGGTCATATCGCGGCCTATGTTTCCGCCGCGATGTGAGCCACCGCCTTACTTCGAGTAGAGATTGGAAAGCGGGTAACGCTTCAGGTCATAGAGCAGCTCTATGAAGCCCTTGACCTGATGGCGGCAGATCGCTTCGCCCTTTTCGGCCGTCCCGAGCGACGCGTCGCCGACGACGCCGTTGGGATTGAGGTCGTGCGCGATCCAGGCGAGCGAATGCGGCGGCAGCGGCTGAAGGTATTTCGATTGCCCGCGCATCCATTCCGCCTTGGAGGTGAAATTCTGCGCCTTCTCCATCCGCACCAGATCAGGCCGGAAATGCAGCATCAGCGAAGTTTCCACCTCGCCGCCATGGATGCCGTATTTCAGCTCATGCTCGCCGATCATGCCTTCGGGGTGGCCGAAGCGGCCCCATTGCGTGGAGACGACGGCCATGGCGTAGCGCACGCGCAGCTCGCGCGCCACGATGCTCATGATATCGACATTGCCGCCATGCGAGTTGACGATCACCATCTTGCGGATGCCGGCTTCGGCAACCTTTGCGCCGATCGCGGTCCAGACCGGAATGAGCAGTTCGGCGCCGAGCGACAAGGTTCCCGGGCCGTAGATATGTTCATTGGCCTTGCCGATTTCCTGTGTCGGCAGCACCAGACAATCGAGATCGATGGGCTTCTGCTTGCGCAATTCGACGAGCATGCCATTGGCGATAGCCACGTCGGTAGCGACAGGTAGATGCGGCCCGTGCTGCTCGGTCGAGGCGATCGGCAGAACGGCGATGGTGGTGTCGGGAGACAAGCCGGCGAAGTCGTCGCTGACCAATTCGTTCCAGTAAAATGGCAGTGTCATTGCCGTTCGCCTCTCATTGCCGTTCGAGACTGTGAGTAGGGAATAACGCTACCTGCGAAAAGCATCAATTTGCGGCCGCACCGATGCCTTTTTGCGGATGATGGAGCAACGGCCCCGTCGAGGGCGCCTCTTGGCCGCAATGTCTCCGCGAATGTCTTGCCGAAACCATTGCGCAAGCGCGTCCGCAATGGTTCTCTGGCGCTTCTTCTATCACAACGCTCTCCGGTGATTCCCGATGTTCGATATCTTATGGCGCGGTCTGGCGATCGGCGCCGGCGCAACCATCCTCATGGACCTCTGGGCAATTGTGCTTGCCAAGTTCTTCGGTCAGCCGCCCGCCAATTGGGCGCCGGTCGGCCGCTGGTTCTGGCATCTCGGCCGCGGCAAGGTCTTTCATGACAGCATTGCCGATGCTGCGCCTTACGCGAATGAACTCGCTCTCGGCTGGATCAGCCATTACGTCGTCGGCATCCTCTATGGGGTGATCTTTGCGCTCATCATGGGAGAGGAATGGTTCGCCGCACCGACATTTCTTCCCGCCTGGATCTTCGGCATCGTCACCGTCGGGGCAGGGTGGTTCCTGCTGCAGCCGGGCCTCGGCCTCGGCTGGGCTGCTTCGAAACATCCAGAGCCGATGAAGGTCCGGTGTTTCAATCTGCTGGCGCATACGGTGTTTGCATTAGGACTTTATGGTACAGCGTTGATTTTGCGCTGAGATTAACGCTTGGCCATCATCCGTCCGCCCGGCACTCACCCGACTCGAGACCAGTAGCTCGACTGCAAGTGTTCGGGTGAGCAGGCAATCGCTCGGGGCGGCCATCAGCACGAACCGCACAACGCTGTCTCACCGCGCCGCCTAATTCACCCTAGGTAGGTTCTAATCGGCCGGCGTCACGCGGGTCCAGAACGCGTTGAAGACGACTGAATCGAAGAAAGCCGAGGCACGGACGATACGGCCGTCGCGCATGTCGAGGAACCAGGCATAGGTATTTGCATAGGGTTCTCCGTCACGGGCAATGCCGCGGGCATCGAAAAAGACAATCAAAGTGTCGCCGTCGGCGTATATGTTGCGGATCGCTGGCTTCAGCGGCGCCTTCATCCGAGCGTTAAACGGGCGGATCACCTCGCGCAAGAATGCCTCGCGGCTGGGATAGGTCTTCGATGCCAGCGAATAGCCCTCTATCGTCCAGCGGACGTCATCGGCCAGGAGGTCGTAAGGACTGCCCGTGCCGGCCGCCCACGATTCGAAGCCAGCTTCGACGGCTGCCTTGTTGCGGCGTTCGGTTTCAGTAAGAGACTGCGCTGCGCGGGCTTCGAGGCCGGCTGGAGCAAGAATGGTGGCGGCGATGCCGAGGGTTGCTTTGAAGATGCGCCTGGCCAGGGGTTGCGGCCGGCAGACGGGTGCCGTTACGGTGTAGGACATGGTTTTCTCCAGAGGATATACTTAGTGGGCGACACCCGTTGGGCGGGTGCCGCTTGCGGCGCAAGAAGCTGCTTAGATCTGGTTCTCCCAGGCTCTCAGTTGATGCTCCTTCAGCATGTCCTCGATGACCTTCGGAACGACGTTGCGGAACCTGCCGGTGTCAGCCGGAACGACTTCGATCATCCGGTCGATCATTTCCTTCGGGTCCATCTTGCCTTCGGGCGTCGCAAAGAAATCGTCGAAACCCTTTCGCAGATCTGCGCGCTTGGTGAAATTTTTGCTGTCATCCAGCCAGCGGAATGGATTGTCCGCCATGGTCTCGTT
This sequence comes from Rhizobium sp. CBN3, assembly GCF_030518245.1. NCBI lineage: Bacteria > Pseudomonadati > Pseudomonadota > Alphaproteobacteria > Hyphomicrobiales > Rhizobiaceae > Rhizobium > Rhizobium sp. CBN3. The sequence continues at coordinate 25,002 of NZ_JAULSE010000016.1, forward strand.
GTAGCCGGTGTAGTAGGCGCCGGGATTAATCGTCTGGATCTTGATGCCAAAAGGGGCGAGTTCCTGCTGCAGCGCTTCGGCGATCGATTCCAGCGCATGTTTGGTGGAGACATAGGTGCCCCAGTTGGCCGGCGTGAACAGGCCGCCCATCGACGACGTAAACACAACTTTGCCCTTCTTGCCTTCGCGCACCCATCTCTGCACAACCCCCTGGGTCAGCACCAGCGGCAGGAAGACGTTGACTTCGTAGTTCTTGCGAACAAGTTCGATCGGAATTTCCCAGACCGGGCCGGCTTCGCCCATGCCAGCATTGTTCCAAAGAACGTTAAAATCCCATCCCTGCGCCTGCTTGATATCGTAGGGATCGGTGAGGTCGAGACGCTCGACACGGACGTTTTTCAGGCCGAGGGCGGCGACCTCCTCGCGCAGCGGCGTCACCTGCGAGGAAACCTGCGTCGTCGCGATGATGCTGTGGCCGTTCTTTGCCATGCCGATGGCGGCACCCTTGCCGAAGCCTGAGCCTGCGCCAGTGATCAAGATGGTCTTATTCATGAGACATTCCTTCCGATGTTTCGGTTGATGGAAATCAGGTGTTCGCACAGCATCACGCGACGGCTGCAACCGCTGCCTGCGCGATTTCGAGATCCTGTGGAACCGCTCCGCCGGAAACGCCAACGGCGCCAATCACCGTGCCGTCGCGGGCAAAGAGCGAGATGCCGCCCGCAAAGGGCGTCAGGCCGCCATTGGATAGTTCGAGGGCATGGGCGGGAGCGCCGGGTTTGCAATATTCCCAGACCGCCTCGCTCGTCGTTTGAAACAATACGGCCGTCCGGGCTTTGCCCATGGCCAGATCGATCGAGCCCAGCACTGCGCCGTCCATTCGGCTAAAGGCCTTGAGATGCGCTCCGGCATCCAAGACCACGATGTTGACCGGCACACCGATATTATGAGCCTTCGCCTCACCTGCGGTGATGATCCTGCGAGCTTCGTCAATGGTAATCATCTCCTGTCTCCTCTTTTCGTTCAGGGGCTGGCGCGCCCCGCTCGATGAGACAGGTGTATAGGCGGAACCGGTTTTGCGGTATTTTCAGCTCTTGCTGCGCTATGTGCAAATCTTGCGCTCCGGCGTGCCGGCATGCATGAACGGCGAACTATTTCCGCAGGCGTAACCCACTAACCGGTGATGAGCGCGCGGTATTGGCCGGGCGTCAAGCCGGTCATCTTGCGGAAGACCCGGGTGAAATTCGCCTGCGATCCGAAGCCGGTATCGAGCGCGATCTCCACGAGCGAGGACCGTGCGAGCCGCAGCTTTTCCTTCGCCGCCTCGACCCGTCGCTCGGTGACGTAGCGATGCGGGGTCGAGCCGGTCGCCTTGCGAAACATGCGGGCAAAATGAAAGGGGCTGAGGCAAGCTTCCGCTGCAAGGTCATCCAGCGAGATTTCTGCTGCGATTCGGGCTTCGATGAAATCGAAGACGCGTTGCAGCCTCTTGGGGTCGACAGTTGGCGCCCGTTCGGCAGGTTGCCAGCGAACGGACGAATAGGTGCCGAGAAGGTGCGCCGCCAGTGCCATTTGAAGGCCGTCCAGGAAGAGGCGATCAGTAGGCTCAAGGCTTCTGTTCAACAAACCCCGAAAGAGCTGACCGATCTGCAGCACCGTAGGATCAGGGACGCCTCCCGCATACGCGAGCTGCACCTTGGCCGGGTCGATGTCGAAATTTGAAAGCGCGCTCTCGCCGACGAGCGACGGAGGTAGGAAGATGTGGAGGGACTCGGGCATGGTACCCATGATTTCCACGGCGCTCTCATGAACACCCGCCGGACATACCCAAGCGATGCCAGGGCGAGCGATCGCCTCCCGCCTGTGGCCGTCACCAGTCCACCTGATCTTCGACTGACCCGAGAGTAGGACGGCTATTTCCGTACATTCGAGTGTAAGATCGATCTGCCAACCCGGATCGAAATGCCTCAGCTCGACCTGAAGCGATGAGCAATCAACAAGCCCACCCACTCGCTCGCTCGTCCGATACTTTCTGTCCCCTTGCGATTCGACGAAAGACATGTCGCATCCACGCCGTGAAGATACACATAAATTCGAATTGCTCAGTCTCGGTCGGCCGGATGGGCCAAGTACGCCGCCATCAATCTGAAATCATATTTCATTTACGGAATGAATAACTTCGGGGGCGCGCCGCATTGCTGTCGGCGCGCAAGAATTGCGATCAGTATTTTTGGCCACATTTCGGGGAAGCGCAAGTCCCCTCGCAACAAGAGATACTCGCCGGCGGGCCATGGTCTCTCATGAAAACATCGCCGATGCTGAGTCCGCGTGCGGGGGTGAAAGACGGGTCGAGATCATTGGCTCGACCCGGAAAGGGCCAGGGTGAGGCAGTCAGTCGCAGGAGCTTCTTTTCACCGCGCCGCCCAATTCGCACCGCGCCGGAAGATCGTCTTCATCTCCGGCACCTCGAATTCCTTGGCCTGGTGGCCGAGCGAGGAGTAGAAGACGCGGCCCTTGCCATATTTGCGCTTCCAGACGACCGGCATGACGACGCCGTCGATCCAGTAGGCGTGTTCGCCGGTGAACTTCGTCGTTGCCAGAACCTCGTTCGACGGGTCGACATGCATGTAATATTGCTCCGACCTATAGGGGAAATCGGCAATCCCCTCCATCAGCGGATCGTCGGGGCGGGTGATGTTGACGGTATAGTCGATGATGTTGCCGGGGTGGGCCACCCACTGGCCGCCGATGATGAACTGATAGTCGACGGAGTCACGGAAGGCATCGCCCGCACCGCCATGATAGCCAGCGATGCCGACGCCGCTTTCGATCGCGGCGGCGAGGTTCTTGACCTCCTCCTTTTCGATCTTCGACATCGTCATGATCGGCACGACGAGGCTGAGGTCATGGACCGAAGGGTCGGCGAGCGCCTCGGTGCCGTGTTCGAGATAGACCTTGAAGCCGTCTTCCTCGAGCATGGTCTTGATGATTTCGGCGCATTCCTGCGGCTCATGCCCGCTCCAGCCACCCCAGACGATCAGTGCTTCACGCATTCTCTTTCCTCCTGAAATTATTTCGCCAGCCGTCCGTCGACGATGGACTCGGATAACGGGGCAGGGCGCTCCGTTGCCGTGGTGATCGTCACCGTCCGCCCGGTCTCGGACGCTGTATGGAAGGCTTCCATGACTTCGAGCACATGCAGCGCCAGATCGCCGTTGGCGCGGTGCGGCCGGTTCGAGCGGATCGCATGCGCCATGTCGGCGACGCCGAGCGAGCGGTAGTTGCCGTCGGCATAGGGCGCGTTAACCGGCTGGTCCTCGAAGGCGCCGCCCTTCTTCAGATATTCGACGGGGCCGGCAAACTTGTTGGGGTCGGGCACGACAAGCGTGCCCTCGGTTCCGTAGACTTCGAGCGGCACATGTTTGTGGCCGGCGACATCGAAGCTCATGGCGATCTGGACGACGGCGCCGTTGGCAAAAGCCATCATGCCGGCGACATGGGTCGGTACATGCACAGGAATGCGCTCGCCGTTGCGCGGTTCGCTGGTAATGAGCCGTTCGGCCCGCGGCGTCGTCGCAAAGCCTGCAACCTGCGCAACGGGCCCGAGAAGATTGACGAGATCGGTGATGTAATAGGGACCCATGTCGAGCATCGGCCCACCGCCGACTTCGTAAAAAAAGGCCGGATTCGGATGCCAGCGCTCATGGCCTGGGCACATGAAGCTTGCCGAGCCCCCGACCGGCTGGCCGATGACGCCCTGGTCGATCAAGGCGCGGGCCGTCTGGTGGCCGCCGCCGAGGAAGGTGTCGGGGGCAGCACCAATGCGCAGATTCCGCGCCTTGGCAGCCTCCGCCAATTTTTTCCCTTCCGCGAAATTAATCCCGAGCGGCTTTTCCGAATAGGTATGTTTGCCGGCCTCCAGCGCCTGCATCGCCACGGCGACATGGGCCTTCGGGATGGTCAGATTGACGATGATCTCGACCTTGGGATCGGCGAAAAGCTCTTCGACGGATTTGACGGCCACGTTGAATTCGGCAGCTTTTGCCTCTGCCAGTTCCCGGTTGAGATCGGCGACGCCGCGAATGTCGAGAATTGGGAAGGATGCCATCGCTGTGAGATAGGCGCCCGAAATATTACCGCATCCGATGATGCCGATACCGACCTTGTCCATGAATTCCTCCATTGATCTTGAGTGCGCGCTCCTCAGAGCGCCGGCCCTGTGGTGCTCCAGGGCGATTCGTAGAGTTCGTAGAGCGCCACGGCTGCGGCACCCTGCGCCCAGAAATCATCGCTCGAATCGTCGAAGACGAGTTCGCTGACCCCCTTCAGCGAGGGCGGGATGGCGAGCGCATAGGCGTCGCGCAGGCTGTTCAAAAACGGTTCGCCGAGCGCCAGGCTGGAGCCGACCAGAATGACGCGCGGCGGCGCAAACAGCGTGACGATGTTGGCGATGGTCAAGCCGACTGCCTCGCCGGCGCGGATGGCAGCGCCGATCAGCTGATCGTCATCGGCCTTGATCAGAGCTTGGGCATGGGTCATGCCGCGCCCGAGGCGGATCGCTTCGGCAAAACGCCCATCGGCCTGCTGTTCGCCGAGGATGGCGCTTTCGCCGGCCTGGCTGAAAAGCCGCACGATGCCGTTCGGTCCCATGCCGAGCACGAGGTCGCCGAGATTATGGCTGAGGCCGCCGGCGCCGCGGAACAGGCGGTTGCCGTGCAACACGCCAAGCCCCAGCGTCTGTTCCAGCGAAATCAACACCATATCCTCGAGATCCCTGGCTCTTCCGAACCAGTGATGGCCGAGCGTGATGGCATGGGCGTCGCTCTCGACGATGGTCGGCGTCGACAGCCGCGTCGACATCTCGGCGGCGAAATCGACATTGGTGTCGCGAAAGATCGGGCTGCTTCTGATGTAGCCGGTGCGGTGCTCGACGACGCCGGGAAAGCCGAGGCAGATGCTGTCGACATCTTCCAGCGACAGGCCGGCATCGACGACGCAGCGCCTGACCCCGTCCTCGACCAGATCGGCAATGACGCCGATCGGCTGCCGGTCGATGCGGATCGGCAAAGCGAGCTTCGACAGCACGTCGCCGCGAAAATTGGTGACGACGAAGACCATGCGGCTGGCGGCGATCTTGCCGCCGACGACGCGGGCGGCGTCGGGATTGAGCTCCAGCGCCACGCGCGGCCTGCCGCGCACCGCCTCGTTGCGGATATCGCCTTCATGACGCGGCAGAATCAGCCCATCATCGAGCAGCGAGGCGGTGATGGCCGAGACGGTTGTCGTCGAAAGTTCGGTCCGCTCGCTGATTTCGATGCGCGAGATCGGACCATGGCGCCTGATGGTGTCGAGCACGTTCAAGCGATTGATCGCGCGCATCAATTCTGGATCTGCAGTCTTCATGAAAATGTGCCGGCAGTCGTTTGGTTGGGCGGAAGCCAATATTTATAACGGGTTACGAATTAAATAGCAGGCAATTCCGCAGGGCTGTCAAGCGAATTTGGTAAAAATTAACGTATCGGGTTGACATCCGGCGCGAGGTCCGTTGAATTAATCCGCATAGGGGAAAAATTGTGAGGATAGGTCCCCTGGGAGGAAAATCATGAATTTCATGCTGAAGAACGCCGCTTTCGGCGGCAGGCGCATCGTATCCGTGGCCGCGGCAGCCGGCATGTTGCTGGCCGGAGCAGGGGCCGCCTCGGCGACGACGGTCGTCAAGTGGCTGCATCTTGAAACCGATCCGAAGAACGTCGCCGCCTGGGAAGACATCGTCAAGAAATACGAAGCCCAGCATCCCGACGTCGACATCCAGATGCAGTTTCTCGAAAACGAGGCCTTCAAGGCCAAGCTTCCCACGCTGCTGCAGTCCGACGACGTGCCGGATTTCTTTTTCAGCTGGGGCGGCGGCGTCCTGAAGCAGCAGTCCGAGACCGGCGCACTGCAGGATGTGACGGCAGCACTCGATGCCGATGGCGGCAAGCTGCGCAAGGCCTATACGCCCGCCTCGGTCGACGGCCTGACCTTCGACGGCAAGACCTGGGCGATCCCCTACAAGGTCGGCCTGGTGAGCTTCTTCTATAACAAGGCGCTGTTTGCCAAGGCAGGCGTCAAGGCCGAGGACATCAAGACCTGGACCGATTTTCTTGAGGCGGTGAAGAAGATCAAGGCGGCCGGTATCGTGCCGATCGCCGGCGGCGGCGGCGAGAAATGGCCGATCCACTTCTACTGGAGCTATCTCGTCATGCGTGAGGGCGGCCAGAAGGTCTTTGACGCGGCCAAAAAGGGCGAGGGCGAAGGCTTCCTCGATCCGGCCATCATCAAGGCCGGCGAAGATCTCGCCGAGCTCGGCAAGCTCGAACCTTTCCAGCCCGGCTATCTCGGCGCAACGTGGCCGCAGACGCTCGGCGTTTTCGGCGACGGCAAGGCGGCGATGATCCTCGGCTTCGAGGCGACCGAGGCCAACCAGCGCAAGAATGCCGGCGACGGCAAGGGGCTTTCGCCCGACAATATCGGCCGTTTCGTCTTCCCGACGGTTGAAGGCGGCGCCGGAAAGCCGACGGATACGCTTGGTGGCCTGAACGGCTGGGCGCTCACCAAGAAAGCCTCCAAGGAAGCGATCGATTTCCTCGCTTTCCTGACGAATGCGGACAACGAGCGGGCAATGGCCAAGGCCGGGATGCTCCTGCCTGTTGCCGTCGGCGCTGATGACGGCGTCGTCAACCCGCTGCTCGCCGAATCGGCCAAACAGCTTGCGGGTTCGACCTGGCATCAGAACTTCTTCGACCAGGATCTCGGTGCGGCCGTTGGCCGTGTCGTCAACGACGTCTCGGTGGAAATCGTCTCCGGACAGATGAACTCCAAGGACGGCGCCCAGATGATCCAGGATGCTTTCGAACTGGAACAATAACCAGCGCCCGCAGAACCTTCCGGCGCTCCTGCCAATCGGGAGCGCCGGCATCGCTGCCGACGAGATGCGAAAGCAGGAACCATGGCCAATATCTCAGTCCTATCGACACCGAGCGCCGCAACGCCGGCAAGACGAGCCGCAAACCGGAAGAGCTCGGTCGCCCACGACCGACTGACCGTGCTGTTGCTGTTTCTGCCGCCGGCGCTGCTGCTCTTCACGCTCTTCGTCATCATGCCGATGGGCGAGGCGGCCTGGTATAGCCTCTATAAGTGGAACGGTTACGGCACGCCGACAGAGTTCATCGCCCTCCGCAATTTCCAGGTCCTGTTCCGCAACGCGGCGTTTACCCAGGCGCTGGTCAATAACGGCCTGATCATCATCATCTCGATCTGCATCCAGGTGCCGCTCGCCATCTGGCTGGCCACCATGCTGGCGCACCGCATTCCCGGTGTCGTCGCTTACCGCCTGATCTTCTTCCTGCCCTATGTGCTGGCGGATGTTGCCGCAGGCCTCATCTGGCGCTTCGTCTATGACGGCGACTACGGCCTGTTTGCCGCCGTTTCCAGCTTCTTCGGCTTCGCCAATCCTTATGTGCTCGCCGACAAGGACGTGGCGATCTATGCCATCCTCGGGGTTATCGTCTGGAAGTATTTCGGCTTCCACATGATGCTGTTCATCGCCGGCCTGCAATCGGTCGACAAGAGCGTGCTGGAGGCGGCCGAGATCGACGGCGCCACCGGCTGGCAGAAGTTCCGTTACGTCACGCTGCCGCTCCTCGGCTCCACCCTGCGCCTTTCAATCTTCTTCGCCGTCGTCGGCTCCCTGCAGCTCTTCGACATGATCATGCCGCTGACCGGCGGCGGGCCGTCGAACTCGACGCAGACGATGGTCACCTTCCTCTATACCTACGGTGTCATGCGCATGCAGGTGGGTCTGGGCAGCGCCGTCGGCGTGGTGCTGTTCATCATCTGCGTGACACTCGCCTTCGGTTACAAAAGGATCTTCATGCGCCATGACTGATATGAGCTCTTCCATCCGCATGAGGACATCCACCCGCATCTATCTCTACGTATCGCTGAGCCTGATCGCCGCGATCGTACTGGTGCCGCTGCTGACGACGGCGCTCGGCGGCTTCAAGACGCTGGGGGATCTCCGCACCAATCCCTTCGGCCTGCCGACCGAATGGCAATGGGCGAACTACACCGACATCCTCTTCGGCGAGCGCTATTGGCTGCAGATCGGCAATTCGCTCGTCATTGCGGCGCTGACCGTGCTCTTGACGCTGATCGTCTCGTCGATGGCGGCTTTCGCCTTTGCCCATGTCCGCTTCTTCGGCTCGTCCTTCCTGCTCAATTATTTCCTGCTCGGCCTGATGTTTCCGGCGGCGACCGCGATCCTGCCGCTTTTCATCCGCATCCGCGATCTCGGCCTGCTGAACACCTATTGGGGCGTGGTTCTGCCGCAGGTCGCCTTCGGCCTCGGGATGAGCATTCTTCTGTTCAGGAACTATTTCCGCAACCTTCCGGAGGAGTTGTTCCAGGCGGCCTTTGTCGACGGCTGCGGTTATATGAGGTTCTTCTGGCATATCTCGCTGCCGCTCTCCCGTCCGATCGTCGCCACCGTCAGCATCATTTCCTTCGTCGGCAGTTGGAACAGCTACATCCTGCCGCTGATCATGCTGAACTCGGAATCCAAATATCCCTGGCCGCTCGGCATCATGGTCTATCGCGGTGAATTCGGCACGGAGTGGCAGCTGGTGCTGGCCTTCATCACCCTCACGATCCTTCCCACGATCATCGTTTTCTTTGTCGCCCAGAGACATATCATCGCCGGATTGACTGCCGGCGCCGTGAAGTCCTGAGCCGAACCGTTGGAGTTGCATCAATGGCATCCGTTGAACTGACAGATGTAAACAAGGCCTACGGCGCCGTCGACGTCATTCACGGCATTTCGCTTCATATCGAGGATGGCGAATTCGTCGCGCTCGTCGGCCCGTCCGGCTGTGGGAAGTCGACGCTGCTGCGAATGATCGCCGGTCTCGAGGAAATCACCGACGGCGAGATTGCCATCGGCGGCAATGTCGTCAACGCCATGACGCCGCGCGAGCGCAACATCGCCATGGTCTTCCAGTCCTATGCGCTCTATCCGCACATGACCGTCGCCGAAAACATGGGTTTCAATCTGAAGCTCGCCGGCGTTGCCAAAGCGGAGATCGAGGCCCGCGTCACTGAAGCCGCCCGTATGCTCGACCTCGCCAAGCTGCTCGACCGCAAGCCCGCCCAGCTTTCCGGCGGCCAGCGCCAGCGCGTCGCCATGGGCCGCGCCATCGTCCGCAACCCGGCCGTCTTCCTGTTCGATGAGCCGCTCTCCAACCTTGATGCGAAACTGCGCGTGCAGATGCGCTCGGAGATCAAGACACTGCACCAGAAGGTCCGGACGACCTCGATCTATGTCACCCACGACCAGATCGAGGCGATGACGCTCGCTGACCGCATCGTTGTGCTCAATCACGGCAAGGTGGAGCAGCAGGGAACACCGCTCGAACTCTATCGGAAGCCGGCCAATCTCTTCGTCGCCGCCTTCATCGGATCGCCGGCGATGAATATGCTGGAGGGCACAGTGGACGGTGAAAACGGCGAACCCGCCGCCCGCCTCGAAGACGGCACGGCGATCCGCATCGCGCCCGACCGCAAGGTCAAATCAGGTCAGGCCGTCACCATCGGCCTGCGCCCCGAACATCTGGTTCCCGGCATATCGGGCGGCACACCGCTTGCCGGCCGAACCATGCTGGTGGAACCGACGGGCGCCCAGACCCATGTGGTCTTCGACCTTGCCGGGCAGCAGGTAACGGCGATCGTCGACGGCGAATATCCCGCCCGCTACGGCGCCGTGTTCGAGGCCAGTATCGCCAGCGACCAGGTGCACATTTTCGATCGTGGGACTGGTGTGGCGCTGTAGGTGAGGGCGATAGGGCTGCGACATTTTCAGCCCGGGAGATTGCCGACATCAGCCCCTTATCCTGCGCTCTCCCCGGTGAACGGCGCGAGCGGACGTCTCATGAGATACGAGGCGAGGAACGCAGAGGGTGCGGCATAATCTCTTCTCCCCGCTGGGGAGAAGAGGGAATCGAGAAGTCGCGGCATATCCGCTTCACCCGCAAACGGCGTCCGAAACACGGCGCGAGACGTGTGGCTCGGCCCAGGCAGAGGTGGCGCCGTCGGATGAGGGCAGCCGTTGACGCGAACATCTCCGTTTTTATTCCGCCGCAATCCGTTCGATGCCGTTTGCTTGAATGATCTTTTCCAGGAGCGCGAGCTCTTCCGGGGTGAGATTCGTCAGCGGCGGGCGAACCGGTCCGGGGTTTTGCCCGAGCACCTGGAGGCCGGCCTTGATGATCGAGACGGCATAGCCCTTCTTGCGATTGCGCAGGGCGACGAAGGGGAAGAAGAAGCTCTTCAGGATCTCGTCGACGGTTGCCTGATCGCCGCTGCGCAAGGCGCCGTAAAAGCGCTGGGCGAGCGCCGGGACGAAGTTGAAGACGGCCGAGGAATAGGTCGTCACGCCGGCGGCGAAATAGGCCTGGGCATAGACCTCGTGGGTCGGCATGCCGCCGACATAGACGAGACGGTCGCCAAGCCGCGTTGTGATCTCGATGACCTTGTCGACATCGCCGACGCCATCCTTGAAGCCGATCAGGTTCGGGCATTCCTCGGCAAGCCGCGCGATGCTGTCGGCGGTCAGGATGGCATTGTCGCGGTTGTAGACGATGACGCCGATGCCGACCGATTGGCAGACCGCCTTGACATGGGCGATCAGGCCGGCCTGTTCGGCAAACATCAGATAGGGCGGCAGAAGCAGCAATCCGTCGGCGCCGGCCTTCTCGGCCGCCTGTGCGATCTCGATGGCAAGCGACGTGCCGTAGCCGGTTCCCGAGATGATCGGCGTCTTGCCGGCCGAGGCCTTGGCGGCTTTGACGACCGCAGGGATCTCGCTCGGATTGAGGGAGAAGAATTCGCCGGTGCCGCCGGCAGCAAACAGCGCGGCGGCGTCGTAACCGGCAAGCCACTCGACATGGCGGCGATACTTCGCTTCGTCGAATTTCAGCTGATCGTCGAAATGCGTGACCGGAAACGAGAGCAGACCACTGCCGACGGCCTTCTTCAATTCAATCGGGTTCATCATCAAGTCCTATTCCTTACGTGTTGAAAATCGTGTCAGGCGTTCTCGAGCACTTGCAGAAGTGCCGCGATGTAGCCGTAGCAGAAGGCAAATGCGGTGGCGGACGGATCCTGGCCGCTGACGGTCGGCACATGGTCGGGCATCAGCATGTATTTGTAGCCGACGTCCTTGTAGATCCTGGCCGAGCGGACCATGTCCATGTCGCCCTCGTCGGGAAAGGTCTCCATGAAAGACAGCTTGCCGCCGCGAATATTGCGGAAGTGGACGTTGAAGATCTTGTTGCGCTCACCGAACCAGCGAATGATGTCGTCGATCTCTTCGCGCGGATTTTCGAGCATCTCGCCGACCGAGCCCTGGCAGAAATTGAGGCCGTGATAGGGGTTTTCGCGCATCTGCACGAATTTCTTCAGGCCTTCCACCGTGCCGAGCACGCGCGTGACGCCGCGATAGCCGGGCGGCGTATAGGGGTCGTGCGGATGGCAGGCGAGCCGGACGCGATTGCTTTCGGCGACCGGCACGACCCGTTCGAGGAAATAATCGATCCGTTCCCAGTTTTCGTCCTCTGAGAGCACGCCGGCAAGGCCGGGGGCTGCCTGCTGATCCGTCTTCTCCCAGCGGAAGCTCGCATTCATCGAGCCGCCGCGTCCGGGTTCATCAGGCGTGCGCGGAATGCCGATCAGGTTGAGATTGTATTTGACCGCCGGAATGCCGGCCGCCGCGACATCCTCGATCATCTGGCAGACCGCATCGATCTGCCGGTCACGCTCAGGCCCGGCAAGCAGGATGTCGGGATAGGAGGCCTTCTCGATCGGCTGCGAGGGCAGGGGCAGCTGGATCATGTCGAGGATCAGGCCGAAGCTTTCCACCTTGTCGCGATGGCGTTCGATATCGGCAAGCGTCCAGCTGCTCGGCTTTCCCGGCGGATCGGCGCTGATATGCTTCACCCCCAATTGCGCGAAGATCCGATAATCGTCATCGTCGCGCGCCGCCACCTGTGTTCCAAGATACATCAGAGACCTCTCCAGATTCAACAATGTCATATGACATAATATGAATTTTTGAGGGTGTCGAGCCCTATTGCTGTTCGGCGAGCATCCGATAACGACGTTGGCTCGCCATCAGATGCGCGCGCATCGCCTGGCGGGCACGGTCGGGGTCCTGATCGGCGATCGCCGCCAGGATGTCCACATGTTCGGCATAGACCTTCTGCAGATACTCGCGGTCATTGGCCTCCGGCAGCGTCGGAAACTGCCCGCGGGGAATGGCGCGCGGGCCGAAATGACGGAGAACATCGACATAGAACCGGTTGTTGGTGGCCGCGGCGATCGCCATGTGAAAGGCATAATCCGCCTCGACGGTCTGCTGTCCCGTCTCGATCAGTTGCGCCATTCTTCGGTTTGCCTCGCGGATCGCCGCTTCTTGCTCAGCCGTGCGGCGATAAGCGGCAATCGCTGCCGCTTCACCCTCGGTAGCCATGCGAAACTCCAGCAATTCCAAGGTTTCCGGAATGCTTTTGATTTCCACCGGCGTCAGCGACATGACCGAATGAACCTTCGGATCCGCGACGAACACGCCTTTGCCCTGGATTGGCCGGACAAAACCCGCAGCCCTTAAATCCGCGATGGCCTCGCGCACCACGGTGCGGCTGACGCCGAAGGTCGATTCGAGCTGCGGCTCGGTCGGCAGCTGGTCGCCGACGCGCAATTTCCCCGTCTCGATTTGCGCGCGCAATTGATCGATGACCTGCTGCGCCAGTCTTTGCCGACCACGGCCAAGTGTCGTCATTCTCGTTTCCCCAGTTCCTTTGCCTCACGTCTTCCGCACGGGTCTTGCAAATCAAATCGGACTTCGATAGATCATAATACGACATACGGACGACATAATATGTCTCTTATAGTAATCCAGGGAGGAGTTACAATGAAGCATTTTTCGAAAGGCATGTTCGTCAGCGCCGTTATCGGCGCGCTGATGATCGCTGCGCCGCTCTCGCACGCCGCCACCCCTAGGGATCAGCTGGTGATCGGGACGTCACTGGCGCAGGTCCTGTCGCTCGATCCGCATCAGGCGACCGAGGGCAAGGCCGTCGAGATCATGTCGAACCTCTACGACCGCCTGGTCAACAGCACGCCGGATGGCAAGATCGTGCCGCAGCTGGCCGAAAGCTGGAAGGTCGACGACAAGGGCATCACCTTCACGCTGCGCCAGGCCAATTTCGCCTCCGGCAATCCGGTGACGGCGAAGGACGTCGTCTATTCGATCGGGCGGCTTCTGAAGCTCGACCAGGCTGCTGCGGCAAACCTCAAGCGCGTCGGCTACGACAAGACCAATGTCGACAAGCTCGTCACGGCAGTCGACGACAAGACCGTGCGCATCGACTTTTCCGGCCAGGTGACGGCCGAGATGCTGCTCTACCGGCTCGCGGCATCGACCACCAGCATTGTCGACAGCGTCGAAGTGCAGAAGCATGTCGCAGACAACGACTGGGGAAATGCCTGGATGCGCACGCACTCGGCCGGCTCCGGTCCGTTCACCCTGAACCGCTGGTCTCCCAACGAGCTGGTGATCCTGGATGCCAACAAGGATTATGTGGCCGGCGCGCCAAAGATGAAGCGCGTCATCGTCCGGCATGTTCCGGAAAGCCAGGTCGAGCGGCTGATGCTCGAACGCGGCGACATCGACATCGCCAGCGCCATGACCGCCGCCGATCTTGCCACCTTCAAGGACAAGCAGGGCTTTACCATCCAGCGCATTCCGACAGGCGGCTTCTACGTGCTGTCGATGAATGCCGGCAATCAGTACCTGTCCAATCCGAAGGTGCGCGAGGCGATTGCCTATGGCATCGATTATAAGGGCATCGAGAAGACGATCATGGGTCCCTACGGGCGGGCGAGAAACGTTCCGGTTCCGGAGAATTTCGAATCTGCGATCCCGAACCCCGACTGGCATCTCGACGTCGAAAAGTCCAAGCAGTTGTTGGCCGAAGCAGGGTTCAAGGACGGCTTCTCGCTGACTCTGAAGACGATCGCCCAGACGCCGCGCATCGATCTTGCCACGGCCATCCAGGCATCGCTTGCCCAGGTCGGCATCAAGGTCGACATCCAGCAGGGCAACGGCTCGGAAATCATCGCCGCCCATCGCGCCAGGGATTTCGATCTGCTGATCCCGCAGACCAGCGCCTACATGCCGAACGTGCTCGGCTCGATGGAGCAGTTCTCCTCCAATCCCGACAACTCGAAGGAAGCCAACAATGCCGGCAATTTCGTCTGGCGCTCGGCCTGGGACATCCCGGAGCTGACGGCTCTGACGGCCAAGGCATCGATGGAACCGGACGCCAAGAAGCGCGGCGAGCTCTATGTCGAAATGCAGAAGATGTTCGTGGAACAGAAGCCGGCGGTGCTGCCGATGTTCGAGCGCTTCGAGCCGATCGTCCTTTCGAGCAAGGTGCAAGGATATGTAGGGCATCCGACCCAGCTGACGCGTCTCGAGAACGTCACGAAGTCTGAAGCTCAGTAATACTCCCGAGGCAGCCGATCATGAAGGAACTCTCTGTAGCCGAATTTGGCCGACGCCTGGCGCATCTGCTCGTCAGCCTGTTCATCCTCCTCTGTGTGACCTTCGTGATCGGCCGCGTCCTGCCCACCGACCCCGTCGGCGCGATCGTCGGCGAACTCGCCGATCCTGCCGCCTATGCGGCGATGCGGACGCGTCTGGGGCTCGATCTGCCGATCTATCAGCAGTTCTTCCTCTATCTGAACGGGCTCGCCCATGGTGATTTCGGCACGGCCGTGCTCACCGGCAATCCTGTCTCCTCGGACCTCGCTCAGGCTTTTCCGGCGACGTTCGAACTGGCCACACTTGCCGTGATCATTTCGACCTTCGTCGGCGTCCCGCTCGGCCTGGTCGCGGCGCTGTTTCGCGACAGCCTGATCGACAAGGTCGCCCGCGTGGTCGCCCTCGTCGGTCATTCGATCCCGGTGTTCTGGTTCGGCATCGTCGGCCTCGTCATCTTCTATGCCGGCCTGAACTGGGTCGGCGGGCCAGGCAGGATCGATGTCTTTTACGAAGGTCTCGTCACCCCGCAGACCGGGCTGCTGTTGGTCGACAGCCTCCTGCAGGGCGAGACGGAAATCTTCTGGAATGCCCTCGGCCATATCATCCTTCCGGCCATCATCCTCGCCTATGCCGCGATGGCCTACATCACCCGCATGACCCGTAGCTTCACCCTCGAGCAGTTGAGCCAGGATTACGTCATTGCGGCCCGCGCCAAGGGTGTGAGCCCCTTCGGCACGATCTGGCGCCATGTCCTGCCGAACATCGCCGTGCAGTTGATCACCATCCTGGCCATTTCCTATGGCGGATTGCTCGAAGGCGCCGTCGTGACCGAGATCGTCTTTTCCTGGCCGGGCATCGGCCAATACATGACGAATGCGCTGATGATCGGCGACATGAACGCCATCGTGGCCGGCACCATCATTGTGGGATTCATTTTCATGCTGTTGAACTTCCTCGCCGACGTCGCCTACGCCATATTTGATCCGCGCATGCGGGAGGCGGCGTGATGAGCCCCAGCCCGATGAGCAACGTTATCCGCAGCGAGATCCGGATTCGTCCGCCGAGCGTGCCGAGCCGTATGGCGGCGTCGTTTGCCCGTGCCGGCCGCAAGCTGGCTGCCGAGCCGCTCGGCCTTGCCGGCTTCGTCATCCTCGGCCTGCTTTGCCTGATCGCGATCTTCGCGCCGTTATTGGCGCCTTATGACCCGGTCATCCAATCGCTTGGCGACACCCTGCAGCCGCCGAGCCTGGCGCATCCGGCCGGCACCGACGAGTTCGGCCGCGACATTCTGAGCCGTCTGATCTTCGGCACGCGCATCACCATTCAGACCGTGCTGTCGATCTCCCTCATCGTCGGGCCGATCGGCCTGTTGATCGGCGTCGTCGCCGGCTTCTTCGGCGGGCGCACCGATGCGCTCTTGATGCGCGCCACCGATATCGTTCTGTCCTTCCCGTCGCTGATCCTGGCGCTCGCCTTTGCGGCAGCACTCGGCGCCGGCCTGACCACAGCCATCATCGCGATCTCACTCACCGCCTGGCCACCGATCGCCCGGCTGGCGCGCGCCGAGGCTCTGGTCGTCAGAAATGCCGACTATGTGGTCGCCGCCCGCCTTTACGGCGCCTCGCCAATCCGCATTCTTCTTCTCTATATCGCGCCCATGTGCGTGCCGTCGGTCATCGTGCGCCTGACGCTCAACATGGCGGGCATCATCCTGACGGCGGCCTCGCTCGGCTTTCTCGGCCTTGGCGCCCAGCCGCCTGCGCCGGAATGGGGTGCGATGATTTCCAACGGCCGCAAGTTCATGCTCGATTACTGGTGGGTCGCCGTCATGCCCGGT
The DNA here is from genome assembly GCF_030518245.1 of Rhizobium sp. CBN3. Classification (NCBI taxonomy): domain Bacteria; kingdom Pseudomonadati; phylum Pseudomonadota; class Alphaproteobacteria; order Hyphomicrobiales; family Rhizobiaceae; genus Rhizobium; species Rhizobium sp. CBN3. Next base: position 41,477 of record NZ_JAULSE010000016.1, read on the forward strand.
ATCGCAATCCTGCTGACCAGCCTTGCCTTCAACATCGCCGGAGATGCTCTGCGCGACATTCTGGATCCCCGCCATGCCAGATCTTGAAATGAAAGATCATGATTTTCAGCCCGTTCTGTCCGTCAAGGAGTTGAGCGTTCGCTTCGGGCGAGGGGCCGTGCCCGCCGTCTCTAATGTCAGTTTCGATGTCGGGCGCGAACGTGTCGGCATCGTCGGAGAATCCGGTTCCGGCAAATCGACGACCGGTCGCGCCATCATGCGTCTGCTGCCGCCGGCCGCGGTCGTCACCGCCGAACGTCTGGATCTCGGCGGCGATCCGTTGCTGTCGAAGAGCGAGCGGCAGATGGGCGCGCTTCGCGGCAAAGATATCGCGTTGATCATGCAGGATCCGCGCTATTCGCTGAACCCGGTGCTCTCGATCGGCAAACAGATCGCCGAAGCCGCACGCCTTCACCTCGGTCTTGGCAAGAGCCAGGCGTTGGATGCAGCCCGCGCCATGCTGGAGCGGGTGCGCATCACCGATCCCGAGCGGGTCATGGCGCTTTATCCCCACCAGATCTCGGGCGGCATGGGCCAGCGCGTGATGATCGCCATGATGCTGCTGGCGCGGCCGAAGCTCGTCATCGCCGACGAACCGACCTCGGCGCTCGATGTCAGCGTTCGCAAGGACGTGCTGCTGCTGCTCGATGAGTTGGTGCGTGAAAACAATTCGGGCCTGCTCCTGATCAGCCACGACATCCGCATGGTGGCGGCCTTCTGCGAGCGTATCATCGTCATGTATGCCGGACGGATCATCGAAACCCTGACCAGTCTCGAAGAGGCCCGTCATCCCTATACGCGCGGTCTGATAGCAGCGCTGCCCGATCCGAAAAACCCGGTTCGCCGGCTTGCCGTTCTCGATAGGGCGAAACTCGATCTGGAGGCGGCGCAATGATCACTGTCCGTGACCTCGATGTTGTCTTCACCTCGGGCAAATCAAGCAACCATGTCGTCAAGGGCATCAGTTTTCAGGTGGGCCAGGGCGAGACGCTTGGCATTGTCGGCGAATCCGGCTGCGGCAAATCGACGGTGCTGCGCTGCCTCGCCGGCATGGAGGCCGGTTGGACCGGTCAGATCGAGCTGCGCGGCAAGCCGATCGGCAAGAAGCGCTCCCGCGAGGAACTGACCTCAGCCCAGATGGTGTTTCAGGATCCTTACGGATCCCTGCATCCGCGCCACCGCATCGGCACCGCGCTTGCCGAACCGTTGCGCGCCATGCGCCATTACGACATCTGGTCGAAGGTCGAAAGGGCGTTGATCCAGGTGGGCCTGCCGGCAAGCTTCGCCAACCGTTTCCCGCACGAACTTTCCGGCGGCCAGCGGCAGCGCGTGGCGATCGCCCGGGCGCTGATCCTGTCGCCGCCGATCCTGCTGCTCGATGAGCCGACCTCGGCGCTCGACGTCTCCGTCCAGGCCGAAATCCTCAACCTGCTTGCCGATCAGCGCGAGGAGAAGGGGTTGACCTATCTGCTCGTCAGCCACGACCTCGCGGTCATCGCCCATATGTGCGACCGGGTGCTGATCATGAAGAACGGCGGCGTCGTCGACGAACTCACAAAGGCGGATCTGCAAGTCGGCACGACGCATGATGCCTATGCGCAGGAGCTGTTCGAGGCGAGCTTCATGGAGGCTTGACGGGATCGTTGCGCAGCCGGGCCTCAGGCTGGACTGCAATAGCGTGCGAAAGCCTCCAGGAAATGGCGCATCTCCTCCTGATGCCGGGGCGCGGAAAGATGCTCGGCAATTTCTTCCGGGGAAAGCTTCATCAGATGGAAGCGAAGGAAGAGCTGCTCGTTGAAGCGCTCGCTCAGCGTGGCGAGAACGGTGCGAAGCTGCTGCAGCATGTCATCGCCGCGATGCGAGGCGTGCGCAAGCACGATCGGTTTGCCGATCACTTCGTTGCGGGAGACGAGCCAGTCGATGGCGTTCTTCAGCCCGCCGGGGATTGACCTGATATATTCGGGACTCGCCAGGATCAGTCCATCCGCATCCGCGATCGCCTTTGCAAGAGCCGCCACTTCGGAAGGAGGCTCGGGAAGTTCGAGATCGGGCGAGAAGACCGGGAGCTCGCCAACACGATCATAGACCGAGAGCATATGCGCCGGCCCGGCAGCCGACTGGAGGGCATATAGCATGGCCGTATTGGTCGAGGCTCTGCGGGCGCTTCCGGATATCGCCAGAAATTTCATGACCGGCCTAACCTCATGTGATTGGCTTGATGTGATCCGCGGCAACCGGATGGCGGACGGCTGCGACGCTGCCTCTTTCGACGACATGGCATGCAAGCTCGACACGGCGGCGCGGCAAGGCAAGGCCGAGCATCATGTCGCGCAACAGATCGAGCGCGGTGGCGCCGAGTTCGCGCATCGGGATGTGCACCGTCGACAGCGGCGGATTGAGAAAGGCCGATTGCGGCAGGTCGTCTATGCCCATGACGGAGACATCCTGCGGCACGGCATAACCCATCGCCTGCAATCCGCGCACGGCGCCGTTGGCGAGACTGTCGCCCGCCGTCAGAACGGCGGTGAAGCAAAGGCCCTTGTCGCCGACGAGATGTGTGATCGCCTCGGCGCCGAGTTCCGGCAACCAGTCGTCGACCTCGAGCACCAGGTCGGCATCGGCCGTCAGCCCATGATGCTGCAGCGCGTCGCGCCAGCCCTCCAGGCGCCGCTCGATCGTCCGCCGTCCCGGCCGCAGCATGAACAGAATGCGTTGATGCCCGGCCTCGATCAACCGCTCGGCAGCGATGAAAGCGGCCGATCGGTTGCAGGGCGTCACGCTCGAAAGCCGCATATAGGGATCGTCGCTGTTGACGAGCACGACGGGCTTCCCGAGATCGGCGGCCGCCGCCAGCATGTCCTCCTCGTCGACCGTCAGGATCAGCATGCCGCCGAAACTTGCATCATTGCGCATCTCGGCGAGGACGCGGGTTTCATCGGCCTTGTCGGCGACCGGGCGCATCGCCATTTCGATGCCGAGGGCGGACGCGCGCACGTTCAATCCCTCGAGCACGTGGAACGTAAACTGGTTGCGGACATAGTCGATCATCGCCGCGCCGGAGGCGACGAGCATGACCTTCTTGCCGGCGACACTCGCCGGCAGCGCGTAGCTGACAGCGCTCGCCGTTTCCAGCACCAGCTTGCGGATCTCGGGCCTGACGCCCTTTTCGCCGGCGAGCGCGCGCGACACCGTGCTGATCGAAACGCCGCAGCGGGCGGCGATGTCGTCGAGGCGTGTGCGCCTGCCCTTTTTCTGCTCCGCGGTCATCACATCTCCTCGCTCCCTCGTGAAGTATGCAAAAATCTTTCAGATTGCGCAAATGGAATGGCTATGCACAATTGAGGTGTCAGCGACAGGCGGCAGAGCAGGGAGGCTTTGAAGATGCGGTTTGACGGCAAGTCCATGCGTCGGCATTTTGCCCGGCGTGTTAAAGCTCAAGCGGGCTGAAGCATGGCCGCCGAAGAGTCTTATCTCCGCCGCAAGACCGCGAAACAAGGCCCGATCGTCTACTGGCAGCTCGGCCATCTCTCGCAGGCGCGCTACGACGTCGCCGATCGGTCGATGGAAGGCAAGATGGATCCGTTTTTCTTCGTCACCAAGACGAAGAATTTCATCCCGCATGAATATCCCTGCCGCACCGAATTCAAGGCATCCTTTTCCGGCCGAAGACCGCAGCCGGCGACCGAATTCGAGGCCGTCCGCTGGTGGCTTCCCTTTTCATCGCCGCGCGTCGATCTCTCCGGCTTCTGGTTTCGTCCGACGCGCATCGGCTGCTGGGCGCGCACCTTCCTCGATGCGCAGTCGGCGGGACCAGCCACGCTGCGCCTGACGACCTGCGGTGGCGCCGTCCTCTTCGTCAATGAGGCCGAGCAGGGCTTCATGGCGCCTTACCAGCGCAATCTGGAAGCCCAGCAGATTTTCGAGGTCGAGCTTTCCAAGGGTCTCAACGAGATCCGCGTTTATTTCGACGATCTCGCCGAACGCGACGCCCGCTTCTATTTCCAGCTGGATTATTTCGAAGGGCCGGAGGTCGAAACATCGGTGCCTGTTCCGATCGCTGCCAGTGAGGCGGACGGGCTGGAGGCAATCCTCGAAGGCATGCGCTTCGATCGCACCGCCTATCTCGGCGAAAACGTGACGATCCTGTTTCCCGCGCCGCTGCCGGTGGCGCTGAGCTGTCATGTCGAGATCGAAGGCGACTTCATGTCGGTCGAGCGCTTCGATTATGAATTCGCGCTGGAAGCGGGGGCGACGAAGCTGGAACTCGGCCCCTCGGCTGATATGCCCGCCGATTTCCGCCATTTCCGCATCACGTTCAAAACAGGCAAACTTTCGCTCGGCCGCACGCTCGGCGTCGAGATCTGCCATCCCCAGCGCCAGGGGCTAGCGCCCGCCGCGCTCGAGGCTCGCGTCGCAGAGGCGCTTGCCGAGGTCGCCGCCCATTCCGAGCCCGATACCGTTTGCGCCTTCGCGCGCTTGGCTTTGGGGCAGGGCGGCGAGGACACCGAGGCGATGATTTCGGCGATGCTGCCTGTTATCGAGGATTGTCACGACTGCGCCGATTTCGTGCTGGTGCCGCTGCTGTTTGCCTATACGCGCTGGAGGAATCTGCTGTCGCAGGATCTGCGGCAGAGAATCGAGCGCGCCGTTCTCAGCTATCGCTACTGGATGGACGAGCCCGGCAATGACGTTCAGTGGTATTTTTCGGAAAATCACGCGCTGCTCTTCCACACCGCCGCCTATCTCGGCGGAAGGCTGTTCCCCGATGCCGTCTTCGTCCGTTCCGGCCGCACCGGCGCCGAGCAGATGAGGGTCGGCGAAGAGCGGGTCCGCGCCTGGCTCGATCATTTCGAGCGCTGGGAAATGGCCGAATGGAATTCCGTTCCCTATTTCCCGATCGACCTCAAAGGGCTGACGGCGCTTGCTGCCTGCGCCCCGGATGAAGCTATCCGCAACCGCGCCAATGCCAGCATCGTCCGCCTGATGGAAATTGTCGCCCGCTCGGCCCATCACGGCATGCTGACCGGCAGCCAGGGCCGCTCCTACGAACACACGCTGCGCCCCGGCCGCTCGGTCGAGTTGTCGGCCATCGCCCGGCTGCTCTGGGGCCGCGGCTGGTACGGCCGGCGCGTCCATGCGCTGCCGCAGCTTGCCGTCTGCATCCGCGATCACGGGCTGCGTTTCCCGGAAGCGCTGGCGACGATCGCCGCGCATGACACCGACGACGCGCAGGAATGGACCTTTTCCCAGGGCGAGAACCGTTTTGCCGCCCTCTACCACTATAAGACCCGCGATACCGCGCTCGGCACCATCGCCCATTATCGCCCCGGCGCCTGGGGTTATCAGGAGACGGTGCTGCATCTGCGTTTGGGCGAGCGGCCGGAAGCGCAGATCTGGATCAACCATCCCGGCGAAACCATCCAGTTCGGCTACGGCCGGCCCAGTTTCTGGGGCGGCTGCGGAACGCTGCCGCGCGTCCATCAATATCGTGACCTCGCCATTCTCGATTTCGACATCCACGAGGGCCAGCCGGATTTCACCCATGCCTGGTTTCCGCTCGAAGCCTTCGACGAGACGGCGGTCGGCAGCAATCTGGCGCTTGCCCGTTCCGGCAACGGTCTGGCGATGCTGATCGGTAGCGGACCGCTCGAACCGGTGAAACACGGCCCGACGACGGATGTCGAGCTGCGCCTGGCCGGCCGCAACGGCCGCTGGATCGTCCGCCTCTCCGATCTCGGGCGAGAGGACGGCCTCGACGGCATGCGGGCGCGTTTCGCCACGCTTGCCGCCCGCCGCGTCAATGAGGGCGCCTTGATCATCGACGACCCAGACTATGGTCAGGTCGTCTTCGAAGAGGACGGTACCGTGCGCGCCGAAGGCCGTATTCTCAAGCCGTCGGACTGGTCAGTACGGGGAGACGCGGTACATCTTGAGATAGCGGGCAGGCAGCAGCGGCGCGCTGCCTCTTAAATGATATGTCCGGACAGGTGGAGGACCTGGCCGGATGCAGAAGTTCATCGGTCAAGAGGAGGAGACTATGACCAGAATGAAATCGATCGGCGCGGCTTTTGCTGCGGTTCTCTTGAGTTCCGTCGCCGCCCACGCCGGCGACGTGCGCATCATGTGGTATTCCGACGGCGGCGAAGGCGAGGTGATCAAGGATCTGCTGGCGCGTTTCTCCAAGGCCAATCCCGATGTCAACGTCATCCTCGATGAAGTCTCCTATGACGTCGTCAAGGAACAGCTGCCGGTGCAGCTGGAAGCCGGGAAGGGGCCCGATATCGCCCGCGTCACCAATCTGAAGGCGCAAGCGCAGCACTGGCTCGATCTCCGCCCGCTTCTCGCCGATGCGAAATATTGGGACGAGAATTTCGGCGCCCAGGCCGATTGGATGCGTCCCGACGGCTCGAACGCCATCACCGGCTTCATGACGCAGCTGACGCTCACCGGCGGCTTCGTCAACAAGACGCTGTTCGAGCAAGCCGGCGTCGAAATTCCCGGCCCGAAAGCCACCTGGGACGATTGGGCAGCGGCGGCCAGGAAGGTCGCCGACAGCCAGAAGGTCTTCGCCATGGCGATCGACCGCTCGGGCCACCGCGTCTCCGGCCCCAATATCTCCTATGGCGCCAACTATATCGCCGCCGACGGCAAGCCGGCGCCGATCGATCAGGGCGCCAAGGAATTCCTCAGCCGCTTCGTCAAATGGAACGAGGACGGCACCGTCAACAAGGACGTCTGGGTAAGCGCCGCCGGCAGTACCTATCGCGCTGCCGCCGAAGACTTCATCAATGGCGGTCTTGCCTATTATTATTCCGGCAGCTGGCAGGTTTCGGGCTTCGCGCAGAAGATCGGCGACAGTTTCGACTGGATCATGGCCGGGAGCCCCTGCGGCACGGTGGCCTGCACCGGCATGCAGGGTGGCGCCGGTCTCGTCGCCGTCAAATACACCAAGAACCCGAAGGACGTCGCCAAGGTGATGGACTACCTGGCAAGCGCCGACGTGCAGAAGGAATTTGCCGAGCGCAGCCTGTTCATTCCGGCGCATAAGGGCGTAGCCGCCGGCCAGGTGGACTTCAAGACCGATAATCCGCATGTGAAGGCGGCGCTGAAGGCCTTCGTCGAATCGGCCGGCCAGACAGCCGCTCCGGCGATGAAGCTGCCGGGCTGGAAGTGGTCGGACGCCTATTACAGCGCCATCGTTGCCCGTATCAGCCAGGTGATCGCCGGCGAAATGAAGCTCGACGACGCCTATGCCCGCATCGACGAGGACATCAAGGCCAAGGTCGGCGGCAACTGACGGAAGAGCGGATGACGGACGGGACAGTTTCTTCCGAACCGCCGGCGAAAGCCGGTCTGCGGCAGGCGCTCCTTGCGCCTGTCAGGCTCGCCATGGGGATCGTCGATATCCCGATGCGCGCCTGGCAGAAGCTGACGGGGCTGAATGGCATGGCGGGCGTCTTTCTGGCGCCCAACATGCTGATCTTTTCCATCTTCGTGCTCCTGCCGCTGGTCATCAACTTCATCTATTCGACGACGAGCGGCGGCGCCATTTTCCTGCCGAACAGGACCTATGTCGGCGCCGAGCAGTACCGCATCCTCTTTGATTGCCGCTCCTATCTCGACCCCTCGACTTGTGCTGCCGACACCTTCTGGGCCGCCGTGCGCAACACCGCCGTCTTCGTCGTCTTCCAGGTCTCGGCAATGCTGGTCGCGGCACTCGCAACGGCTTTGATCCTCAACCGCGAGCTTTCCAATCGCGGCTTCTGGCGCGCCGTCTTCTTCTTTCCGGTGCTGCTGTCCCCCGTGGTCGTTGGCCTGATCTGGAAATGGATCCTGCAGCGTGAAGGCCTGTTGAACTATGCGCTGAGCCCTTTCGGCTTCGAACCCTTCTCCTGGCTCAGCGATCGTTTCTGGGCCTTCTTCTTCGCCGTCTTCGTGTCGGTCTGGGCGCATATGGGCTTTTACGCGCTGATCCTGCTCGCCGGCCTGCAGGCGATCCCGAGGGATCTCTATGAGGCGGCGGCGATGGACAAGGCCAGCCCCACCCGTGTCTTCCGGCGCATCACCCTGCCGCTCTTAATGCCGAACCTCATCGTCGTCCTGGTTCTGGCGCTGATCCGCGCCGTGCAGATCTTCGACGAGGTTTTCGTGCTCACCGGCGGCGGGCCCGGCACCAGCACCATGTACATTACCCAGTTTATTTACGAGACCGGCTTTGCCAGTTCGCTGCGCAATCCCGGCCTGGCCTCGGCCGCCTCGATCCTGATGGGCATCGTGCTCGTCATCCTGACGCTGGTTCAGCTCGCCGCAAGCAGCCGCAACGAGAAGAAGGGCAAACGTCTATGAGCGCCGTCGCCACCTTCCTGCTTCGCCGCCGCGGCCGCGGCTGGCACTGGACCGACGTCGTCACCTGGATCTGGCTGATCTCAGGCGTCATCCTGATGTTCGGCCCGGCCATCTGGCTGGTCTTCTCCTCCTTCAAGACGCCGGCGGCGCTCGCCGAGTTCCCGCCGTCCGTCCTGCCCTATGTCACCGAGCAGGCCGTGGTGCCGGGCTACGACAAGCCTTTGCCGCTCTATAATGTGACGATGCCGGATGGCAGCACCCACGTGCTCGCCGAAGTCCGCCGCATCGGCATCATGGGTCAGATGGTCGATCCGAAACAGCCTGGCGAAATCGTCAAGGTCAACATCAAGGACCGCACGCCGGTCCGTGAGGTCGAATTCGCCGCGAATAACTACACCGAGCCTTTCCAGCGCTTCGACTTCTTCCTGTTCCTGCGCAACTCCGTCTTCGTAACGGTCGTGGCGACGGCCATTACCCTGCTCGTCAATTCCATGGCCGCCTTCGCGCTGTCGAAATACCAGTTTCCCGGCCGCACCGCCGTCATGCTGATGATCCTAGCGACGCTGATGGTGCCGCTCTCGGTGATCGTCGTGCCGCTCTATTCGGTCATCGGCAGCTTGAACCTCTTCGACAGCCTCTGGGGCGTCATCCTGCCGACTGTCGCCACGCCGACGGGCGTTTTCCTATTGCGCCAATACATGCTGACGATCCCCGATGAACTGATCGATGCGGCGCGCATGGACAAGGCCAGCGAATGGCAGATCTACTGGCGCATCATCCTGCCGCTGTCGGCCCCGGCGCTGGCGGTGCTGGCGATCTTCTCGGTGGTCTGGCGCTGGAACGACTTCCTCTGGCCGCTGATCGTGCTGTCGCGCAAGGAACTCTACACGCTGCAGGTCGGCCTCAATGTCTATGCCGGCGAGCTCAATGTGCAGTGGCACTATATTCTCGCCATGACCGTCGTCTCGATGATCCCCGTCGTGCTGATCTTCGTCTTCCTGCAGCGCTTCATCACGACTGGTATCGCCGGCTCGGGGCTGAAATAATATGAAACAGGAGAGTGCATGAGCGGACTCGAGCTCAGGAACATCGTCAAGAATTTCGGCGCCGTCGAGGTCATCCGCGATGTCTCGCTTGAGGTGAATGACGGCGAGTTCGTCGCTTTCGTCGGCCCGTCCGGGTGTGGAAAATCGACTTTGCTGCGCCTGATCGCCGGTCTCGACAAGCCCACCGGCGGCAGTATCGCCATCGACGGCAAGGACGTCACCGCAATCGGTGCGGCCGACCGCGGCCTTGCCATGGTCTTCCAGTCCTATGCTCTTTATCCGCATATGAGCGTGCGCGAAAACCTTGCCTTCGGCTTGGAGAACACCAAGGTGGCCAAGGCCGAGATCGAAGCGCGCATCGCTGACGCCGCCCGCATGCTGGAGATCGAGCCTTTCTTGCAGCGCCGCCCCGGGCAGCTCTCCGGCGGCCAGCGCCAGCGCGTCGCGATCGGCCGCGCCATCGTGCGCCGGCCGGATGCCTTCCTGCTCGACGAGCCGCTCTCCAATCTCGATGCCGAGCTTCGGGTGAGCATGCGCGCCGAACTCGCCGCCCTGCATGCCCGCCTGAAGGCAACGATGATCTACGTTACCCACGATCAGGTCGAGGCGATGACGCTCGCAAACCGAATCGTCGTGCTGAGAGGCGGCAGGATCGAACAAGTTGGGACGCCGCTGGAACTCTACAACAAACCGGCCAACCGCTTCGTCGCCGGCTTTATCGGCGCGCCGCACATGAATTTTCTGGAAGCCTCGATCGTCGGCCACGATGGCAGTTTCACGCAAGTCGAAACCGTCGGCGGCCATCGTCTTTCCGTCCTTGCCAGGGAGGCGCGCCCGGCGGGCGAGAGCGTCAGCATCGGCATCCGGCCACAGCACATCAGCCTCGCCGATGCCGCCGCCGCAGGCAGGCTGGACACGCGGATCACCCTTGTCGAAGAGCTGGGTTCTGAAACCGTCGTCCACACCGAAACCGCCGGCAAGAGGTTGATCGCCGTCTTTGCCGGCCAGCAGCAGATGAAATCGGGAGACAGCCTGCCGCTCCATCTCGACCCCGCTGTGCTGCACCTCTTCGGTGAGGACGGCCGGCGTTTGTCTTGAAACAAAAAGCCCGCGCCGGAATGGAGGGCGCGGGCCGAGTTTCATGTCATGAAAGCCTTAGTGGCTGTTCTTGTGGCTTTGTTGACCAGCCTTTACATGCTGCTCATGGCTGCCGCCGCGGGTTCCGCTGGACTGCGCGTCGCGACCGCCTGAAGAGGCGCTGCGGGTATTGGAGTCATTCTTGTGACTCTGCTGCCCAGCCTTGACGTGCTGTTCGTGGGTTCCACCTTGGTTTGCCATTCGGTTTCTCCTTGGTTTTGAACTGAGGCCACGTCGACCTCGAGTTCACAACCTCGCTCCGGCGCATGCGTTCCGCATTTTAATATTTCGTGATCTCGCCGGAGAGAGGAGGATGAGGAAGCGGACCGGGCGGGTAGGGAGCTCGCCTGCCATTTCGTTGGCCACCGGGAGAAAGCGGAAAAATCCCGATGTTCTCTAGCGCCGCCGCGTCCGCTTGGCGCGGCCCGCAGCCTCGCCTCGAAAACCGTCTCTCGGCAAAAAGGTTCCAGGAAAATCAGCACGCATCCGCTCCGGTTGATGGCACTGCCGAGGCCGCTCGACTCTTTTCAAATAGATGGGCCGCTCTAACTTACAGGGAAGCTGAGGAAAGGAGAAAACCATGACCGACGCACCGAAAACGGCGACCCCGGCGCGAAGAGTGTTGCGTGGCCGCCCCTACAGCATGAGCGAATTTGCCAGAAAATACCGGTTGGACGACAAGGAGGCCAAGCGCCTCTATGACAAGTTTGGCCCCTCCGCCACCGAGCTCGACCTGTTGATGGCGGCAAAGCGCCGTCCGCCGCGGCTCCCCACCAAGCTCGACTCCTGACGGCCGTCCATGAGGATCAGAACGGGAAGCTGCCTTTGCGGAGCGGTCGCCTATCGAGTGGAAGGCGAGCCGCTTCGCGTCGGCCTCTGCCACTGCGCCGATTGCCGCAAATCGAGTGGTTCCGCCTTCGTCTTCTTCGCGCTCTGGTCTCGCTCGGCTTTCTCCCATAGCGGCGAAATTGCCACTTTCGCCGGCCGCAGCTTCTGTCCCACCTGCGGCAGCAGGCTTTTCTGCCTTCAGGAGGCGACGGCGGAAATCCGCCTCGGCTCGCTCGATAGCCCGCCGACAGATCTTGAGCCGAGCTATGAAGTCTGGATCAAGCGGCGCGAAGCGTGGCTGCATCCGCTGCCAGGTGCCGGGCAACATGCCGAGGATGCCGATTGACCGTCGGCAATTGCTGCCCGTCGGGAGCGCGAAAGCGCTGCAGATTTTTGCGCGATAAGCGCCGCCGTGCGGAAACTTGAGTTTTCTTACCAATATTTCATTTCACCTGTCCGCGATTCCGTGCCAGTTCGGCGGCAACGCTAATTCCCGGTTCATCTGCGGTGTGATTATTTCATTGCAGGCCGATGCGGCCACTGACTGATCGAGGATGACATGAACAAGATCGTAAGCGGCGACGAAACCGGAGCAAAGGCCGGCACGACGCCCGACCTCGCAGCGGTTCTTGCCGCGTCGGCAAGGCAGAATAAGCGGGGCCGTTGGCGCGGGCGTCTGCTCGTTCTGCTGATCATCCTCGCTGCCGCCGCTGCCGGCGCTTACCTATACATCGGCCGCGGGCAAAGCGAGGTGAGCTACACCACGCTGCCGGCAAAACGCGGCGACCTGACGGTGCTTGTCACCGCCACGGGTTCGGTGCAGCCGACCGAGCAGGTGGACATATCGAGCGAACTTTCCGGCACCGTCCGCGACGTCAATGTCGATTATAACAGCACTATCAAGGCCGGCGATGTGCTGGCGCTGCTTGATACCAACAAGCTCGAGGCGGATGTGAAGAGCTCGCGCGCCAAGGTCAATTCGGCCAAGGCGAATGTCGCCAAGGCCAATGCCGATCTCGAATCGGCGAGCACCTCGCTCGAGCGGCTGAAGAGCCTGGTCAGGAGCAATGTCTCCACGCAGCAGAGCCTCGACGACGCCACCTACAAATATGATTCCGCCGTCGCGGCCAAACAGATCAACGAAGCCGAGGTGCTGGCCGCGGAGGCCGATCTGCAGCTTGCCGAGGTCAATCTCGCCAAGGCAAAGATCGTCTCGCCGATCGACGGCGTGATTCTCACCCGTTCCGTCAATCCGGGCGCCACCGTCGCCGCCTCGCTTTCGGCGCCCATTCTCTTCACCATCGCCGGCGATCTGAAGAAGATGGAGCTGCAGGTCGATGTCGACGAGGCCGATGTCGGCAAGATCACCGTCGGCCAGAAGGCGAAGTTTACCGTCGATGCCTATCCCGACCGGTCGTTCCCCGCCGAGATCGAGCAGATCCGCTTCGCCTCCGAAGTGGTCAACAACGTCGTGACCTATAAGGCGGTGCTCTCGGTCGACAATGCCGACCTGCTGCTGCGCCCCGGCATGACCGCGACCGCCGACATCACCGTCGAGGCCGTCAAGGATACGCTGATGGTGCCGAACGCCGCCTTGCGTTATGCCCCGCCGCAGGCGGAACGGCGCGGCCGCGGCATTCTCGGGATCTTCGGGCCGCCACGCCGGCGCGGCGGCGATTCCGGTCAGGCACTGACCGGAGCGCAGCGCCGCGTCTGGGTGCTGCGCAACGGCCGCGCCGCGCCCGTCGTCATTCAAGTCGGTTCGTCCGACGGCCAGTTCACCCAGGTGGTCTCCGGCCAACTCAAGGAAAACGATGCATTGGTGACCGACGCCACGGTGCGGACGAATTAGGCGGAGAGCCGGATGACAAACCCGCCGCTCATCGAATTCAGGAAGGTCTCGAAAATCTATGGCGAGGGCGAGGCGGCGATCCGCGCGCTCGACCATGTCGATCTTGCGATCGATGCCCATGAATTCGTCGCGATCATGGGGCCGTCAGGCTCCGGAAAATCGACGGCCATGAACATTCTCGGTTGCCTCGACGTGCCGACATCGGGCGATTACATCTTCCAGGGCATTCCGACCAGCGGCTTCGACCGCAGCCAGCTGACGCTGTTGCGCCGCCACATGCTAGGCTTCGTCTTCCAGGGCTTCAACCTCCTGTCGCGCACCTCCGCGGCCGAGAATGTCGAACTGCCGCTGATCTATCGCGGCATGGGGGTGCGGGAGCGGCGCGAACGCGCGCGCGAGGCGCTGGCGCTGGTCGGCCTGTCCGGCCGCGAACATCACAAGACGCAGGAGCTGTCAGGCGGTCAGCAGCAGCGCGTCGCCATCGCCCGCGCCATCGTCACCGAGCCGGCGCTGCTGCTCGCCGACGAGCCGACGGGCAATCTCGATACGAAGACCAGCGTCGAAATCATGGATCTGATGACGCGGTTGAACCGCGAGCAGGGCATCACCATCGTCATGGTCACGCACGAGCCTGATATCGCCGCCTATGCCGGGCGGCTGCTGCGCTTCGTCGACGGCAAGCTGGAGACGGAGCTGGAGCATCGCAGGAGGGCGGATCATGTTCTTTGAGACGCTGAAACTCGCGCTGCGCGCCATCAGCCGCAACATGCTACGTTCTTTCCTGACTGTGCTCGGCGTCGTCATCGGCGTTGCGGCCGTCATCGCGCTGGTGACAATCGGCAACGGTACGACCGCCCAGGTCTCGACCGAACTGTCGCGGCTCGGCACCAATATGCTGTTTGTTCGTCCCGGCCAGTTCGGCCCCGGCCGGGCGAGTTCCGAAGCGAAACGCTTCAGCGTCAAGGATGTCGCCGCCATCCGCGATCAGATCGGCGGCTTGAGGGCGGTAGCGCCGCTCAACCAGTCGACGGCGACGGTGATTTTTGGCGGCCAGAACCATTCGACCAGCGTCTCCGGCACCACCAACGATTATTTCGTCGCGCAGGACTGGAACCTGGCGCTCGGCCGCAATTTCACCCCCGCCGAAGAGCGCGGCCAGTCCCGCTGCATCATCGGCGAGACGGTCCGCTCGCAGCTCTTCGGCGCCGGCGATCCGCTCGGCCAGCAGATCCGCGTCGGCAAGGTTTCGTGCCCGGTCATCGGGGTGCTCGCCAGGCGCGGCCAGTCCGGCATGGGCACCGACCAGGACGACGTGGTCATCATGCCGGTCAAGGTGTTCCAGCGGCGTATCAGCGGCAACAGCAACGTGCCGCAGATCATCATTTCGGCGCGGGACGGTGTGTCCACGGCCAAGGTGCAGGCCGACGTCGAAAATCTGCTGCGTGAGCGCCGCAAGATCATTCCCGGCCGGCAGGACGATTTCAACGTCAACGATATGACGCAGATCGCCGAGGCGATGACCGGCACGACGACGCTCCTGACTGGCCTGCTCGGCGCCGTCGCCGCCATCAGCCTGCTCGTCGGCGGCATCGGCATCATGAACATCATGCTGGTCTCCGTCACCGAGCGAACCCGCGAAATCGGCATCCGTCTGGCGATCGGCGCGCTCGAAAACCAGGTGCTCACCCAGTTCCTCGTCGAGGCGGTGGCCCTCTCACTCTTCGGCGGCATCACCGGCATCGTGCTCGGCCTGAGCCTCAGTCTGGTGGCGGTCACCCTCCTGAAAGTGCCGTTCGTCTTCAGCCCGATGATGGTCGCCGTCGCTTTCCTCTTCTCCGCCGCGATCGGCATGATCTTCGGCTATTTTCCGGCGAGACGGGCAGCACAGCTCAATCCGATCGAGGCGTTGCGGCACGAGTGAAAGAAGTCGCCGGCATTGGTAATTGCAACTAGCGGCTGCGCCTTCGCCGCAGGTTCGACAGCCGGGCGATCACAAGCACACGGCCATTGATCAGAGCCGGGACAATGCCGGGTGATTGCGCAGCTACAGCGACGCGAGGGCGCTTGCCATGCGTGCCAGCGCTCCTTCGAGGACTGAGCGCGGACAGCCGACATTTAATCGGATGAACCCTTCTCCACCCGGCCCATAGACGCGTCCGTCGTAAAGGTTGACCCCCGCCTGTTCGACAAAGAATCGATGGACGCCTTCCACCTTTGCATCCAACTCTCGCGCGTCGAGCCAAATCAAATATGATGCATCCGGTCGCATAGGCGTGATGCCGGGGAGATCGCTCGCCGCTCTGCGCGATACGAGATCGACATTGTCGCGAACGTAGCGTGTAAGGCTGTCGAGCCACTGATCGCCGGAGCTATAGGCGACTTCAAGAGCCAGCCGCCCGAAATAGTTGGCGTTCAGCATGAACGATGCTTGCATGACCTGGAACAGCTCCTCGCGGCGTTCCGGGTCGGCGACGGACAGGGTAGCCGCAGGCACACCGGCGAGGTTGAATGTCTTGGTCGGTGCTGTGCAGATGAAGGATTTTGCCGCCGCGGCATCGCCGATCGAGGAGAATACGATATGAGGCCGGTCGTTCAGTCGAATATCGCAATGAATTTCGTCGGAGATCACCAGAATGCCGTAGCGCTCGCAGATGGCGTCGAGGCTGGTCAGTTCCTCGCGTGTCCAGGCCTTGCCAGCAGGGTTGTGCGGATTGCACAATAGGAGTGCGCGGGCACCATTTGCGGCTTGCCGTTCAAAATCCTCCAGGTCGAGCTCGTAGGCGCCGTCCGCAAGCCTCAGGCGATTGATGAGCAGGCGCCTGCCATTGGCACGGACAACTTGAAAATAGGGGGAATAAACCGGAGATTGAACAATGACCCCGTCACCGGGTTGCGTGAAGGTCCGCAAAATAGCAGCGACGCAGGGCATGATTGCCGGCGCTGGGAGCAGCGTCTCGATATCCACGCTCCAGCCGTGGCGGCGCTGGAACCACGACCTTACGATCTCATAGTGGCGCGGATCACGCTTCGTATAGCCATAGATTCCATGATCGACGGCCTCGCGCAGGCGTGCGATCACCGGTTCCGGCGCACGAAAGTCCATGTCGGCCGTCCAGAGCGATAGCAGGCCGCTGCCGTCGACACGGGGAGAGAACTCGTCCCATTGATTGGCCCATTTCGCGGAGCCGAATTGGCTGCGATCATGGACAATGTCAAAATTCGACTCCTCGGCGCCCAGTTTCCTGGTCGCCGGTGCACGGGACTGTGTCATCGGTCAGATTCCTAATGGTAATGTTGGCGCAAGCAGCGCATTGGAAGAGCGGGGACAATCACCTCAGAATTTGTCGCAGGAACTGCCGTGCTCGGTCGGAACGAGGACTCCGGAAGAATTCATCGGGAGTGGCCATCTCGACAATTTGACCCTGATCCAAAACACGACACGATCGGCGACCTCGCGGGCGAAACCCATTTCGTGCGTCACGCAGAGCATTGTCATGCCTTCTGTTGCGAGCGAGGTCATAGTATCGAGGACTTCCATGACCATCTCAGGATCGAGCGCCGAGGTCGGCTCGTCGAACAGCATGACCTTTTTGGCCTCGCGGTTTGGCGCGTACTTTGGATTATTCAACATCGACACTTCCTATGATTTGTGGCCGCGCGCGAGGTGACGTTCCACCGACATGGAATACCGAGACATCCCGAAGCAGAAGGCCCAGTAGACAATCGCGGCAAACAGGTAACCGGTTGACGAGATGGTGGGACCCGCCCAGGTCGGATCGACACGGGCGGTTTCGACCGCCCGCAGAAAATCTGCTATGCCGACGATTGCGACGAGCGTCGTGTCCTTGAACAGTCCGATGAATGTCGAAACGATGCCGGGAATCACAATCGTGAGCGCTTGAGGCAAGATGATGAGCCTCATCATCGCGAAGTATCCGACGCCCAGAGCCTGAGCCCCCTCATATTGCCCGTTGGGGATAGCCTGCAGCCCGGCACGAATCACTTCCGCCATGTAAGCCGCCGAGAAGAGGGCAGTGCCGATCATTGGGCGCAAAAGCCTGTCCGGCGTAAACGCCTCAGGCACAAACAAAGGCATCATGAAGTTCGCCATGAAGAGTACGGTGATAAAAGGTACGCCTCGGACAACCTCGATGTAGAAGACGCAAGCGGCCTTGATGATTGGGAGTTCGGACCGTCTGCCGAGTGCGAGAACGATACCAAGCGGCAGCGAAAACACGATTCCTACGACGGACATCAAGAGCGTGATCATCATTCCGCCCCATAGCGTGGTGTCGACGACCGGTAGACCAATCGTTTCCACTCCACGAAGCAGCGTAAACGCCACAATGGGATAAATGCCGAAAAACACCAGCGCGGCTATGTTGCGTCGCGGGGCGCTCCGCCATAGGAGCCAACCGGTCAAGGCGACGCCGATCACCTGCGTTAAGTCGACGCGCCAGCGCTCTGTCGCCGGATATGCTCCGTACCGCAGATAGTTCAGCTTAGCGCCGATAAAGGACCAACATGCGCCGTCGGGATTGGCACGACAGACTTCGCTGTCACCGCTCCACACCGCCTTTATCAGCGCAAAGCCCAGGAATTGCGAAACGAGCCACACTGCCAGCCCGGTGAAGCAGACGGTCGAAAGGCAGGAGAGAGGACTCGAAAACAGGTTCTTTCGCGCCCAAGTCACGGGGCCCGGCCGGATGTCCGGCGGAGGCGGGACGGAGGGAAGATAGTCGTATCGATATGAAGCTGTTGCATGAAGAGTGTCATTCATCTCATCTCTCCACGAGCGCAAAACTCTGGTTGAAGGCGTTCATGGCGACGGACGTGATCAAGGAGATGACGAGATAGACCGCGAGCGTTATGGCCATCACCTGCACCGCCGCCCCCGTTTGATTGAGTACCGATCCGGCAAAAACCTGAACGAGATCGGGATAGCCAATGAAAACGGCAAGCGATGAGTTTTTGACCAAGTTCAGATATTGACTGGTCAGAGGCGGGATGATGATCCGCAAAGCCTGCGGAACCACGACCAGGCGCAAAGTTTTGCCCTGAGGGAGACCGAGTGCGTGGGCCGCTTCTGTCTGTCCTTTGGAAACGGCTTGAATGCCTCCGCGGACGATTTCAGCGATAAATGATGCCGTGTAGACAGATAGACCGATGAGCAGGGCCGCGAATTCAGGGTAGACCTGTTGGCCGCCACGGAAGTTGAAACCCCTTAATTCAGGATACGTGAAGGTCCAGGGACTGCCCACTGCTGCATAAGCAAGCAGCGGCGGCCCTATGAGGGAGAGCATGGTGACCAGGAGGACTGGAAGCTGTTTGCCGGTTCGATTCTGGAGGGCCTTGGCATAGGCTCCGAATGCGACGGCTATAGCCACCCCGGCAAGGATTGCTACACCGACGCAGCCGGCTCCCGCCTGAAGTTCAACCGTCGGCATTATGATCCCGCGATTGTTGAGGTAGATCCCCCCTGGAAGGGAGATCGATGCCTTTGGAGCGGGCAGCGGCTTGAGGACTGCGTTGTACCAGAACAGAAGCTGAAGCAGCAGCGGGATATTTCGAATGACTTCGACATAGGAGGTCGCAACCTGGGCTGCTATCCAGTTTCTTGAAAGACGTGAAATGCCGATCAGGAAACCGATGATCGTGGCAAACACGATGCCGAGCACGCTGACCAGGAGTGTGTTCGCAACACCCACCCAAAAGGCCTGTCCATAGGTTGACAAGGTGTCGTAGGGGATAAGCGTCTGATTGATCTGGAAACCTGACGTCTGCGTCCAAAAATCGAAGGTAAGAGGGATGCCACGCCGTTTCATATTCGAAACAGTTTGAGTTGCAATCGCCGCAAGGATCACGACCATGCTCACAGCCAATGCGGCTTGATAGACGATTCCGCGAATCCTTTTGTCATAGATCGAGAAGGTGCTGCGCACCGCCACGGGCTGAGCCATGTCAACCATTCGTTCCTCCCAACTAGGAAGAGGCCGCCGCTTCTCGTGGCGGCCTCGGTCTGTCAGCGGATGGGAGGCGCGTATTGAAGGCCGCCGGCGCTCCAGAGCGCATTCACACCGCGTTCTATCCTCAAGGGGGACTCCTTGCCGATCGAACGCTCAAAGATCTCGGAATAGTTGCCAACCTGCTTGATGATGTCCTGAGACCATGTCGCTCCGAGCCCGACATCCTTGCCGAAGCTTCCTTCCACGCCCAAGAGGCGGCGGATATTTGGATCACCGGAGTTCTTCATCTCGTCGACATTCTTCGAGGTGACGCCGAACTCTTCAGCAGCGAGCATGACATTGAGCGTCCACTTGGCAATGTTCAGCCACTGGTCGTCACCTTGGCGAACTGCAGGCCCCAGCGGCTCCTTCGAAATGATTTCGGGGAGCACAATGTTTTCGTCGGGCTTCGCCATACGGATACGCGCGGCGTTCAGGCTCGAAGTGTCTGCTGAGAAAACGTCGCAGCGCCCTTCTTCGTAGGCCTTGATAACGGCCTCTTCGTCCGCAAAACCAACGGCGCTATAAGTCATCCCGTTGGTGCGGAAATAGTCGGCGAGGTTCAATTCGGCAGTGGTCCCCTGCGACACACAGATCGATGCGCCGTCAAGAGCCTTGGCAGATTGAATATTCTCCGACTTGCGAACCATAAAGCCTTGGCCGTCGTAGAAGTAGGTGCCGGCGAAGATGATGCCGAGGGAGGTGTCGCGCGATGATGTCCACGTCGCATTATGGGCCAGGATGTCGATCTCGCCGGACTGCAGTGCAGTGAATCGATCCTTGGCGTTGAGCGGGATGAACTTGACCTTCGTGGCGTCGCCGAGCACGCCAGCAGCCACGGCACGACAGTAATCGACGACGAAGCCTGTCCACTTTCCGTCATTGTCAGGGACACTGAAGCCCGCCGTTGCCGGATTCGTCCCGCATGTGAGGACGCCTTTTGCCTTGACCTCGTCCAAGGTCCCCGCCCAGACAGGGCATGCATAAACGGCGATTGCCGCACCCAGAACGCCAGCCATTAATTTCTGCATAATAAGATCCCCTTTTTTGATTTCTGCAAAAGAGGGTGGCCGGCTGACGGTTAATCGTCAAATTGATTGTCATCATCCGGTTTATGAGAAAAATTCATGTACCGTTGGGCAGTAGAACTCGCGGACTGTGCGTCAAAGCCGAGCCTTCTCGTCGCTCACGCGACAATGTTCCTTGCCAAAATGACTTCGTTTTTTCTGATTTGAGCGGCATGATACAATTCAGTTATCAGCCGGCGCAGCCAGAGGGTCCCCTGATCGGTGACCATCTGCCGATGAATGACGAGGCTCGCGCTGACAGAAGTGATGGGAATGGGCGGCGAGAGGAGTGTCACCTCGCTTGTGCCATCAAGCATTTGAAAAATGCCGTCGCCGCAATGGGTAATCAGATCCGTCCCTCTCAATGCCCAAGGCATTACCAGGTAATTCGAAATGGTCGCGACGACCTTCCGCCGTAGGCCACGCTCTCCGAGTGCTCCATCGGCCAAACCCTCGGACAGCCCATCAGCGGAAATTTGAAGGTGAGATGCCGAAAGATATCTGTCCAAACTCAAGGCGCTCCTGGCGATTTCGCTGCCGCTCCAAACGGCGCAGAGTATCCTATCCTGCCCTAGTTCTGTCTTCGTCAGGTTGGGGTCGTCCTTCAGCCTTGCGCCCGTCAGAGTGCAGTCGACCTGTCGGAAATAATCTGCGCTTTCAGCTTCAGCCCGGTTGGCGGGTATGACATTTAGGGTGGCCTGTGGCGCCTGCTTGGAGAATTCCCGAATGAGACCAGGGATGAAAATCATTGCATGATAATCGGTCAGTCCCACGCGAAAGTTTCGTGTGGTTGTCAAAGGGTTGAAAACCCTGTAGCGCCCGATCGCCGCGCGGATTTTTCCGAGAGCTTCAGATAAGTCTCCGATAAGCTCTAATGCGCGAGGCGTGGGCCTCATCAATGCACCGTCGCGCGTAAACAGCTCGTCTTTGAAAATAATACGCAACTTCGCCAGTGAGTGGCTGACAGCGGATTGGGTCCGCCCCAAATGATCAGCGGCGCGCGTAACGCTTCTTTCCTGCATTAGCACATCAAATACGCGCAGAAGGTTTAGGTCGATGTCGTCGGGAGACATTGCGAGCTCCATGAAACCAACTCATGAACCTCATAGGACCATTTCGCGCTGTGCATGGCAATCGTCAAGGGACGGGGTTGCAATTCCGTTTCGCTGAGCAGAGCAACGATTTCTGGGGCACTCAATCCCGAGATACGCAAATCGTTATTCGCATACGGTATCAGTATGACTTGCCCTGCGTTTTTCAGCATGCGAGAAGTTGATATACCAGTCGCGCAGCGGATTTTCGGCATGCAGACCTCACAGAGTCATCTCGCCTATCTTGCGCTGGAACATCTGATCGTCACGCTGGCGCTGAAGCCTGGCGCGCCCGTCACCGAAAAGCAGCTGATCGATTTGGCCGGTCATGGACGGACGCCGGTGCGTGAGGCGATCCAGAAACTCGCCTGGCAGGGGCTCATCCTGGTGAAGCCGCGCGTCGGGCTGCAGGTTGCCGAGATCGCGCCGCAGGATCATGGCGATGTCATGCAGGTGCGCCTTGAGCTTGAGCCGATCGCAGCAAGCCTGGTTGCCGAACACGCGACGGATGAACAGCGCCAGCGCCTCGGCGATTGTGCCAATGCAATGGAAAAATGCGCTGCCACCGGCGATCTCACCGGCTTCTTCGCCGCCGACAAGACCTTTGACGAGATCCTCGAGGATGCCTGTCCGAATGGCTTCATAACGGCCGCGCTCGGCCCGGTGCAGACGCATTCGCGTCGCCTCTGGTATTCCACCGCAAGCCCTGAACGAATGGACCGCGCCATCGCGCTGCATGTAGCCGTCATTCGGCCCATCCAGCGGGGCAGACCGGATGAGGCGCATGCGGCAATGGCGGCACTGATCGACTATCTCGCCCGCAAATAAAAACGGCCCCGTTTCCGGAGCCGCTTCAAATCTGCTTGTCGCAAAAAAAACGTCAGCCGACGAAGGCCCGTTCGATGACGAATTCGGCGGGCTTGCTGTTGGCGCCCTCATTGAGGCCGGCCTTCTCCAGCAGTTCCTTGGTATCCTTCAGCATGGCCGAGGAGCCGCAGATCATGCCGCGGTCGATTGCCGGATCGAGAGGCGGCACGCCGAGATCGGTAAACAGCTTGCCCGACGAGATCAGGTCGGTGATGCGGCCGCGATATTCGAAATCCTCGCGCGTGACGGTCGCATAATGGCGCAGCTTGTCGCCGACCACTTCCTTCAGCAGTTCGTCATTCTGGATCTCGTGCACGAGGTCGAAGCCGTATTTCAGCTCGGCGACATCGCGGGTTGTGTGGGTGAGGATGACTTCCTCGAACTTCTCATAGGTCTCGGGATCGCGGATCAGGCTGGCGAAAGGCGCGACACCCGTTCCCGTCGAGAACATGTAGAGGCGACGGCCCGGCGTCAGCGCATCAAGCACCAGCGTGCCCGTCGGCTTCTTGCGCATCAGCACCTGATCGCCGGGCTTGATCGCCTGCAGATGCGAGGTCAGCGGGCCGTCCGGCACCTTGATCGAGAAGAATTCCAGCTCCTCGGCCCAGGCGGGGCTGGCGATCGAATAGGCGCGGAAGACCGGCTTGCCCTCGACCATCAGCCCGATCATCGCGAATTCGCCGGAACGGAAACGGAAGCCCTGCGGCCGGGTCATCGTGAAGCGGAAGAGCCGGTCGGTGTAATGCGTCACGCTGAGCACCGTCTCGGCATAGACGCCGGCGGGGATGGACGAGGCGAAGTCTTCGGTCTTTGCAGGCGCGTTCATTTCGGTAGCGGATCCCGTATTCGTCGGATGAACTGTCGGATTGGGAGCGAGATAATACAAATCCGGCCGGAATTAAAGGCATTCCATTCCACGCGACGCTTCAGAAGGGAAATATGCATGTCATTGTCAGGATTCAATGGCGAGCGGGGAATGTCTTATTTCCTGCTGGCGAAGCCGGGCAAAGGATGCATATTAGAGCGGCGGACCGCAGCCGAATGCTGATTTTCGGCAAAAGCGGTGCGACAACAAAGACCTACGGCGTCGAACCCAACCCGATTCAGGAACAGGGTCCGGTGATGATGGCGAAAAAACACGCTTGCCGGGGCGAGCGCGACAGGCGGTCGGGGGACTATGAAGATTTTCAACTACAAGCGTGTTCCTTACGCCGAGATGCGCGCCTTTTCCGTTCATATCCTGACGGCGTCCGGCTCGTTCCTTGCCTTTCTCGGCGTCGTCGCCGCTGCCGAGCATCGCTTCATCGACATGTTCTGGTGGCTGGGCCTTGCGCTTCTGGTCGACGGCATCGACGGTCCGATCGCCCGCAAGGTGCGGGTCAAGGAAGTGCTGCCGAACTGGTCGGGCGATACGCTCGACAACATCATCGATTACGTCACCTATGTGCTGCTGCCGGCCTTCGCCCTCTATCAGAGCGGCATGATAGGCGAGCCCTGGTCCTTCGTCGCAGCCGGCATGATCGTCGTCTCCAGCGCCATCTATTATGCCGATATGGGCATGAAGACCGACGAGTATTTTTTCTCCGGGTTTCCCGTCGTCTGGAACATGATCGTCTTCACCCTGTTCGTCATCGATGCGAGCGCCACGACGGCGCTTGTCGTCGTGACGATTTCGGTGGTGCTGACCTTCCTGCCGATCAATTTTCTCCACCCGGTCCGGGTGAAACGATTGCGCCCGCTCAATCTCGGCGTCTTCCTGCTATGGTCGGCGCTCGGCGTCTATTCGCTGCTGATGCATTTCGAGATGCCGGAATGGGCGCTCGTTCTCTTCATCGTGACCGGGCTCTATCTTTACGTCATCGGCGCGGTGCTGCAATTCTTCCCCTCCCTTGGACGCGAAGCTTAGGACAGGCAACATGACGAAGACGCATGCGGTTTCATTCTCGCAGACGGGCGGACCTGATGTTTTCGACTATGTCGAGATCGATCTTCCGCCACCGGCGGCGGGCGAGGTGCAGATCCGGCAGGCGGCGATCGGCCTCAACTTCATCGATGTCTACTTCCGCAACGGCTCCTATAAGGTGCCGCACCTTCCCTTTGTCACCGGCAAGGAGGGCGCCGGTACCGTCACGGCAGTGGGCCCCGATGTTACCGATTTCAGACCGGGCGACCGGGTCGCCTATGCCAGCGCCGACGGCGCCTATAGCGCCGAGCGCAATATCGAGGCACGCCATCTGGTGCATGTGCCTGACGGCATCGAGCTCGAAACGGCGGCAGCGATGATGCTGAAAGGCATGACCGCCGAATATCTCTTGAACCGCACCTTCAAGGTCGGCCCTCAGACCGTCCTTCTGTTCCATGCCGCAGCCGGCGGAGTCGGTCTGATCGCGGGCCAGTGGGCGAAGGCGCTCGGCGCCACGGTCATCGGCACGGCTGGATCCAAGGAGAAGGTCGAGCTGGCACTCGCCCACGGCTACGACCATGTGATCAACTATAAGAGCGAGGATTTCGTCGGCCGCGTCCGCGAGATAACGGGCGGCAAGGGTGTCGATGTCGTCTATGATTCGATCGGTCGCGATACTTTTCCACAGTCGCTCGATTGTCTGAAGACGCGCGGCCTTTTTGCCTCCTTCGGCCAATCTTCCGGGCCGATCGAGAATTTCACCCTCGCCATGCTGGCCCAGAAAGGGTCGCTCTTTGCGACGCGCCCGACGCTCTTCACCTATATCGCCACGCGTCAGGAATTGGACGATAGTGCAAAGGCGCTATTTGATGTTGTGCAAAGCAACAAAGTGCGTATCAATGTCAACCAAACCTATCCGCTGCGTGAGGTTGGGCAGGCTCACGCGGATCTGGAAGCAAGAAAAACGACAGGAACGACGCTGCTGATTCCATGAGATCCGAACGGACCGGTTGGCAGAAGAAATGAGGGGAACGTGTCTGCATTGAATGTGCCGGATCCCGGTGCGTTGTTATCCGTCCAGAAGCTGACGAAGTTCTTCGGTGGCTTTGCCGCCTGCAATGACATCGATCTCGACATAGCGCCGGGCGAGATTCATGCGCTTCTCGGCGAAAATGGCGCAGGCAAGTCCACCTTGGTCAAGATGCTGTTCGGTGTTCTCGAGCCGACGCACGGGCAGATCCTTTGGGAAGGCAGTCCCGTCGTCATCGCCTCGCCGGGAGAAGCCCGCAAGCACGGCATCGGCATGGTCTTCCAGCACTTCTCACTGTTCGAGGCCCTCACGGTGGCCGAAAACATCGCGCTGTCGCTCGATGACGCCATCCCGATCGACCGTATCGCCGAGGAGGCGAGGGCGCTGTCGGTCACCTACGGCCTGCCGCTCGATCCGCATGCCCATGTCGCCGATCTCTCGGTCGGAGAGCGCCAGCGCATCGAGATCGTCCGGGCGCTGCTGCAGAACCCTAAGCTGATCATTCTCGACGAGCCGACTTCGGTGCTGACGCCGCAGGAGGCCGACAGGCTGTTCGAGACGCTGTTCAAGTTGCGCGCCGAGGGGCGCTCGGTTCTCTATATCAGCCACCGTCTGGAGGAGGTGCAGCGCATCTGCGATCGCGCCACCGTGCTGCGCCATGGCCGGGTGACCGGCGCCTGCGATCCCAGGCAGGAAACGCCGGCCTCGCTCGCCCGCATGATGGTCGGCAGCGAAGTGGCGACGGTCACCCATCCCGAGCGCAGCGACAGGGGCGAGGTGCAGCTTGCCGTTTCGAACCTGTCGGTTTCCCCGCGTACGCCCTTTGCCATGCCGCTGCGCGACGTCTCCATGACGGTGCGTGCGGGCGAAATCCTCGCGATTGCCGGGGTCGCTGGCAACGGCCAGAGCGAGTTGTTCGACGCGCTGTCGGGCGAGTATCCGGTTGCCTCAGCCGAAGCGATCATCATCCGCAAGAAGCCGGTGGGCACTCAGGGCATTACCGCGCGTCGCCTGCTTGGCGCCGGTTTCGTGCCGGAGGAGCGGCACGGGCACGCTGCCGTTTCCACCATGAAGCTGTCCGACAATCTGGTGCTGGCCCGCAGCCAGTCGGATCGCAAAGCCTTTCTGGGCGCGCTCGGCATCATCAGGCAGGGCGCGGTCAAGTCTGCGGCGCGGCGCATTTCCGAAGCGATGGACGTCCGCAAGAGCGGTGACGATCCCGCCGCCGGCTCGCTCTCCGGCGGCAATCTGCAGAAATTCATCGTCGGCCGCGAGCTCGACCGCCAGCCGGCCGTGCTCGTCGTCAACCAGCCGACCTGGGGCGTCGATGCGGGGGCGGCAAGCCGCATTCGCCAGGCGCTCGTCGATCTTGCAAAGGCCGGCTCCGCCGTCGTCGTCATCAGCCAGGACCTCGACGAAATCTTCGAAGTGGCAACCGATATCGCCGTCATCTCCGAGGGGCGCCTTTCCCGGCCCTATCCGGCCGGCGAACTGACCCGCGAAATGATCGGCCTGCTGATGGGCGGCCTGCATGAAGGCAGTTCTGCCGCGGAGACTGCCCATGCGCATTGAACTGGAAAAACGTCCCGACGTCTCGAAGCTCTTTGCTTTCGTCTCGCCGCTCCTGGCGCTTGCCCTGACGCTCGCCTTCGGCGCCATCATGTTTTCTATACTCGGCAAGGATCCGGTCGAGGCGCTGGACGCCTTCTTCGTCGAGCCGCTGCTCGAGGTCTGGTCGCTGCACGAGCTGGCGATCAAGGCAGCACCGCTGATCCTGATCGCCGTCGGCCTTGCCGTCAGTTACCGCTCGAACAATTGGAACATCGGCGCCGAGGGGCAGTTCACCATCGGCGCCATCACCGGCTCCTATCTGCCGATCGTCTTCTACGACTGGCATTCGCCTCTCGTCCTGCCGTTGATGCTGCTGCTCGGCGCGCTCGGCGGCGCGCTTTTTGCCGCCATTCCGGCGCTGTTGAAGGCGCATTTCAACACGAATGAGATCCTGACGTCGCTGATGCTGGTCTATGTCGCCCAGCTTTTCCTCGACTGGCTGGTCCGGGGCGCCTGGCGCGATCCGAAGGGATTCAACTTTCCTGTTTCGCGCGATTTCGCGCCGGAGGCGGTGCTGCCGGCGATCTGGGAAGAATCGGGCCGCGCTCATTGGGCCTTCATCTTCGCCATCATCGCGGCGATCGGCGTCTGGTTCATGCTGCGCTTTACGTTGATAGGTTTCGAGGTCGTCGTCCTCGGCCAGTCGGAGCGGGCAGGGCGCTTTGCCGGCTTCTCGTCGAAGAAGATGATCTGGTTTAGTTTCCTCTTCTCGGGCGCGCTTGCCGGCCTTGCCGGAATCTCTGAGGTCTCCGGTTCGATCGGCCACCTGCAGCCCGCCATCTCGCCGGGCTACGGCTTCACCGCCATCATCGTCGCCTTCCTCGGCCGGCTCAATCCGCTCGGCATCATCGCATCCGGCCTGGTGCTGGCGCTGACCTATCTCGGCGGCGAGGCGGCGCAGCTGTCGCTCGGCGTCTCCGACAAGGTCACCCGCGTTTTCCAGGGCCTGCTGCTCTTCTTCGTGCTCTCCTGCGATACGCTGATCTACTACAAAATCCGCATCGTCTGGTCGCGGATCAGGGGTGTGGGGGCATGAGCATCTTCGAAGCCATTCTGCTGACGGTCATCACCGCCTCGACGCCGCTCGTCATCGCCGCGCTCGGCGAACTGGTAGCGGAGCGCTCCGGCGTTCTCAATCTCGGCGTCGAAGGCATGATGATCATGGGCGCGGTCGCCGCTTTTGCCGGCGCGCAAGCGTCGGGCTCGCCCTATGTCGGGATCATCTGCGGCATAGCGGCCGGCGCGCTGTTCTCGCTGCTGTTTGCTTTCCTGACGCTGACGCTGGTGGCCAATCAGGTGGCGACGGGACTGGCGCTCACCCTTCTCGGCCTCGGTGCATCCGGCATGCTCGGTGAGCCCTATGTCAGCGTTCCCGGCATTCGCCTCGACGAGATCGTCATTCCCGTCCTGTCGGATATCCCTGTGATCGGCCATGTTCTGTTCAGGCAGGATCTGATCTTCTACCTGTCGATTGCGCTCGTGATCGGCGTCAGCTGGTTCCTGTTCCACAGCCGGGCCGGGCTGAAACTGAGAGCGATCGGCGACAGTCATACTTCGGCCCATGCGCTCGGCATCGGTGTCATCCGCACGCGCTACCTAGCGGTGATGTTCGGTGGCGCCTGCGCCGGTCTTGCCGGCGCGCAGCTCTCGCTCGTCTACACGCCGCAATGGGCGGAGAATATGTCGGCTGGCCGCGGCTGGATCACCCTGGCGCTTGTCGTTTTCGCCTCCTGGCGGCCATGGCGGGTTTTTGCCGGCGGGTACCTCTTCGGCGCGGTCACCATCCTGCAGCTGCACGCGCAGGCCTTCGGTCTCGGCATTCCCGCGCAGTTCCTTTCGATGCTGCCCTATGCCGCGACTATTGTGGTTCTCATCATCATTTCTCATAATCGGCGCACGACGTTGATCAACACGCCCGCGTCGCTCGGAAAAGCCTTCGTGCCGGAGCGATAAAGCAACAAGATCAAAGACGGGTTCCGCAATAACTTCAAACCAACAGGGGTAACCATGAAGAAGTTCGCATTCGCACTCGCCGCCTCGGCTGCCGCCGTGATCGGCATTTCATCCGCCGCTCAGGCCGCGGACAAGACGAAGGTCTGCTTCGTCTATGTCGGCTCGCACACCGATGGCGGTTATTCGCAGGCCCACGATCTCGGCCGCCAGCAGGTCCAGGCCGAATTCGGCGACAAGATCGAAACGCCCTATCTCGAAAATGTCCCGGAAGGCCCGGATGCCGAGCGCGCCATCGAGCGTCTGGCCCGCTCCGGCTGCAAGCTGATCTTCACCACGTCCTTCGGCTTCATGGACGCGACGGTGAAGGTCGCCGCCAAGTTCCCGAAGGTCAAGTTCGAGCACGGCACGGGCTACAAGACCGGCCCGAATCTCGCGACCTACAATTCGCGATTCTATGAAGGCCGCTATATCCTCGGCCAGATCGCAGCCAAGACCTCGAAGAATCACGGCGCTGCCTACATCGCTTCCTTCCCGATCCCCGAAGTGGTGATGGGCATCAACTCCTTCGAGCAGGGCGCTCGGTCGATCGACCCGAGCTTCAAGCTGAAGGTCATCTGGGTCAATACCTGGTTCGACCCCGGCAAGGAAGCCGATGCGGCCAAGGCGATGATCGACCAGGGTGTCGACGTGCTGACGCAGCACACCGATACGACTGCGCCGATGCAGGTTGCCGAAGAACGCGGCATCCATGCCTTCGGTCAGGCGTCCGACATGATCGCAGCCGGCCCGAAGGCGCAGCTGACGGCGATCGTCGACACCTGGGGCACCTACTATTCCAAACGCGTTCACGCCCTTCTCGACGGCACCTGGAAGTCCGAACAAAGCTGGGATGGCCTGAAGGACGGCATCCTGAAGATGGCGCCCTACACGAACATGCCTGACGATGTGAAAAAGATGGCCGAGGAAACCGAAGCCAAGATCAAGTCGGGCGAGTTGCATCCCTATACCGGCCCGATCAACAAGCAGGACGGAACGCCCTGGCTGAAGGCAGGCGAGAAGGCAGATGACGCCACGCTGCTCGGCATGAACTTCTATGTCGAAGGTGTCGACGACAAGCTGCCGGCGCAATAATTCCCAAGGCTTTTTGCAACTTCCAAGGGCGTCCCGGCGGGCGCCCTTTTTTCTTCTCAACGCTAAAAAAAGTGATTGCCAAAAGTAATACTATATGATTTTTTGACCCTGCGCCGCGAAGGAGCGGCATTGGGAGGATATCATGAAATTGAAGACTGCACTTTTGAGTGCCACGGTTCTGGCTGCCTGCATGTTCGGTTCGGCTTCGGCCGGTGGCTTGACGGTCGGCTTCTCGCAGATCGGCTCGGAATCGGGCTGGCGTGCGGCTGAAACCACTGTCACCAAAGAACAGGCCAAGAAGCGCGGCATCGATCTGAAGTTTG
Organism: Rhizobium sp. CBN3; assembly: GCF_030518245.1. Lineage (NCBI taxonomy): Bacteria > Pseudomonadati > Pseudomonadota > Alphaproteobacteria > Hyphomicrobiales > Rhizobiaceae > Rhizobium > Rhizobium sp. CBN3. The sequence continues at coordinate 71,706 of NZ_JAULSE010000016.1, forward strand.
CCGACGCGCAGCAGAAGCAGGAAAACCAGATCAAGGCTTTGCGCTCCTTCATTGCTCAGGGCGTTGATGCCATTCTGATCGCTCCGGTTGTTGAAACCGGCTGGGACGACGTTCTGAAGGAAGCCAAGGAAGCCAAGATCCCGGTCATCCTTCTCGACCGCACCATCAAGGCTCCCGACGATCTCTACCTGACCGCTGTTACGTCGGACCTCGTTCATGAAGGCAAGGTCGCAGGCGACTTCCTGGTCAAGACCGTCGGCGATAAGAAGTGCAACGTCGTCGAACTGCAGGGCACGACCGGCTCGTCGCCGGCGATCGCCCGCAAGAAGGGCTTCGAAGAAGCTCTTGCCGGCCACGACAACCTCAAGATCGTCCGCAGCCAGACCGGTGACTTCACCCGCACCAAGGGCAAGGAAGTCATGGAAAGCTTCCTGAAGGCCGAGAACGGCGGCAAGGATATTTGCGCGCTTTATGCTCATAACGACGACATGGCCGTCGGCGCCATCCAGGCGATCAAGGAAGCCGGCCTGAAGCCCGGCAAAGATATCCTCGTCGTCTCCATCGACGCCGTTCCGGATATCTTCAAGGCGATGTCCGAAGGCGAGTCCAATGCCACCGTCGAGCTGACGCCGAACATGGCCGGCCCAGCCTTCGATGCCCTCGAAGCCTACCTGAAGGACAAGAAGGCCCCGCCGAAGTGGATCCAGACCGAGTCGAAGCTCTATACGCCGGCCGACGAGCCGATGAAGGTCTACGAAGAGAAGAAGGGCCAGGGCTACTGATTTGAACCTGGAACCGCACTGGCCCATAATGGGCCGGTGCGGAACTGCCGGTGCCGGATCGGGCGTCAGCCCGGTCTTGGCGCGGGCGCACGGTGCAATATCAGGACACAGCAGCCCTCATGGTTCACAATAACGAGAATATTCTCGCAGCCTCGGCCATATCCAAGTTTTTCCCCGGCGCCGTCGCCCTTGATAAGGTTGATTTCACGCTGCGCCGCGGTGAGGTTCATGCGCTTCTCGGCGAGAACGGCGCCGGAAAATCGACGCTGATCAAGTGCATCACCGGCGCCTATCATCGCGACGGCGGCAGCCTGGTGCTCGACGGCCAGGAAATCAATCCGGCCAACACGCTCGCCGCCCAGAAACTCGGCATCGGCACCGTCTATCAGGAGGTCAACCTCCTCACCAACTTGAGTGTCGCCGAAAACCTCTTTCTCGGACGCCAGCCGAGGCGTTTCGGTATGACCGACGTGCGCGCGATGAATCGCAAGGCGCGCGAACTGCTCACCGGCTACGGCATCGATATTGACGTCACCGCCGAACTTGCCCGTTTCTCCGTCGCCGTCCAGCAGGTGGTCGCCATCGCCCGTGCCGTCGATCTCTCCGGCAAGGTGCTGATATTGGACGAGCCGACGGCGAGCCTCGACAACCAGGAAGTGGCGCTGCTCTTCCGGATCATTGAGGACCTGAAGAAGCGCGGGCTCGGCATCGTCTTCATCACCCATTTTCTCGAGCAGGTTTATGCGATCAGCGACCGCATCACTGTGCTGCGCAACGGTAAGCTCGTCGGCACCCGCGACGCGGCCGAGCTGCCGCGCCAGGGCCTGATCGCCATGATGCTCGGCCGCGAACTGGCCCAGGCCGAAGAGACGGTCGGGGAACGCAGCATTGCAGCCGGCGAGGTCCGCTACCGTTTTTCCGGCTACGGCAAACGTGGCAAGGTCAAGCCCTTCGATCTCGATGTCCGCGCAGGCGAGGTGGTGGGCGTGGCCGGTCTGCTCGGATCCGGGCGCACCGAAACCGCCGAATTGCTCTTCGGCGTCGAACATGCCGATAGCGGCAGTGCGACGATCGACGGTCAGCCGGTCACCCTTTCCAGCCCGCGCGCTGCAATCGGAAAGGGTTTCGGCTTCTGCCCCGAGGACCGCAAGACTGACGGCATCGTCGGCGACCTGTCGATCCGGGAAAACATCGCGCTGGCGCTGCAGGCCCGCCGCGGCTGGACCCGGCCGCTGTCGCGCGCCGAGCAGAATGCGCTCGCCGACCGCTATATCAAGGCGCTCGACATCCGCACCACCGACCGTGAAAAGCCGATCCGGCTGCTCTCCGGCGGCAACCAGCAGAAGGCCATCCTCGCCCGTTGGCTGGCAACCAATCCCAAGTTTCTCATCCTCGATGAGCCAACCCGCGGCATCGATGTCGGCGCCCATGCGGAGATCATCCGGCTCATCGAACAGCTCTGCGCCGAAGGCATGTCATTGATCGTAATTTCATCGGAACTTGAAGAGCTTGTCGCCTATAGTTCACGCGTCATCGTACTTCGCGACAGGCAGCATATCGCCGAACTCACGGGCGAGCGCATCACCGCAGCCGGTATCGTCGATGCCATCGCCGCCGCCGAGCACAAGAAGGAGGATGCATGAAGTCCTCCCGCTATGCGCTGGCCTATCGCCTGGCGCCGCAATTGATCGCTCTCGTTGTCATTCTTCTGTTGAATTTCATAACGTCGCCGCAGTTTTTTAATGTCGTTGTTCAAAACGGACGCCTCTATGGCAGCCTGATCGACGTGCTCAATCGCGGCGCGCCGGTGGCTTTGTTGGCGATCGGCATGACGCTTGTGATTGCCACCAAGGGCATCGACCTCTCTGTCGGCGCGGTCATCGCCATTTGCGGCGCCGTCGCTGCATCGTCGATCGTGTCCGGATATTCAGTCGCTTACACAATTCTCCTGACGTTGATGATCGGGCTTGCCTGCGGTGTCTGGAACGGTTTCCTGGTGGCGATCCTCAACATCCAGCCGATCATCGCCACGCTGGTGCTGATGGTCGCCGGCCGCGGCATCGCCCAGCTCATCACCGAAGGCGCGATCCTGACGTTCAACGATGACGGCCTGATCTTCTTCGGCAGCGGCTCCCTGGCGCTCCTGCCGATGCCGGTTGTCATCTGGCTGCTCGTCGGCCTGCTCGTCATCCTGCTCGTTCGCCGCACGGCGCTCGGCATGCTGCTCGAGGCAGTCGGCATCAACCGTCGCGCCAGCACGCTCTCCGGCATTCAAACGCCGGTGCTGCTGATGGCCGTCTATATGCTGAGCGGGCTCTGCGCCTCGATCGCGGGCATCATCGTCGCGGCCGACATCAAGGGTGCCGATGCCAACAATGCCGGTCTCTGGCTGGAGCTCGATGCCATCCTCGCCGTCGTCGTCGGCGGCAACTCGCTGCTCGGCGGAAGATTCAGTATTGTCGGGTCGCTGATCGGCGCGATGATCATCCAGGCGGTCAACACCGGCATCCTGTCCTCCGGATTTCCGCCTGAGTTCAACCTGATCATCAAGGCGGTCATCATCATCGTGATCCTCGTCATTCAGTCGCCGGCGGTGCAATCGCTCGCCATCTTCGCCAGCCGCCGGCAGAGCGGAAGGGAGTAGCCGAAATGAACTCCAAATATCTGCCGCTGCTTGCGACCATCGTCATCTTCGTGCTCGCCTATGCCGGCTGCACGCTGCAATATCCGAACATGTTGTCGACGCGCGTCATCGGCAATCTTCTGACCGATAACGCCTTTCTCGGCATCGCCGCCGTCGGCATGACCTTCGTCATCATCTCCGGCGGCATCGACCTGTCGATCGGTTCGGTCATCGCCTTCACCGGCGTCTTCCTCGCGGTGATCCTGCAGAACACCTCGATCCATCCTCTTCTTGCTTTCGCGCTCGTTCTCGTCATCACCACCGCCTTCGGCGCCGTCATGGGCGCGATCATCCATTACCTTGAAATGCCGGCCTTCATCGTAACGCTTGCCGGCATGTTCCTGGCGCGCGGCATCGCCTTCGTGCTCTCGATCGACAGCATTCCGATCAACCACGACTATTATTCGACGCTGACGAGCCTCTATTGGCGGCTGCCCGGAGGCGGACGGCTGACGCTGATCGGCGCCGTCATGCTTCTGGTCTTTGCCGCCGGTATCTTCATCGCCCACCGCACCCGCTTCGGCACCAATGTTTATGCTCTCGGCGGCGGGCCTCAGACGGCGCGGCTGATGGGCGTGCCGGTTGGCCGCACGACGATCCAGATCTACGCGCTGTCGGGTTTTCTCGCCGGTCTATCCGGAATCGTTTTTTCGCTGTACACATCTGCCGGATATTCTCTTGCGGCAGTCGGCGTCGAACTTGACGCCATCGCTGCGGTGGTCATTGGGGGGACGCTGCTGACCGGAGGAGCGGGATTCGTGGCGGGAACCTTGATCGGTATTCTGATCCAGGGGCTCATTCAGACCTACATCACCTTCGACGGCACGCTGTCGAGCTGGTGGACGAAGATTCTGATCGGCCTGCTGCTGTTTGCATTCATCCTGATGCAGAAGGCGATCCTGTTCCTTTCCAGCCTGAACAAGAGGTATGCCTGAGGGGGGCGGGTCCTTTGCGCAACAAATTCATCGAGACACGCAAGACAGGGCGCCGAACCCGGACGAGCCATGCACAGGTGGTCGACGAGCTCGGCAAGGCGATTGTCGCCGGCACCTATCCGGTCGGTTCGATCCTGCCGGGCGATACGGAACTGGCGCAGCGCTTCAAGGTATCGCGCACAGTCTTGCGTGAAACGATGAAGACGCTCGCCGCCAAGGGCATGGTCGTCGCCAAGGCGCGAGTCGGCACGCGGGTGACCGAGAAGAATCTCTGGAACATGTTCGACAGCGAAATCATCGCCTGGCACTTCGACAATGGCGTGACCGAAGAATTCCTGCTGCAGCTTTACGATATCCGCCTTGCCGTCGAACCCTTCGCCGCCGGCCTGGTCGCCGAGCGCGCCAGTGCCGAGGAAATCGAGACGCTGCGCGAACTGGCGCAGGAGATGGCGGCAAGCGGACATACGGCCGACAGCCTGGCGCTCGCCGACCTGCGCTTCCACCTGGCAATTGCCGAAGCCTCGCACAATCCCTTCATGCGCACCCTCGGCAGCCTCATCGAAGCGGCCCTGGTCGGCATGTTCCGCATCAGCACGCCGCCCTCGGAAAATGGATTCGCCAATATCGCCGATACCCATATGCGCATCGTCGATGCCATCGTTTCCGGCGACAGCGCCGCCGCGCGGCGTGCGATGGAAGTCGTCATCGTGGACGGCCGCGATCACGTGCACGAGGCCTTCGCGGCCCACGGCTCCCCTGTTGTTCTGGGACCGATTTCGCCCGCAATCTAACCCTGAAATGGATTTCCGATTTCAGGATTATGCAGTATGAGGCAGAAAAGCCGCCTCATTGCGCGGATTCGCGGAGCAGATCATGGAACGTACTTGTCTTGCCGTCATCCTTGCCGCCGGTGACAGCACGCGGATGAAATCCTCAAAATCGAAGGTGCTGCATCCGGTCGCCGGCCGTCCGATGATCGCCCATGTGGTCGAGGCGGTCGCCTCTGCCGGCATCTCCTCCGTCGCCCTCGTCGTCGGCCGCAATGCCGAGGAGGTGGCAAAGGCCGCAAGCATCGGCGGCGTCGGCATCGAAGCCTATCTGCAGCAGGAACGCCTCGGCACCGGCCATGCGGTGCTGGCAGCGCGCGAGGCCATCGCCAGGGGCTATGACGACATCCTCGTTACCTATGGCGACGTGCCGCTGCAGACCGACGGGCCGCTCAAGGCCGCCCGCCAGGGACTCGCCGAAGGCAGCGACGTGGTCGTCATCGGGTTCCATACCGATCGGCCGACCGGCTATGGCCGGCTGCTCGTCAAGGACGGCGAACTCATAGCCATCCGAGAGGAGAAGGACGCCACCGACGCCGAACGCGCTGTGACCTGGTGCAACAGCGGACTGATGGCGATCAACGGCCGCAAGGCGCTCGATCTTCTCTCACGCATCGGCAACGCCAATGCCAAGGGCGAATTCTATCTCACCGATCTCGTCGAGATCGCCCGTTCGCTCGGCGGCCGCGTCACTGCCGTCGACGCGCCTGAGATCGAGATGACCGGCTGCAACAACCGTGCCGAACTCGCCGTCATCGAACGCTTCTGGCAGGAACGTCGCCGCCGCGAGATGATGTTATCAGGCGTTACGATGATTGCGCCGGAAACGGTGTTCCTCTCCTATGACACCGTCATCGGCCAGGATGCGCTGATCGAGCCGAACGTCGTCTTCGGCCCCGGCGCGGTGATCGAAAGCGGCGCCATCATTCATGCCTTCTCGCATATCGAAGGGGCCCATGTCAGCGAAGGCGCCACCGTCGGCCCCTTTGCGCGGTTGCGGCCGGGTGCCGATCTCGCCAACGGATCGAAGGTCGGCAATTTCTGCGAGGTCAAGAACGGCCGGATCGGCGAGGGCGCCAAGGTCAACCATCTCACCTATATCGGCGATGCGGTTGTGGGTGCCGGCAGCAATATCGGCGCCGGCACGATCACCTGCAATTATGACGGGGTCAACAAGAGCGAAACGGTTATCGGCGAAAACGCCTTCATCGGCTCCAACTCCTCGCTGGTCGCGCCGGTGACGATCGGCGACGGCGCCTATATCGCCTCCGGCAGCGTCATCACCGTCGACGTGCCGGCCGATGCGCTGGCGCTCGGACGCGCCCGTCAGGAGATCAAGCCCGGCCGCGCGACGCTGTTGCGCGAGCGCGCGCTCGCCATCAAAGCGGCAAAAAAGGCCAAGGCTTGAGGCCGCTTTCCGTAACCGGCGGAAATTGAAAGTGACCGCCGAGGCGATTGAGAAATAAGCGAAAATCGTTAGGACTGGCCTCGTTGTCAGAGGCTCATGGGGATATTGCATGTGCGGAATTGTGGGGATCGTCGGAACTCAGCCAGTTGCCGGGCGCCTGGTCGATGCGCTGAAGCGCCTGGAATATCGCGGCTATGATTCTGCCGGTGTCGCCACCATCCACGAGGGCGTGATGGATCGCCGCCGCGCCGAGGGCAAGCTCTTCAATTTGGAAAAGCGCCTCGACGCCGAGCCGTTGCCCGGCACAGTCGGTATTGCCCATACGCGCTGGGCAACACACGGCGTGCCGAACGAGACCAATGCCCATCCGCATTTCGTTGAAGGCGTGGCCGTCGTTCATAACGGCATCATTGAAAACTTCTCCGAGCTTCGCGACGAATTGAGCGAAGCGGGCGCGATTTTCGAAACCCAGACCGATACCGAGGTCGTCGCCCAGTTGATGGCGAAATATCTGCGCGAAGGCCTGGAGCCGCGCGCCGCCATGCTGAAGATGCTGAACCGGGTGACCGGCGCCTATGCACTGGCGGTCATGCTCAAGGCCGATCCCGGCACGATCATGGCCGCTCGTTCCGGCCCGCCGCTTGCCGTCGGCTATGGCCGCGGCGAGATGTTCCTCGGCTCGGACGCGATCGCGCTTTCGCCCTTCACCAACGAGATCACCTACCTGGCCGATGGCGATTGCGCCGTCATCACGCGCGACAGCGTTGCCGTGCTCGACTTTGCCGGAAAGCCGGTCAAACGCGCCCGCCAGATCTCGCAGGCGACCGCCTATGTCGTCGACAAGGGCAATCACCGCCATTTCATGGAAAAGGAAATCTACGAGCAGCCGGAGGTGATCTCCCACGCGCTCAGCCACTACGTCGACTTCGCCGAGAACACGATCGGCGCCAATGCCGCCGCAATCGATTTCAAGGCAGTGAGCGGCTTGGCGATTTCGGCTTGCGGCACCGCCTATCTCGCCGGCCTTGTCGGCAAATACTGGTTCGAGCGGTATGCCCGGCTGCCCGTTGAGATCGACGTCGCCTCCGAATTCCGCTACCGCGAAATGCCGCTCTCGCCATCACAGGCCGCACTCTTCATCTCCCAGTCCGGCGAGACCGCCGATACGCTGGCATCGCTGCGCTACTGCCGCGACAACGGATTGAAGATCGGCGCCGTCGTCAATGTTCGCGAATCGACGATCGCCCGCGAATCCGACGCGGTCTTCCCGATCATGGCCGGTCCCGAAATCGGCGTCGCCTCGACCAAGGCTTTTACTTGCCAGCTCGCCGTGCTGGCGTCGCTGGCGATCGGCGCCGGCAAGGCGCGCGGCACGGTGAGTATCGAGGAGGAGAGGGCGCTGGTGCGCCATCTCGCCGAGATGCCGCGCATCATGAGCCGGGTGCTGAACCTCATCCAGCCGCAGATGGAAAGCCTGTCGCGCGAACTGTCGAAATGCAGGGATGTGCTCTATCTCGGCCGCGGCACCAGCTTCCCGCTCGCCATGGAAGGGGCGCTGAAGCTCAAGGAAATTTCCTATATTCACGCCGAAGGCTATGCCGCCGGTGAGTTGAAGCACGGGCCGATCGCACTGATCGACGAGAACATGCCGGTTATCGTCATTGCCCCCTACGACCGCTTCTTCGAAAAGACCGTCTCCAATATGCAGGAGGTCGCAGCCCGCGGCGGCCGCATCATTTTCATCACCGATGAAGCCGGTGCGGCGGCCTCGAAACTACCGACCATGGCAACCATCACCTTGCCTGTTGTCGATGAAATCATCGCGCCGATGATCTTCTCGCTGCCGATCCAGCTGCTCGCCTATCACACCGCCGTCTTCATGGGCACCGACGTCGATCAGCCCCGCAATCTGGCGAAATCCGTGACTGTGGAGTAAGCCGGCAAGGTCGGAATCCGGCGCCGAAACATATTGTGCGGCGCCTGGAATTCTGGCAATTTTACCATATGGACAAGGGGGAAGGGCCGGCGTTCCGGCCCGTCCAGGACTGAGATGGAGTTCATCAGGAAACGATGGCCGACAACGCCCCCAGAATGCCGGTAGCGACCCGGCTGAGGAACAATTTTCTCGCAGGCCTGATCATCTGCGCGCCGATTGCGATTACCATCTGGCTGACCTGGACCTTCATCCACTGGTCGGACAGCTGGGTCAGACCGTATATCCCGGCGCGCTGGAATCCGGAAAGCTATCTTAATTTCGCTATTCCCGGTTTCGGCCTGCTGACTGCCGTCGTGCTGATCACCGTCGTCGGCTTTCTCGGCAAGAACCTCATCGGCCAGAGCATCGTCGGTTTCGGCGAATCGGTCGTCCAGCGCATGCCGCTGGTGCGCACGATCTACAGAAGCGTGAAGCAGATTTTCGAAACGGTGCTGAAGGAGCAGTCGAACTCCTTCAAAAAAGTTGGCCTCATCGAATATCCAAGTCCCGGCCTCTGGGCGCTGGTCTTCGTCGCCACCGACGCCAAGGGCGAAATCGCGTCTAAGTTTAATGCGATGGGTCAGGATATGGTCGCTGTCTTCCTGCCGCCGACGCCGGTGCCGACCGCCGGTTTCCTCGTCTTCGTACCGCGCGAGAAGATCGTCGTGCTCGACATGTCGCCGGAAGACGCCGCCAAGTTCCTGATTTCGGGCGGTCTCGTGGCGCCTGGAACCCCTCCGCCTGAGCCGAAACCGAAGCATCTGCCGCGGCCGAAGCCAGTGGCGATTTCCAAGGCCGATTAACCCGCCCTCAGGAAACGGATCGCCTCATCGCGGCGGAAGAGATAGAGCAGGGTGCGGATCGCTTGTCCTCTTTCGCTGGTCAGTTCCGGATCGCGCTCGATCAGATAGGCCGCATCCTTGCGGGCGATCTCGAGCAGATCGGCATGCGCCTCGAGGCTGGCGATGCGGAAGCCCGGCGTGCCGGATTGACGGGTGCCGAGCAATTCGCCTTCGCCGCGCAGCTTCAGGTCTTCCTCGGCAATGCGGAAACCATCTTCGGTCTCCCGCATGATCGACAGTCTGGCGTGACCGGTCTCGCCGAGCGGCCCTTTGTAAAGCAGGATGCAGGTCGAGGCCTCGTCGCCACGCCCGACGCGGCCGCGCAGCTGATGCAGCTGAGCCAAGCCGAAACGCTCGGCATGTTCGATCACCATGATCGTCGCATCCGGCACGTCGACGCCGACCTCGACGACGGTGGTGGCGACGAGAAGGCGGGTCTCGCCGTTCTTGAACGCCATCATCGCCGCATCCTTCTCCGCGCCGCTCATGCGGCCATGGATGAGGCCGATATCGGGACCGAGTGCGGAGACGAGCGTCGCATGCCGCTCTTCCGCCGACATCAGGTCGAGCTCTTCGGATTCTTCGACCAGCGGGCAGATCCAGTAGGCTTTCTTCCCTTCGGCGATCGCGCCCTGCAGCCGCCCGACGATTTCGCTCGTTCGTTCCATCGGCACGGTGATCGTCTGGATCGGCTTTCGGCCGGCCGGCTTCTCGGTGAGTTTGGAAACGTCCATGTCGCCGAAGGCGGCAAGTACCAGCGTGCGCGGGATCGGCGTCGCCGTCATGACGAGCATGTGCGGCGAGGTACCCTTGGCCGTCAGCCGCAGGCGCTGGTGAACGCCGAAACGGTGCTGCTCGTCTACGACTGCGAGCATCAGGTTTGCGTAACTGACGCTCTCCTGGAACAGTGCATGCGTGCCGATGATGATCTGCGCTTCGCCTGAGGCGATGCGCTCCAGGATGTCCTCCCGCTCGCGTCCTTTGGTGCGCCCGGTCAGCACCTCGATGCCGAGGCCGGCGGAGGCGGCGAATTTCGAGATGGTCGCGTGGTGCTGCCGCGCCAGGATTTCGGTCGGCGCCATCAGCACGGCCTGGCCGCCGCTCTCGATCACCGCCGCCATCGCCATCAGCGCCACCAGCGTCTTGCCGGAGCCGACATCGCCCTGCAGCAGCCGCAGCATCCGCTCGTGACCGGCCATGTCCTTCAGGATTTCGGCGATCGCATCGTTCTGGCTTGATGTGAGCGAGAAGGGCAACGCCTTCACGATCTTGCTGCTGACCGCACCGGTCGCATGCACCGGCTGGCCCGCCACCTTGCGAAGCCTCTGGCGCACCAGGCTGAGCGACAGCTGGCCGGCCAGGAATTCGTCATAGGCGAGCCGCCGGCGGGCAGGGGCCTGCGGATCGATATCGGCGGGATCGCGCGGTTCGTGCAGCATATGGAAGCTGTCACGGATCGACGGCAAGCCCTGCTTCTGCGTCAGCGTGAGGTCGATCCATTCCGGCATCTCCGGAAAGCGCGGCAAGGCGGCGTCGATGATCTTGCGCAGCGTTTTTGGCGAAAGCCCGGCCGTCAGCGGATAGATCGGCTCGACGAGCGGCAGGCTCTCCGCCTCCTCCGCTTTGACGATATAGTCGGGATGCACCATCGAGGCGCGGCCGTTGAACCAGTCGATCTTGCCGCTGACCGTCACCTCGGTGTCAATAGGCAGCTGCTTTTCCAGCCATGCAGCCTGGCCGCGGAAGAAGACCAGCGTCAGCTCGCCGGTCTCGTCGTGCAGGAACACGCGGTAGGGCACATTGCTTTTGCCCCGCGGCGGCACCTGATGCCGATCGACACGTGCGGTGATGGTGACGATCGCGCCCTGCGGCGCCCGGGCGATCCCCGGCTGGTTGCGGCGGTCGATCAGCGAGAAGGGGGCGTGAAACAAAAGGTCGATGACCCGGCAATCCTCCGGCGCCTCGCGTCCGAGCAGCTTGACCAGCAGTTCGGCGATCTTCGGGCCGACGCCCGGAAGGCCCGAAATAGGAGAAAACAGCGGATCGAGAATGGCGGGGCGCATGCGGCCAAAATGCGATGAAGAATGCGGCCTTGGCAAGGCTGACAAGCCGCTTTCCAGGGTCTATAGAGGCGCATCAACAGGAAGGTAATGCCATGACAGGTGTCACGCTCACGAGTGCCGGTCTCGACCCGCGCCGCCGCCGGATTCTTTTCCGTTGCTGGCATCGCGGCATTCGCGAGATGGACCTGGTCTTCGGCCAGTTCGCGGAAGCCGAGATCGCGACGCTTTCGGAAGCCGAACTCGACGAGTTCGAGACGATCATGGCCGAAGAGGACAACGACCTGGTCCGCTGGATCATGGGAACCTGGCCGGTGCCTGAGCGTTTCCAAACACCGATGTTCTCCCGCCTTGCCGCCTACACGCCCGATTTCGACAAGCCCCTCAGGACGCCGGAATGATCCCTGGTTTCGATGCGAAGAAGCTTGCGGCCATTGCCGAGCCGCTGACGATCGGCAATGTGCCTGCTGGCCTCGAACCGCTGCTGCTCGCCGAGCTCGCCCGCGCGGGGGAACCGGTCGCTTATGTCATGTCCGACGGCCACCGCATGGCCGATCTCGAGCAGATGCTCGGCTTCGTCGCCCCCGACATTCCGGTTCTCACCCTGCCGGCCTGGGACTGTCTGCCCTATGACCGCGTCTCGCCGAGTGCCGATACCTCGGCCCGCCGGCTTGCCGCACTCGGCGGCCTGATTGCCCACCGAAAAAAGCCGCATGCCGCGATCGTGCTCGTCACCGCCAATGCAATGCTGCAGAAGGTGGCGCCGCAGGATGTGATCGAGAGCCTCAGCTTTTCGGCCCGTCCCGGCAACCAGCTGCGCATGGATGATCTCGCCGGACGCCTGGAGCGCAACGGCTTCGACCGCGTCGCGACCGTGCGCGAGGTCGGCGAATATGCCGTGCGCGGCGGCATCCTCGATGTCTTCGTGCCGGGTTCGGAAGAGCCGGTGCGCCTCGACTTCTTCGGCGATACGCTGGAGAGTATCCGCAGCTTCGATCCGGCCAGCCAGCGCACGACCGGCCAGGTGCGTTCCCTCGATCTCAACCCGATGAGCGAGGTGACGCTGACCCCGGATACGATCAGCCGCTTCCGCAAGAACTATCTCTCGGCTTTCGGCGCGACGACGCGCGACGACGCGCTTTATCTCGCCGTTTCCGAAGGCCGGCGTTATCCCGGCATGGAGCATTGGCTGCCGCTCTTCTACGAGAAGCTCGATACCGTTTTCGATTATCTCAGCGGTTTCCGAGTCGTCTCCGACCATACGGTGCGGGAAGCGGCGGAGGAACGCTCCAAGCTCGTCCTCGATTATTTCGACGCCCGCCTGAATTCCGGCCAGCCGGCCAAGGGCCAGATGGCGCAGGGCACGCCCTACAAGCCGGTGGCGCCGGGGCAGCTCTACCTGGACAGCAAGCTTTTCGCCAAGACTCTCGACTCGCTCGGCGCGATCCGCATCAGTCCCTTCAACGAAATTGAGGGCGAGACGAGGCGGGTCGTCAATATCGAAGCCCGGCAGGGCCAGCGCTGGGCACGCTCGAATGCCGAAGGCGGCGGCGATGCCGAGCGCGTCAATATCTTCGACGTCGTCGTCAAGCATATTGCCGACCGCCGCGCCGGCGGGGCGAAAGTGCTGGTCACCGCCTGGACCGAGGGCTCGCTGGAGCGGCTGCTGCAGGTGCTGAACGAGCATGGCCTGGAAAGGGTGAAGCCGGTCGAGGCGCTGAAGGATCTCGGTGCGCTGGGCAAAGGCGAGGCCGCTGCCGCCGTGCTCAATCTCGAATCCGGTTTCGAGGCCGGTGATCTCGTCGTCATCGGCGAACAGGATATTCTCGGCGACCGCATGGTGCGGCGCTCCAAGCGCCGCAAGCGCGCCGCCGATTTCATCTCCGAGGTCGCGGGCCTCGACGAAGGCTCGATCGTCGTCCATGCCGAACACGGCATCGGCCGCTTTATCGGACTCAAGACCATCGAGGCGGCAGGCGCCCCGCATGCCTGCCTCGAACTGCAATATGCCGATGAGGCCAAGCTCTTCCTGCCGGTCGAAAATATCGATCTTCTCTCCCGCTACGGCGGCGAGGGCACCGAGGCTCAGCTCGACAAGCTCGGCGGCGGCGCCTGGCAGATGCGCAAGGCCAAGCTCAAGAAGCGGTTGCTCGATATGGCGGACGCGCTGATCCGCATCGCCGCCGAGCGTCTGACGCGACACGCGCCTGTTCTGACGACGCCGGACGGCCTTTACGACGAGTTTTCCGCCCGCTTCCCTTATGACGAGACCGAAGACCAGGACAATGCCATCGACGCCGTGCGCTCCGACCTCGGCGCCGGCCGGCCGATGGACCGCCTCGTCTGCGGCGATGTCGGTTTCGGCAAGACCGAAGTGGCCCTGCGCGCTGCCTTCGTCGCGGCGATGAACGGCGTCCAGGTCGCCGTCGTCGTGCCGACGACGTTGCTCGCCCGCCAGCATTTCAAAACCTTTTCCGAGCGTTTCCGCGGTCTGCCGGTGCGTGTCCAGCAGGCCTCTCGCCTTGTCGGGTCGAAGGAACTGGCGCTGACCAAGAAGGAAGTGGCTGAGGGCAAGACCGATATCGTCGTAGGCACCCATGCGCTGCTCGGCGCCGGCATTAAATTCGCCAATCTCGGCCTGCTCGTCATCGACGAGGAGCAGCATTTCGGCGTCAAGCACAAGGAGCGGCTTAAGGAGCTGAAGAGCGACGTGCACGTGCTGACGCTGTCGGCGACGCCAATCCCGCGCACGCTGCAGCTTGCCATGACCGGGGTGCGCGAGTTGTCGCTGATCACCACCCCGCCGGTCGACCGTATGGCGGTGCGCACCTTCATCTCGCCCTTCGACAGTCTGGTCATCCGCGAGACACTGATGCGCGAGCACTATCGGGGCGGCCAGAGCTTCTATGTCTGCCCGCGGCTTTCCGACCTTGCCGATATCAATGCCTTCCTGCAGTCCGACGTACCGGAACTGAAGGTCGCCGTTGCCCATGGCCAGATGCCGGCCGGCGAATTGGAAGACATCATGAACGCCTTCTATGAAGGCCGCTATGACGTGCTGCTCTCGACCACCATCGTCGAATCAGGCCTTGATGTACCCACGGCCAACACGCTGATCGTCCACCGCGCCGATATGTTCGGTCTTGCCCAGCTCTACCAGTTGCGCGGCCGGGTCGGCCGCTCCAAGGTGCGCGCCTTCGCGCTCTTCACCCTGCCGGTCAACAAGGTGCTGACGGCGACGGCCGACCGCCGGCTGAAGGTACTGCAGTCGCTCGATACGCTCGGCGCCGGCTTTCAGCTGGCAAGCCACGACCTCGATATCCGCGGCGCCGGCAACCTGCTCGGCGAGGAGCAGTCCGGCCACATCAAGGAGGTCGGCTTCGAGCTTTATCAGCAGATGCTGGAAGAGGCGGTCGCCGAGGTCAAGGGTGTCGACGAAATCCACGATACCGGCTGGTCGCCGCAAATCTCGGTCGGCACGACCGTGATGATTCCCGAGAACTATGTGCCCGACCTGCATCTGCGCATGGCGCTCTATCGCCGTCTCGGCGAAATCACCGAACTCAAGGAGATCGACGGCTTCGGCGCCGAGATGATCGACCGCTTCGGGCCGATGCCGATCGAAGTCCAGCATCTCCTGAAGATCGTCTACATCAAGTCGCTTTGCCGCACCGCCAATGTCGAAAAGCTCGACGCCGGTCCGAAGGGCGTGGTCGTGCAATTCCGCAACAAGGAATTTCCCAACCCGGCAAACCTCGTCGGTTACATCGGCAAACAGGGCACGATGGCGAAGATCCGCCCCGATCACAGCCTCTTCCTGACCCGCGACCTGCCGACGCCAGAAAAACGCCTGCAGGGTGCTGCCGTTATCATGACGCAACTGGCCGAGATGGCGAAGTAAACAGAGGGAGATTGAGATGGCGACATATGGCGCGACGATCGCCTGGCAACGCGGCGGCGAGACCTTCACCAACAACCGCTACAGCCGCGCCCACCGCTGGACCTTCGACGGCGGCATCGAAGTGAGGGCATCCTCGTCCTCGCATGTCGTTCCGCTGCCCTATTCGGCCGAAGACGCCGTCGATCCGGAGGAAGCTTTCGTTGCCTCGCTTTCGAGCTGTCACATGCTCTGGTTCTTGTCGATTGCCGCCAAACAGGGCTTTTGCGTCGACAGCTACACCGATGCCGCCGAGGGCGTCATGGAGAAGAATGCCGAGGGCCGTGTCGCCATGACTGTGGTGACACTGAAGCCATATGTCGTCTTCAGTGGTGAAAAGCAGCCTTCTCTGAGCGAGCTCGAAGCTCTGCATCATCGCGCCCACGACAAATGTTTCATCGCCAATTCGGTGAAGACCGAAGTGCGCTGCATTCCGGTTCTGGGTTGAGTTAAAGCCGCAGCTTCAGTCGCCCGGTGGCTCCGACCAGCCAATCAGCTTTGCCCATTCATTGGCGCCATCCATGATGATGTCGAACACCGGGTCCTTGATGTCGTAGTAGAAATCGATGTCGTCGGGAAAGCGTTGAGCGAGCCGCTGCTTGATCAGGGCATAGGCGTTGGCCGCCGTCGGATGGGCGTGCAGGAAGTCTCGGCAGAGCAGGGAGTAGCGCTGATTGAAACGGCCTCTTTGCCGGATATGCAGATTGGCGGGGCGTCCTCTGCTGCGATAGAAGGCCTTGCGCAATTCGCCTTCCGCAAGTTCAACTCCCGGAGGGCAGTGGTCGACAAAGATTGGTCTGCGCTCGAAACCGGCCTGTTCGAACGCGTCGACATCGATGTCGGCCAGATCATTCACGGTCAGCTGAAGATCGATGATGTCCTTGGCGGGAAGGCCGGGAATGGCCGTCGAGCCGATATGATGCAGATAGGCTCCGGCAGGGGCTGCGCGCATGATAGCGCGCTTGAGCGCTGCGAAATCCTCGACCCAACTCTGTCGCGGCTGTTCGATCTCGATTCGCATCGATAGCCTCAGTTGAGCCCTGATCGCGCCTCGGCCTTCGCCTTGGCGATATCGCGCAGCGCGTTCGCGAGCACATCAGGCGTCTGGGCGCCGCTGACGGCATATTGCTGGTCGAAGATGAAAAACGGCACGCCGTTGACGCCCATTTCCTGTGCCGCGGTGATTTCGGCGACGATAAGGTTGCTGTCGGCATCGGAGGCAAGCAGCGAGGCGATGACCGAGCGGTCGAGGCCGGCCTGTTCGGCTATATCGAGCAGCACCGCGTGGTCGCCGACATTGCGGCCTTCCTCGAAATTCGCCTTGAACAACGCGGCAACGACCTTGTCCTGTTTTTCGCGGCCTTCGATCATCGCCCAGTGAATCACCCGGTGGGCGTCGAGCGTGTTCGGGCCGATTTTGATCGCCTCGAAATCGAAGGCAATGCCGACCTCGCGGCCGTAATCGGTCAGGATCTTGTGGGCCTGCGCCACGCGCTCCTCGCCGCCGAGCTTCTGAGCTAGCGCCTTCTTCTGGTCGACGCCTTCCTTGGGATAGTCGGGATTGAGCCGGTACGGCCGCCAGTTGATGTCGACGCCGATCTCGTCCTGCACTTCGGCAATGGCGAGCTCCAGCCGCGCCTTGCCGAGATAGCACCAGGGGCAGACGACATCCGAGACGACGTCGATGGTGATGCGTTCCATGATGATTTCCTTATTCTTTACGGATCGGGGCGGTTCGGCTCTTCTTACTGCGCGCTTGTGTCCCACCAGACCGGTAACTGGTAGCCGTAAAGCGGCGTCGTATCGGGACGGCCGATGCGCTTGCTGCGTGCGACCCATTGCTGGCCGATATGATAGAGTGGCAGCACGTAGTGGCCCGATAGCAGCAGCCGGTCGTAGGAGCGCACCGCTGCAGTGAAGTCGTCCGCCGAACGCGCCCTCAGCACATGATCGATCAGCGTGTCGAGATCGGGATCGTTGGCGCCGGCAAATGTGTCGTTACCGTCCTTTGTGCGCTCAGCGGAAGACCAACGGCCGACCTGCTCTATTCCAGGCGACAGCGTAGACACATAGGACTTGATGATCATGTCGTAATCACGGCTGCTCGTCCGGCTCTGATATTGCGAATCGTCGACTGTGCGGATCGAAACGGCGATGCCGATCGCCTGCAGCGAACGCTGATAGGCAACCGCGAGCTTCTCCTGGTCGGCATTTTGCGTCATGATCTCAAAAGCAAGCTGGCGGCCGGAGACGTCAAGCATCTTGCCGCCCTGGATCGTGTAGCCGCCCTGTTTCAACAATCCGACCGCCTGCTTCAGCACATTGCGGTCACGGCCCGAGCCGTCGGTGACCGGCAGCTTATAGGTGCCATCGAGAATATCCGGCGCGATTTTGTCTTTGATCGGCCCGAGCAGGGCAAGTTCCTTCGCATCAGCGGGAAGGCCGAAGCTCGATAGTTCGGAGTTCTGCCAGAAGCTCTGCGTGCGCATATAAGCGCCGGAATAGAGGTTCTTATTCGCCCATTCGAAATCGAACACCAGCGACAGGCCTTCGCGCACCCTCGAATCCGCAAAGATCGGCCGCCGCGTGTTGAATACGAAGCCGAGCATGCCGCTCGGCAGTTTCGGCGTGAACACGTCCTTGATAACGGCCCCAGAAGTGGCGGCAGGGAAATCATAGGCACTGGCCCAATGGCCGGGATTACCGTCCGGATAGATATCGATATCGCCCTTCTTGAAGGACTCGAACAACGTCGTGTCCTGTAGGAAGTACTGGACGATGATCTCATCGTAATTGTCAGTGCCGACCTTGGCGGGAATATCCTTGCCCCAATAATTCGGATCGCGCTCAAAGGTGATGCTCTCGCCCGGCTTCACCGTCTTCACCTTATAGGGGCCGGAGCCGACCAAAGGTGTCAACGAAGTCCGGTCGAAGGTTTCGGGGTCGACCGCATGTTTCGGCAGCACCGGGAAAAGGCCCAAAATCAAAGGCGTTTCGCGATTAGCTTTGTCGGTGAAGGTCAAGCGCACGCTCCGCTCGCCCACCTTCTCCATCTTGGCGACGAGTTTCAGAGGATTAGAAAAGCGCGGGAGCCCCTTGTCACGCAGCAGATCGAAGGTGAACATCACGTCTTCGGGCGTCACCGGCTGCCCGTCGGACCATTTCGCCTTTGGATTGAGGTTGAACTGGATGAAGCTCCTGTTGTCGTCCCATTCCACCGTTTCGGCCAGCAGGCCGTAAAGCGTGAATGGCTCGTCCCGGGAGCGCTGCATCAGCGAATCGTAGACGAGATTGCCATATTCGGGGTCCCACATTCCACGCGCCGTCGTACGCATGCTTTTCAGGATGAACGGGTTGAGGTTGTCGAAGGTGCCGACGACGCCATAGGTGATCTTGCCGCCCTTCTTCACGTCGGGATTGACGTAAGGGAAGTGTTTGTAGTCCGGCGGCAAGGCCGGCTCGCCATGCATCGCGATGCCGTGCAGCGGCTCGGCGGCAACAGCGCCGCACAGCAGCGAGAGGACGAGAGGGACGACGATCCGGAGCATTCTGCAATCCTTAAGACCACGAAAACGGGCATGATTCACCGCGGAGATTAGCATGGGGTCGCTCGATTCCAACACGGAGCGGCGATTTCTTCGGCATCGCGACGAAATTGCGCCTCGAATTGCCAAAGAAAAGCTGGATATCTTGAACGCTGCGATGTAACAGGTGAACCCGAAGTTTCGGGGTCATGCATTTGCCTTATTTTTCCATGAGGTGGAGTGCCGAACGACCCGATGGTTGGGGCGGCACGTCGCTGCTCCGAACGGATATCAGGAGACGGAATTCGTTATGATGTTCAAGTCTGAAAAGAAAATGCGGGCAGCACTGTCCGTTCTGGCAGTGATGTTCGGCGCCGCTTCGGCTCCGGTCTCCTCCTTCGCGCAGGACGCGGCGGCACAGGCTCCGGCCGATGCTCCGGCACAGGCTGCCGGTGCGCCGAAGCTTGGCTGGTACAAGACCTGCAGCAAGCAGGAAGACAACGACATCTGTGTTGTCCAGAACCTGATTCTCGCCAATGGCGGCCAGCTCGTCACGGCTGTCGGCCTGATTTCGGTCACCGGCAAGATCAACCGCAAGCTCCTGCAGGTCTCCGTTCCCACGGCCCGCCTCATTCCTCCGGGCATCAGCATGCAAATCGACGGCGGTAAGGGCCAAAAGCTCGACTACGCCGTCTGCCTGCCGGACAAGTGCACCGCCGAAATTCCGCTGACGGACGCGATGATCGCCAGCCTCAAAAAGGGCAGCGACGTGATCTTCACTTCGATCAACTTCCGCCGCGCACCGAACCCGATCAAGATTTCGCTCGAAGGCTTCACCGGCGCCTATGATGGCGAACCGGTTTCCGAATCCAAGCTCGCCGAAAGCCAGCGCAGCCTGCAGGAAGGCATGCAGAAGAAGGCTGAAGAAGCCCGCAAGAAGCTGGAAGACGCCCAGAAGGCTGCCAAGGCGCAGTGATCCTGCCGCCATACTGAATAGAAACCCGGCTTCGAGCCGGGTTTTTTGTTTCTCGCCAAAGAAAAAGGCCTCGCCGGGAGATGCGAGGCCTTGTTTATGTGATCGGTGATCCGATCTTAGTGGGCGAGGCTCATCTTGGGTTTGAGCTGGCCGGACGGCGCTTGATCGAAAATCTGGTAGATCTGCGGGTTGCGAAGCGGGGTGCCGCTTTCGTCATTCACCAGGTTCTGCTCGGAGACATAAGCGACATATTCGCTTTCGTCGTTTTCGGCGAGCAGGTGGTAGAAGGGCTGGTCCTTGCTCGGGCGCACCTCGGCGGGAATCGAATTCCACCATTCCTCGGTATTTGCAAATTCCGGATCAACGTCGAAGATGACGCCGCGAAACGGAAAATCCTTGTGCCGGACCACTTCGCCGATACTGAACTTTGCTAGTCTTTCTTTCATGGTACGACTTCCTTTCATCACCAAATTTGGTGATTGGTGCCGTGCAAATCAAGATTTTTGCACCAGCGCGTCACATGAACGTCATATCCTCCTTCTGCCGTTCATGACCAGGGAGGTGAAAGTCCCGGCGAACCGGGACTTTCCGTGTTACGGCCGATCAGGCCGAATAATACATGTCGTATTCGACAGGATGCGGCGTCATTTCGAAACGCATCACCTCTGCCATTTTCAGCTCGATGAAGGCATCGATCTGGTCGTCGTCGAAGACGCCGCCTGCGGTCAGGAACTTGCGGTCCTTGTCGAGGCTTTCGAGCGCTTCGCGCAGGCTGCCGCAGACGGTCGGGATCTTCTTCAGTTCCTTCGGCGGCAGGTCGTAGAGATCCTTGTCCATGGCCTTGCCGGGATGGATCTTGTTCTTGATGCCGTCGAGGCCTGCCATCAGCATGGCGGCGAAGGCGAGATAGGGGTTGGCGGTCGGATCCGGGAAGCGGACTTCGACGCGCTTGGCCTTCGGGTTGGAGCCGAACGGAATGCGGCAGGAGGCAGAGCGGTTGCGGGCCGAATAGGCGAGCAGAACGGGCGCTTCATAACCCGGCACGAGACGCTTGTAGGAGTTCGTCGACGGATTGGTGAAGGCATTGATCGCCTTGGCGTGCTTGATGATGCCGCCGATGTAGAACAGGCAGGTCTCGGAGAGGCCGGCATATTCGTCGCCGGCAAAGGTCGGCTTGCCGCCCTTCCAGATCGACTGGTGCACGTGCATGCCCGAACCGTTGTCGCCGAAGATCGGCTTCGGCATGAAGGTCGCGGTCTTGCCGTAGGCGTTGGCCACCTGGTGCACGACATATTTGTAGATCTGCATCTTGTCGGCGTTGCGCACCAGCGTGTCGAACTTGATGCCGAGTTCGTGCTGGGCGGCGGCGACTTCATGGTGATGCTTTTCGACAACGACGCCCATCTCGGAGAGCACCGTCAGCATTTCCGAGCGCATGTCCTGGGCGCTATCAACAGGCGGAACCGGGAAATAGCCGCCCTTGACGCGCGGGCGGTGACCGAGATTACCGGTCTCGTAATCGGTGTCGTCGTTCGACGGCAGTTCGGTCGAATCGAGCTTGAAACCGGTATTGTAGGGATCGGCCTTGTACTTGACGTCGTCGAAGACGAAGAATTCGGCTTCCGGGCCGACAAAGACCGTGTCGCCGATGCCCGATGCCTTGAGATAGGCCTCGGCCTTCTTGGCGGTGCCGCGCGGATCGCGGTTATAGGCCTCGCCGGAAACCGGATCGAGGATATCGCACATGATGACCATGGTCGACTGAGCGAAGAACGGGTCCATATGCACCGTCTCGGTATCGGGCATCAGCACCATGTCGGACTCGTTGATGGCCTTCCAGCCGCCGATCGAGGAGCCATCGAACATCACGCCGTCAGCGAACATGTCTTCGTCGACGCACACGACGTCCATCGTGACATGCTGCAGCTTGCCCTTCGGGTCGGTGAAACGCAGATCGACGAACTTGACGTCGTTCTCCTGGATCTGCTTCAGAATTTCGCTTGCGGTCGCCATTAAATACCTTCCTCCAATTTGCGATAACAATAGGTGGGCGCGATGACGCTATCGGACTTTGCGCGCTTGGCAAAGTGGTCAGATGGCATCGATGCCGGTCTCGCCGGTACGGATGCGGATAACCTCTTCGACGTTGGAGACGAAGATCTTCCCGTCGCCGATGCGGCCGGTCTGAGCCGCCTTGCGGATCGCGTCGATGACCGCCTCGGCGTTCTCGTCGGCCAGCACCACCTCGACTTTCACCTTCGGCAGGAAGTCGACGACGTATTCGGCTCCGCGGTAAAGTTCCGTGTGCCCCTTCTGACGACCGAAGCCCTTGGCTTCCGTGACTGTAATACCCTGCAGGCCGACTTCCTGAAGGGCTTCCTTCACTTCGTCCAGCTTGAAGGGCTTAATGATCGCTTCGATCTTTTTCATGAGAAAATGTCTCTCCGCTTCTCCTGTTATGGCAGGGATGTTCCCGCTCGCGGATATGATGCAGATATCATGCCAGTTTGAAATCCGTCTTATTGAAAAAAGACGTCGATTTTGTCGAAACCAGCGCGTCTGCAGGGAATTTAATGTCGATTTGGTGACGAGAGGGGTGGAAAAACGTCGGCTATCGGAGAAAAATCGGCCGAAAACCGGAAAAGCCAGGTTTTCCCTCGATTGCAAAACCAAGTTGCGAGTCGATTAAAATATAAGCAAATGCACAAATTTAGATCTCTCGCATGTCTCTCCAGACGGTTGTTTTTTGTGCGTTTTTTGAATTGAATAGGCTGATGAGCAAACATCTCTCCGAGCTTCTGGTGACACCTGCCGAAATGAGCGCCATCGATGCGGCCGCGGCTGCCTCCGGAATCGATTCCTTCGGCCTGATGGAAAGGGCAGGGGCCGCCGCCGCGGCTGCCGCGCTCAGGCTTCATCCTGCGGCGCTGCGTTTCGTCGTGCTCTGCGGCCCCGGCAACAACGGAGGCGACGCCTATGTCGTGGCAAGGCATCTGCGGGAGAGCGGAGCGACCGTGGCGATTTTTCATCTCGGCGATCCCGCAAAGCTGAAAGGTGATGCCGCCCGCGCTCGAGCCGGTTGCACATTGCAGGGGCAGGAGCTCGGCCTCTACCGGCCGGAAGCCGGCGACGTCGTTATCGACGGTCTGTTCGGAGCGGGGCTCGGGCGCGCGGTGCCGGCCGATGTGGCTGCCTTGACCAAGCGCGTCGCCGAGGCCGGTACCGCAGTGCTCGCCATTGATCTGCCCTCCGGCGTCGATGGCCGCACCGGCAAGGTGCTGGGTGCTGCCTTCCAGGCTCGCAACACCATCACTTTCATGACCCGTAAGCCCGGCCATCTTCTGATGCCGGGCAGGCAGCTTTGCGGCGAGTTGGAGGTCTTCGACATCGGCATTCCCGCCCGGATCATCCGGGCTGAGGCGGGCGGCGCCATCGCCGAGAACACGCCTGACGCCTGGAAGGGCGTGCTGCCGGCCGAACAGCTGGAAACCCACAAATACAAGCGCGGTCATCTGGTCGTTTTTTCAGGCGAGGCCGACAAGACCGGGGCTGCCCGTATGTCGGCGGTCTCCGGTCTCAAGGCCGGCGCCGGCCTGGTAACGATCGCCGCACGCGGTGCAGCGATGGCCGCTAATGCCGCGCATCTCACAGCCGTCATGCTGCATGCAGTCGACGACGAGGCGGATCTGGCAGAGTGGCTCTCCGACAAGCGGCTGCAGACCTTCGTCCTCGGTCCCGGCTTCGGCATCGGGGCAAGGGCGCGCGGCTTCGTCACCGCGCTTGCCGATCGCCGGCTCGTGCTCGATGCCGACGGCATCTCTTCCTTCAAGGACGATCCGCAACAGCTTTTCGCCCTGTTCCGCGGCGAGCCGCGTCTGGTGCTGACGCCGCACGAGGGCGAATTTTCGCGGCTCTTTCCGGATATCGGCGACGACGAAACACTGGGGAAGGTGGACAAGGCGGTGGCCGCTGCCCGCCGCGCCAATGCCGCGATCGTCTATAAGGGCGCCGATACCGTCATCGCCTCGCCGGACGGGCGCGCGCTCATCAATACCAATGCGCCTGTCTGGCTTGCCACCGCAGGTTCCGGCGATGTGCTTGCCGGCATCATCGGCGGATTGCTCGCCCAGGGCCTGCCGACTTTCGAGGCTGCGGCGGCCGGCGTGTGGCTGCACGGAGAGGCTGGCCAGCGCGCCGGCAAGGGGTTGACGGCGGAAGATCTCGCGGCCGAGGTGTTGCCGCTTTAGCCCGGGCTAAGTTTCAACCGCCTATTTCGCCAGCAACTGCTGCAGGGCGATAGCCCCGTGGGGCGCATTGACCTTGCCCTCGTGGATCATGAAGGCGAAGACGTCGCGCGGCTCGGCCTTCACCTGGCGCTCCCCGTCGATCAGCGGCAGATCGTCGGGGACCTTGCCCTCGGCCCAGGTCTCGAGCCGCTTTGCCCAGGCCTTCAGATCCTTGTCGGGATAGCAGGTCGGGATATCATCCGATCCCTTCTGCAGTCGGGCATAGACGAAATCGGCCGTCACATCGGCGATCATCGGATATTCGAAATGTTCGGCACAAACCGGCGCCACGCCATATCTAGCAAGCAGAGCAACGAATTCTGGCACCTTGAAGGAATCATGCCGCACCTCGACCACGTGACGGAGCGCCAGCCCATCCTGTTTTGCCGGCAGCAGCTTCAGGAAGGCCTCGAAATCTTCCGGATCGAACTTCTTCGTCGGCGCGAACTGCCAGAGCAGCGGCCCGAGATGATCGCCGAGCTCGCTGATTCCGGATGTGAGGAACCGCTCCATCGATTCACCGGCTTCCGCGAGCACCCGCCGATTGGTGACGAAGCGAGTGGCCTTCAGCGAAAAGATGAAACCCTCTGGCACGTCGGCCGCCCATTTGGCAAAGACCGCTGGTTTCTGTGTGCTGTAATAGGTGCCGTTGACCTCGATGACCTTCAGCTGACGGCTGGCATAATGCAGCTCGTCCTTCTGTTTCAGGTCGGCGGGAAAGAAATGCCCGCGCCAAGGCTCGAAGGTCCAGCCGCCGATGCCGGTGCGGATAGTGCCGGATTTCGTCATGTCGTCCTCCCAGTTCGCGGCAGTCAGGCCGCATGAATCTCTTTCGTCATAGCGATGAGCGTCCATCCTGGCCGACAAGGGTTCGGCCGGCGACCCGTTTTCCGGAACCCGAAGACACTATAAAGCGCGATATTCCGCTTGGAGATCGTCGGGCGACGCCAACCTCATCGTCATTCCGCCGCGACCGCCTTCTTCGCCGGCCGCCGCTCCAGCAACTCCTTCAGAAACTGGCCGGTATAGGAGCGCTTTTCCCTGACGATCGCTTCCGGTGTGCCGGTCGCGACGATCTCGCCGCCGCCATCGCCGCCTTCGGGGCCGAAATCGAGCACCCAGTCTGCTGTCTTGATGACTTCGAGATTGTGCTCGATCACCACGACGGAATTGCCCTGGTTGACGAGCTCGTGCAGCATTTCCAAGAGCTTTGCGACATCGTGGAAGTGCAGACCGGTCGTCGGCTCATCGAGAATATAGAGCGTGCGTCCGGTCGAACGTTTCGACAGTTCCTTGGCGAGCTTGACGCGCTGCGCTTCGCCGCCCGAGAGCGTATTGGCCTGCTGGCCGACCTTGATATAACCGAGGCCGACATCCTTCAGCGATTGCAGCTTGTCGCGCACGGCGGGTACCGCCGCAAAGAAATCGACGCCTTCCTCCACCGTCATGTCGAGCACGTCGGCGATCGACTTCTGCTTGAAGGTCACGTCGAGCGTCTCGCGGTTATAGCGCTTGCCGTGGCAGACGTCGCAGGTGACGTAGACATCGGGCAGGAAGTGCATCTCGATCTTGATGACGCCGTCGCCCTGGCAGGCCTCGCAGCGCCCGCCCTTGACGTTGAAGGAGAAGCGGCCGGGCTGGTAACCGCGCGCCTTGGCTTCCGGCAGGCCGGCGAACCAATCGCGGATCGGCGTGAATGCGCCGGTATAGGTCGCCGGATTCGAGCGCGGCGTGCGGCCGATCGGCGACTGGTCGATATCGATCACCTTGTCGATATGCTCGAAGCCGTCGATGCGGTCGTGGTCGGCCGGAATTTCGCGCGCGCCCATGACGCGGCGTGCTGCCGATTTATAGAGCGTCTCGATCAGGAAGGTGGACTTGCCGCCGCCGGACACACCGGTCACTGCCGTGAAGACGCCGAGCGGGATCGATGCGGTGACGTTCTTCAGATTGTTGCCGCGCGCGCCGATCACCTTGATTTCGCGGCCCTTCTTCGGCTTGCGGCGCTCCTCGGGAACGGGAACGCCGAGTTCGCCGGAGAGATATTTGCCGGTCAGCGACTTCGGGTTGTCCATGATGTCCTGCGGCGTGCCATGGGCGATAACCTCACCGCCATGGATGCCGGCGGCCGGACCGATATCCACCACGTCGTCGGCCGTCAGGATCGCATCCTCGTCATGTTCGACGACGATGACGGTGTTGCCGATATCGCGCAGGTGCTTCAACGTATCCAGCAGCCGGGCGTTGTCGCGCTGATGCAGGCCGATCGACGGCTCGTCGAGCACGTATAACACACCGGTCAGCCCCGAACCGATCTGCGAGGCGAGCCGGATGCGCTGGCTCTCGCCCCCCGACAAGGTGCCGGAATTGCGCGACAGGCTCAGATATTCCAGGCCGACATCGTTCAAAAAGCGCAGGCGGTCGCGGATTTCTTTGAGGATCCGGACGGCAATCTCGTTCTGCTTGGCATTGAATGTCGCCGGCAGCGTCTCGAACCAGTCGCGCCCGATGCGGATCGACATCTCGGTCACTTCGCCGATATGCAGCTTGTTGATCTTCACCGCCAGCGCTTCCGGCTTCAGGCGATAGCCGTTGCAGGCCGGGCAGGGGGCGGCCGACATGAAGCGCTCGATATCCTCGCGCGCCCAGGCCGAATCGGTCTCCTTCCAGCGGCGCTCGAGATTGGTGATGATGCCCTCGAAATTCTTGTGTGTCGTATAGGAACGGGCGCCGTCGGCGTAGTGGAACTCGATTTTGTCGTCGGTGCCGTTCAGGATCACGTCCTTGGCCTCGTCGGACAGGTCGTTCCAGCGAGTGCCGAGCTTGAAGCCGTAATGTTTGCCGAGCGCTTCCAGCGTCTGGTTGTAATAGGGCGAGGTCGACTTGGCCCAGGGGGCGATCGCCCCGTCGCGCAAGGTCCGCTCCGGTTCGGGCACGATCAGGTCCGGGTCGATCTTCTGCTGCGCGCCGAGACCGTCGCAGGTCGGGCAGGCGCCGAAAGGGTTGTTGAAGGAGAAGAGCCTGGGTTCGATTTCTGGGATGGTGAAGCCCGAGACCGGGCAGGCGAATTTCTCCGAAAACAGCACGCGCTCATGCGTCTCGTTCAGCGACTTGTTGGCCGAACCGCCGGCCGAGGTCTCCTCCGGCGGCAGCGGCTTGTCGGCGAATTCGGCTATCGCCAGGCCGTCGGCGAGCTTCAGGCAGGTTTCCAGGCTGTCGGCCAGGCGTGCCGAGACATCCGGGCGCACGACGATACGGTCGACCACCACGTCGATGTCGTGCTTGTATTTCTTGTCGAGAACAGGCGCCTCGGCGATCTCGTAGAACTGGCCGTCGACCTTGACGCGCTGGAAGCCCTTCTTCATCAGCTCCGCCAGTTCCTTCTTGTATTCGCCCCTGCGGCCGCGCACGAGCGGCGCAAGAATATAAAGACGTGTACCCTCGCCGAAAGCGAGAATGCGGTCGACCATCTGGCTGACGGTCTGGCTCTCGATCGGCAGGCCGGTCGCCGGCGAATAGGGTACGCCGACGCGGGCAAAGAGCAGGCGCATGTAGTCGTAGATCTCGGTGACGGTGCCGACCGTCGAGCGCGGGTTTCGCGACGTGGTCTTCTGCTCGATTGAAATGGCAGGCGACAGCCCATCGATCTGGTCGACATCGGGCTTCTGCATCATTTCGAGGAACTGCCGGGCATAGGCCGACAGGCTTTCGACATAGCGCCGTTGGCCCTCGGCATAGATCGTGTCGAAGGCGAGCGAGGACTTGCCCGAGCCCGAAAGACCGGTCATGACGATCAGCTTGTTGCGCGGCAGATCGAGATCGATGCTCTTCAGATTGTGCTCGCGCGCGCCGCGGATGGAGATCGTCTTCAGTTCGCTCATCGTCTCTGCTTTGGTTTTCTGGATATCAGCCCTTATTTAGTGATGCCAACGGGCGAGTCGAGGCTGAATATCCGGGAAGGCTCAAGGTTTTCGATTCTGTTGACAGGATCATACGGATAAACTAGAACAAATAAAGAACAAATTTCCTGATGAATGCATGCGGCTTTCTGATGGGATAAACTGTGGATTAAACACCGTTCGCGCGCATCTGCGGTCTCTATGGTTTAAGGTGCGCTGATCGATTAACGCCGCCGGGCAGGGCGGCAGGCAGGGTGAAAAGCATGGCTGGTAGCGTGAACAAGGTAATTCTGGTTGGAAACGTGGGTGCAGACCCCGAAATCCGCCGCACTCAGGATGGCCGGCCGATCGCCAATCTCCGTATCGCGACCTCGGAGACCTGGCGTGACCGCAATTCCGGCGAACGGCGCGAAAAAACCGAATGGCACACTGTCGTCGTCTTCAACGAAGGCCTCTGCAAGGTGGTCGAGCAATATGTGAAGAAGGGCGCCAAGCTCTATATCGAAGGCCAGCTGCAGACCCGCAAGTGGCAGGACCAGCAGGGCCAGGACCGCTACTCGACGGAAGTGGTGCTGCAGGGCTTCAACTCGACGCTGACCATGCTCGACGGCCGCGGCGATGGCGGCGGCGCGAGCTCCGGCTTCGGCGGCGGCCGCGGCGGCAGCAGCAACAATGATTACGGCGACGACTACGGCGCCCCGGCTCCCTCCTCGTCGCCCAGCCGCGGCGGTGGCGGCGGCAACTTTTCGCGCGATCTCGACGACGACATCCCGTTCTGATCGATCATTTTTCTGGCCAGGAGAAGAGTTGAGAGCATGATGCCTTTGATGGCGTCATGCTCTTTTTCTTTGGTCTTGTGGCGTTCAGCGCGGCGTCGCGCTGATGAGATTGAGCGCCGCTTTCGCGCCGTCGACGACGAACTGCACCGCAAGGGCTGCAAGGATGACGCCGAGGAGGCGGGTCAGGATCGCCCGGCCGGTGACGCCGAGGAAACGGTCGAGCGTTTCGGCGATCAGCAGCATGAGGAAGGTCAGCAGCAGAATGGCGGCGATGACGCCGATCAGCTGGGCCTTTTCGACCGAGGTCGCCAGCGTGCCGGAAAGCAGGATGGTGGCCGAGATCGCGCCGGGACCGGCGATCAGCGGCAGGGCGAGGGGAAAGACGGCGATATTCTCGATATGATCCTTGGTGATCGCCACCTCGGTCGTCTTCTCCTTGCGATCCTGCCGCTTCTCGAAAACCATCTCGAAGGCGATCCAGAAGAGCAGGAGCCCGCCGGCTAGGCGGAAGGCGCCGATCGAGATCCCGAGCACGCCGAGCACGCCTGCGCCGAACAGGGCGAAGACGGCGAGGATGATGAAGGCGATGGTCGAGCCGCGCAGCGCCACCTGCCGACGCTCGGCGCGGCTCATGCCGACCGTCAGCCCCAGGAAGAGCGGTGCGAGCCCCGGCGGGTCGATGGTGACGATGAGCGTGGTGAAGGCGTTGATCAACTGGTCGGCGCTTGCCATCGTCTCTCCGGAACATCATATGAATGCGTGGTTTTCATGATTGTGAAGCGCCGGTTCCGATTTGGCAAATATCCCGCGGCGGCATTTGCCCGGTTCGGCCGGAAAACTTGCGCGCTTTACCGTCTTTACGCCGCAAAAGCCTGTTCAAAACGCGCTCAGAAATTGGCGTGGGAACAGGCTTTCCGCTATAAATCTTCGAGTGATTCTAGAAGAGATCGTGATCTGTTTTGACTGAGCAAACACCCCCCGGCGGCGGGAAGCTCCCGCCAGGCATCGAGCCCATCTCCATCATGGAGGAAATGCAGCGGTCGTATCTCGATTACGCCATGAGCGTCATCGTCAGCCGCGCGCTGCCCGACGTGCGCGATGGCCTGAAGCCCGTGCACCGGCGCATCCTCTATGGCATGTCCGAGCTCGGCATCGACTGGAACAAGAAATACGTCAAATGCGCCCGCGTTACCGGCGACGTGATGGGTAAATACCATCCGCACGGCAATGCCGCGATTTATGACGCGCTCGCCCGCATGGCGCAGCCCTGGTCGCTGCGCCTGCCGCTGATCGACGGTCAGGGCAATTTCGGCTCGGTTGACGGCGATCCGCCGGCGGCCGAACGATACACCGAGTGCCGCCTGGAAAAGGCTGCTCATTCACTGCTCGACGATCTTGACAAGGAAACCGTCGACTTCCGCGACAACTATGACGGCACGCTCTCCGAGCCGGTCGTGGTACCCGCCAAGTTCCCGAACCTGCTCGTCAACGGCGCCGGCGGCATCGCCGTCGGCATGGCGACCAACATTCCGCCGCACAACCTCTCCGAAGTCATCGACGGCTGCATCGCGCTGATCAACGATCCGGCGATCGAGCTGCCGGAGCTGATGCAGATCATTCCCGGCCCTGACTTTCCCACAGGCGCCAAGATCCTCGGTCGTGCCGGCATCCGCTCTGCCTACGAGACCGGCCGCGGCTCCGTCATCATGCGCGGTGTCGCCACCATCGAGCCGATGCGCGGCGACCGCGAGCAGATCATCATCACCGAGATTCCCTACCAGGTGAACAAGGCGACGATGATCGAGAAGATGGCCGAGCTAGTGCGCGAAAAGCGCATCGAAGGCATCTCGGACCTGCGCGACGAATCCGACCGCCAGGGCTATCGCGTCGTCATCGAATTGAAGCGTGACGCCAATGCCGAGGTCATCCTTAATCAGCTTTACCGCTACACGCCGCTGCAGACCTCCTTCGGCTGCAATATGGTGGCGCTGAACGGCGGCAAGCCGGAGCAGCTGACCCTGCTCGACATGCTGCGCGCCTTCGTCTCCTTCCGCGAGGAAGTCGTTAGCCGAAGAACGAAGTTCCTGCTGCGCAAGGCGCGTGAGCGCGCCCACGTCTTGGTTGGTCTCGCGATCGCCGTCGCTAATATCGACGAAGTCATCCGCGTCATCCGTCAGGCGCCGGATCCGCAGTCGGCCCGCGAAGAGCTGATGACGCGCCGCTGGCCGGCCGAAGATGTCGAAAGCCTGATCCGTCTGATCGACGATCCGCGCCACCGCATCAACGACGACCTGACCTACAACCTCTCGGAAGAGCAGGCGCGCGCTATTCTCGAGCTGCGCCTCGCCCGCCTCACCGCGCTCGGCCGTGACGAAATCGGTGATGAACTCAATAAGATAGGCGAGGAAATCCGGGATTATCTCGATATTCTTTCCTCGCGGGTCCGCATCCAGACCATCGTCAAGGACGAACTAACAGCCGTTCGCGACGAATTCGGCACGCCGCGCCGCACCGAGATCGTCGATGGCGGCCTCGAAATGGACGACGAGGATCTCATCGCCCGCGAAGACATGGTCGTCACCGTATCGCACCTCGGCTATATCAAGCGCGTGCCGCTGACCACCTACCGCGCCCAGCGCCGCGGCGGCAAGGGCCGCTCCGGCATGACGACTCGCGACGAGGATTTCGTTAGCCGGCTATTCGTGGTCAATACCCATACGCCGGTCCTGTTCTTCTCCTCCCGCGGCATCGTCTATAAGGAGAAGGTCTGGCGTCTGCCGATCGGCACGCCGACCTCGCGCGGCAAGGCGCTGATCAACATGCTGCCGCTCGCATCCGGCGAGCGCATCACCACCATCCTGCCCTTGCCCGAGGACGAGGCTAGCTGGGATAACCTCGACGTCATGTTCTCGACGACGCGCGGCACGGTTCGCCGCAACAAGCTGTCGGACTTCGTCCAGGTCAACCGCAACGGCAAGATCGCCATGAAGCTGGAAGAGGAGGGCGATGAAATCCTCTCCGTCGAGACTTGCACCGATCGGGACGACGTTCTTCTGACCACGGCGCTCGGCCAGTGCATCCGCTTCTCGGTCGATGATGTCCGCGTCTTTGCCGGTCGCAACTCGATCGGGGTGCGCGGCATTAATCTCGGCGAGGGCGACCGCATCATCTCGATGACGATCGTCGGCCATGTCGATGCCGAGCCATGGGAGCGGGCCGCCTACCTCAAGCGCTCTGCCGCCGAACGCCGGGCGATAGGCGTGGATGAAGAGGACATCGCTCTCGTTGGCGAAGAGGTCACGGAAGAGGGGCAGCTTTCCGACGAGCGCTACGAAGAACTGAAAGCGCGCGAGCAATTCGTGCTCACCGTCTCCGAGAAGGGCTTCGGCAAGCGTTCGTCCTCCTACGATTTCCGTATCTCCGGCCGCGGCGGCAAGGGCATTCGTGCCACCGACACGTCGAAGACGGGCGAGATCGGCGAACTGGTTGCGGCCTTCCCGGTTGATGATGGCGATCAGATCATGCTTGTCTCCGATGGCGGCCAGCTCATCCGTGTGCCGGTCGGCGGCATCCGCATCGCCAGCCGCGCCACCAAGGGCGTCACCATCTTCTCGACGGCCAAGGACGAGAAGGTCGTCTCGGTCGAGCGCATCAGCGAGCCGGAAGAGGATGAGACGGAAGAGGCTGTCGAAGGCGCCGCTGGCGCCGATGAGACACCTGTCGCCGATGGCGATCCGGGCGGTGCTGCCGAAGAATGATCGAATGAACGGGGCGGCTTCGAGCCGCCCTTTTCTGTTAGAGCCCTGCTTCCAGGCTGAAGCACTCAGTTGGCTCACTCACTGCCCAAGAAAAAAGCCGGACGCTGGGTGCATCCGGCTTTGAAAGGCCCAGGCGGCGAACGGTGCCGCTCATGGGAGGGGAAGAGAGGAATGTCAGAACGCGCTATGCTTTTCGTTCAGCGCCTTCACCTCTTCGCCTTCGCGCCGCAGCGCTGATATCGTCGAGGCCACAGACACGATGAACATGACGCTGATGAGGGCGGTGAGCACTGTCAAGATCGTGAACATAGGCATTCCTTTCCTGGGGAGTGGCGTACTCGCTCCTCAGTACTGGCCCAGTACGGCTGTGCGAGCCGAAGCATAGGGGCCATAAACCTTGGAGGTATCGACCTTCTGATCATAGAGAGCGACAGTTGCGGTGAGCATGCCCGTGACCATGACCATCCAGAGCACGTTAATCATCGTAATCTTGCCGGGCATTATTAGTCCTTCCTGCCGCGCTTTGACGCATTTCTGTGTCGGTTGAGTGAACGCACCCGTTTAAGAATGGTTCCGTCGGATGTTGAGGGGTGTTTAGCAACGGCGATCTGAAGCCTCCTTGAATGTCTCGTTCATCTGGCGTTCAGATTCGCAGTCCGGTTTTTTCTTGCAGCCGGCCCTCATTTCCGCGCAGCCGGCCTTGGACACGCACGATCGCCGCATGTTCGGCAAGCTCTGGCCGCACCCAGTTCACCTCGTAGCGATCGGCGAAATAGCCATAGGCCACCTCGGCGACGAGGGAGGAAGTGACAGCAAACGCAACGAGCACGATCAGCATGGGTCTCAGTCATTCGGGAGCGCCGGCTGCCGGAATGGCATCGGCTGGGTTGATGATCCGAGTTAAGCAGATGCCGTCTGAAACGGCCTTGAATGGCACGTTCATCCGTTGTTCAGCCGGGCGGCGCGGCCGGGTAAATCACTTGCGACAAGTCCGCATCCGTGACAAAAGGCGTCAAACGAATGGCCGGGCCAGATGACGACAGCTTTTTATCCTGGGTCCTTCGACCCGATCACCAACGGACATGTGGATGTTCTGGTCCAGGCGCTGAACGTCGCCGAAAAAGTCATCGTCGCGATCGGCATCCATCCTGGCAAGGCGCCGCTCTTTTCGTTCGAAGAGAGAGCCGAGCTGATCCGCCTGTCGCTGGCCGAAGCCTTGCCCGGCAAGACCGGCGAAATCATGGTCGTCGCCTTCGACAATCTGGTCGTCGATGCCGCCCGCGCCCATGGCGCCACGCTTCTGATCCGCGGTCTTCGCGATGGCACGGATCTCGACTACGAAATGCAGATGGCCGGTATGAACCGAACGATGGCACCCGATATCCAGACCATCTTTTTGCCGGCCGGCACGGCGTCGCGGCCCATTACCGCCACATTGGTCCGCCAGATCGCCGCCATGGGCGGCGATGTCAGCGCTTTCGTCCCGGCCGCCGTCCTGCAAGCCCTCACATCCAAGCGCCCAAACTAGCAAGCGCAAAAGCCTAGGCGGATAACGCCGCAATGGAGCTCACATGAAACTCTTTTATCTCGCATTTGCCGGTGTGCTGTATCTCGCCTCCTTCGCGGGGGATGCGTTGGCCCAGTCGGCCGATCATTATCTCACCATTCAGCTGAAGAACGGCCCGGTGGTGATCCAGCTGATGCCGGATGTGGCGCCGAAGCATGTCGCCCAGATCGAGGCACTCGCCAAGAAGGGCGAATATGACAACGTCGCCTTCCACCGGGTCATCGACGGCTTCATGGCCCAGACCGGCGACGTCAAATACGGCAACATGGAGAAGGGCTTCGATGCCAGCCTCGCCGGCACCGGCTCCTCCGACATGCCCGACATCCCGGCTGAATTCTCCAAGACGCCCTTCGTGCGCGGCACGGTCGGCATGGCCCGCTCGCAGGATCCGAATTCCGCCAATTCGCAGTTCTTCATCATGTTCGCCGATGGTTCCTTCCTGAACGGCCAGTACACCGTCGTCGGCAAGGTCGTTTCCGGCATGGAGAATGTCGACAAGATCAAGCGCGGCGAAGGTCAGAACGGCGAAGTCAAAAGTCCCGACCGGATGATCAAGGTCACCCTGGGCAAGAAGTAAGTTACGAGAGAAACAAGAGGAGAAGATAATGGCCGAGATCAAGGATCCCGAAAACACCGTCATTCTGGAAACCACCAAGGGCAAGGTTGTCATTCAGCTTCTGCCGCAGGTCGCGCCGGAGCATGTCGCCCGCATCAAGGAACTCGCCCGCGAGAAGGCCTATGACGGCGTCGTCTTCCACCGCGTCATCCAGGATTTCATGGCTCAGACGGGCGACGTCGAATATGGCAAGAAGGGTTCGGAAACCTTCAATCCCGGCCGCGCCGGCATGGGCGGCTCCGCCAAGCCGGATCTGAAGGCGGAATTTTCCGCCACCTCGCATGTGCGCGGCACCTGCTCGATGGCGCGTTCGCAGAACCCGAACTCGGCCAATTCGCAGTTCTTCATCTGCTTCACCGACGCTCCGTGGCTGAACAAGCAGTATTCCGTCTGGGGCCAGGTGATCGAAGGCATGGACAATGTCGACAAAATCAAGCGCGGCGAGCCGGTCTCCGATCCGGACTCGATCGTCTCCATGCGGGTTGCCGCCGACGTCTGATTGTGATTTCTGCTGAAACCCGCCCTTGCGCGAGAGCGTGGGGCGGGTTTCGCTTTGCCTGGAAGTGCACTTATGCGCGTAGACCTTTTCGATTTCGATCTGCCCGAGGAGCGCATCGCCCTGCGGCCCGCCGAGCCGCGTGACAGCGCGCGGCTGCTCGTCGTTGACGCAAATGCGGCAAGCGCCCTCTCGGATCATCGCGTTTCCGATCTGCCGTCGTTCCTGCGTGCCGGCGATGCGCTTGTCTTCAACGACACGAAGGTCATTCCCGCCCAGCTCGAGGGCATCCGCCATCGCGACGGCGCCGGCGGCCAATTGATTTCCGCGACGCTGCACATGCGCGTCGGTCCGAGCCGCTGGAAAGCCTTCGCCAAACCGGGCAAGCGCATCAAGGAGGGCGATCGTATCGCCTTCGGCCACAGCGGCGAAAGCTGCATGATCGGCTCACTCGATGCGACGGTGGAGGAAAAGGGCGAAGCGGGCGAAGTGACGCTCGCCTTCGATCTTTCCGGTCCGGTGCTCGACGAGGCGATCGCCGCCGTCGGCCATATTCCGCTGCCGCCCTATATCGCCGCCAAGCGCCCCGATGACGATCGCGACCGCACCGACTACCAGACCATCTATGCCCGCGAGGAGGGCGCCGTCGCAGCCCCCACCGCCGGCCTGCATTTCACGCCTGCTCTGTTCGAGGCGCTCGATAGGGCCGGCATCGAACGTCATTTCGTTACACTGCATGTCGGCGCCGGCACCTTTCTGCCTGTGAAGACCGATGATACAGATGACCACAAGATGCATCTCGAAAGCGGCTATGTCAGCGCGGAGGTCGCAGCCCGGCTGAACGCGGTAAAACAAAGGGGCGGGCGCATCGTCTGTGTCGGCACCACCTCGTTGCGGCTGATCGAGAGCGCCGCCGGGGAAAGTGGTGAAATCAAGCCATGGGCCGGGACCACGGGCATCTTCATCACGCCCGGTTACAGCTTCAAGGCGGTCGATATGCTAATGACCAATTTCCACCTGCCACGCTCGACGCTGTTCATGCTCGTCTCGGCCTTCGCCGGCTTCGAAACCATGCATGCGGCCTATGAACACGCCATTTCCACGGGCTACCGCTTCTACTCCTACGGCGACGCGAGCCTTCTTTTCCGGAAAGACTAGATGACAGAGAATTTCCAATTCACGCTCGAGAAGACCGATGCCGGCGCCCGTCTCGGTGAGATTTCCATGCCGCGCGGCACGATCCGCACGCCGGCCTTCATGCCGGTCGGCACGGTCGGAACCGTCAAGGCGATGTATCTCGATCAGGTGCGGGAGACGGGCGCCGACATCATCCTCGGCAATACCTATCACCTGATGCTGCGCCCGACGGCCGAGCGCGTCGCCCGTCTCGGCGGCCTGCACAAGTTGATCCGCTGGGAACACCCGATCCTGACCGACTCCGGCGGTTTTCAGGTCATGTCGCTGTCCGGTCTGCGCAAGCTCGACGAGCAGGGCGTCACTTTCAAGTCGCATGTCGATGGCAGCCTGCATCACATGTCGCCGGAGCGCTCGATCGAAATCCAGGGCCTGCTCGGCTCCGACATCCAGATGCAGCTCGACGAATGCGTGGCGCTGCCGGCCGAGCCGAAGGAGATCGCGCGTGCCATGGAAATGTCGCTCCGCTGGGCCGAACGCTGCAAGGTGGCCTTCGGCGAGCAGCCTGGCAAGGCCATGTTCGGCATCGTCCAGGGCGGCGATATCCCGGCGCTGCGCATCCGTTCGGCCGAGGAGCTCACCAAGCTCGACCTCAAAGGCTACGCCGTCGGCGGTCTTGCGGTCGGCGAGCCGCAGGACGTGATGCTGAATATGCTGAAAGAGACGCTTCCCGTCCTGCCCGTTGAAAAGCCGCGTTACCTCATGGGCGTCGGCACGCCCGACGATATCCTCAAATCCGTCGCCCGTGGCATCGATATGTTCGACTGCGTTATGCCGACCCGCTCCGGACGCCATGGCCTGGCCTTCACCCGCCGCGGCAAGGTCAATATCCGCAATGCCCGCCATGCCGAGGATATGCGCCCGCTCGACGAACAGTCGAACTGCCCGGCCTCGCGCGATTATTCGCGCGCCTATCTCCACCATCTCGTCCGCGCCAACGAAGCCCTCGGCGGTATGCTGCTCTCCTGGCACAATCTGGCCTACTACCAGGAACTGATGCAGCGCATCCGCAAGGCGATCGCCGAAGGCCGATTCGCCGACTTCATGGCGGAGACGATGGAGGAATGGGCGAGGGGTGATCTCCAGCCGGTCTAAGCGCCACCTGAGCCTACTTGGCCGGCTGGGTGGCCGCAGACGGTGGATTCGGCGAAACCATCATTCTAAGTTTCTTGCGCACCGGTTCGTCAAAGCGAGTGGTGATAACGCCAGCCAAAATGAAAATCGCTATGACGACGATCATGCCGGCTGCTGGAGAGGCGGGAAGGTTGAAGCCCTGCTGCCGCAGTACATGCAGCAGGCTGAATATCGGTCCGTGCAGGATATAGGTCGGATAGGAAAGCCGCCCCAACCATCCGAATAGCAGTTCCACTCGGCCGGTCTGCGTCGTGCGCATTGCAATCCAAACGATAGCCGGGAAAATCACGAGGCATATTGAAAGATCGAAATACGGGAAGCCGAAGAATATGATGGCCGGTATGTTTGTGATCAGGATCAAACAACCGCAGATAAGAAGGCCCGTAATGTTGCCGTTCTTGACCGTGTTCGGTTTTCGGACGTCATATAACCTGTAGAGGCATATCCCGAGTGAAAACGAGAACAGCACTCGCGAAAAGCCAAATGCGAAGTAGCCTGCTTGGTGTCCAATATCGAAATTGCCTCCGACCCATGCCCCATATGTGGTGATACAGGCAGCCCCAAGCGCGATAACAAGCAAGGTTCTGAAAGACAGCCGTATCAGAAGAACGGCGAACAGCAGTCCGGCCCAGAGTTCGAAGAAGAGCGACCAACTGGGTCCGTTCAAAGGAAATGCCCCGTTCGGATTTCCGTTTGGAATGAGCAGGATCGCCCTGACAATGAGGCCTGCCGGCGACTCCAGGTCGCTTTGAAGCGCATAGCTGACAAAGCCGACAGGAAGCGAAAGAAGATAGAGCGGATAAAGCCGAATGATACGGTGCAGGAGAAATCCGGCCGGGGAAATCTCTCCCGCCGTCAGGCGCTTTTCATATGAATTTGCCAGAACGACGCCGCTCAAGAGAAAGAAGAGGTCTACACCGAGGTAGCTGATATTTGCCGGCATCGGGCCAAGCGTACCACCCGTATGCAGGAACATGACCATGATGGCCGCAATTCCTCGCAACGCTTCAAGAGCTGTAAAAAATTGCTTGCCACTATTCACGGTTACAACCCTCCGTCGGCATTTTGTTACCCCAGGAGGATTTCGAAATTGTTAGCGCAACGTGACCGTGCGCCTACCGGCTTGCGAGCGGGCGCAAAACTGGCGTCAAATGCCCTTGCTGTCTGCATCCGGCATGATCTGCACGCCATTGATCCGGTAGCTGCCGTCGGGCTGGCGGGTGACCTGGTAGATCGCTGTCCAGTCCTTACCGTCGCGGCCTGAAATCAGCACCTCGTGATAGATCAGCGCGCCGTTGTCGATCGAGCGGCTGCGCCCGAAGGCGTAATTGCCGGGATGATAGACCGGTTCGTAGCTCTTCTTCACCATGGCGAAGAACAGGTTCTTGTCGGGATACATCGCCTTGATGCCGGGAGCGGCGAAGGAATAGGCGGTTTCGGCATCGTCCTTAAGGAAGGCTTTGATCTGTTCCTCGATCATCGTTCGCGTCGTGTCGATCGGATCTTCGGCATGGGCCGAGAGAGGAGAGAGGGCGGACGCGGCACACAGAATGAGAACTGCGAGAAAGGCGCGCATGGATTGATCTCCGGCTCCGTCGGGAAGCGAGCCCCCGATAGAGCGGAAGTGTAGGCGAATTTCAGCACAAGGAAAGCGGACTTTACGACCAGCGGCGGAAGAGGGCGCTGGCATTCACCCCGCCGAAGCCGAAGCCGTTGGTGATGGCATAGTCCATCGCCAGCCGCCGCGCCGTCTTGCCGACGATATCGATACCGTCGGCGGCCGGATCGGCTTCATTGAGGTTGCGGGTCGGCGGCGCGATCTGGTCGCGCAACGCAAGAATGGTGAAGATCGCCTCCAGCCCGCCGGCCGCCCCGAGCAGATGGCCTGTCGCCGATTTCGTCGCGCTGACGGCAATGGCGCCATTGCGGCCGAAGACCGTGCCGATCGCAGCGATTTCGCCTTTGTCTCCGACCGGTGTCGACGTCGCATGCGCGTTGAGGTGCCTGACCCCCGAGGCCGGAATCTTCGCCTGCCTGAGTGCGGCCTCCATCGCCCGGCGCGCACCATCGCCATCTTCGGGGCCAGCGGTCATGTGGTAGGCATCCGCCGCGGTGCCGTAACCGACGAGTTCGGCAAGCGGTGTGGCCCCGCGGGCCAGCGCATGGTCGAGCGTTTCGATCACCAGGATGCCGGCGCCTTCGCCCATGACGAAACCGTCGCGCGCCGTGTCGAAGGGCCGCGAGGCCAGTTCCGGCGTCTCGTTGAAGCCGGTGGAGAGCGCACGGGCGGCGGCGAAGCCGCCGAGGCTCACCTTGTCGATGCAGGCCTCGGCACCGCCGCAGATCGCTACATCGGCTTCGCCGGAGCGGATCAGCCGCGCCGCATCACCGATCGCCTGGACGCTGGCGGCACAGGCCGTCACCGGCGCGCCGAGCGGCCCCTTGAAACCATAGCGGATGCTGACCTGGCCGGCGGCGAGGTTGACGAGGAAGGAGGGCACGGTGAAGGGCGACAGCCGCCGCACGCCCCGCGTCTCGCCGATCCGTACTGCTTCGGCGATCGCAGGAAAGCCACCGACACCCGAAGCGATGATCGTTGCGGTGCGCTCACGCGAACCTTCGTCGGTCGGCATCCAGCCGGCCTGCTTCACCGCTTCCTCCGTCGCCGCCATGGCGAACTGGATGAAGCGATCCATCTTCTTCTGGTCCTTCGGCGTGATCGAGCGATCCGGGTCGAAACCGGCCTCAATATCCTCAGTGATGCCGGGAACGACACCGCCAACCTTGGCCGACAGTTCGCCGACAACATCCTCCGGCAGCACCCTCAGACCGGAGGCGCCGTCGACGAGACGTTTCCAGGCAGGCTCGACGCCGATGCCGAGTGGTGAGACAAGTCCCATGCCGGTGACAACGATGCGATCCATGGTATTTTCCTCTCTATGCGTCGATGCCGAGATACCAGGCGCGCATGCGGGCGATCCGCGCACGCACCTCGTCGTCGGCGGCTGGTCCAGCGAGCAGACTGGTATTTTCGGGCGTTACTTCTTCGCCGGTCCGTGCGTCCACAAGCACCGTCTCGCGCGCTTTGCCGGAGGCGGCGTCGCTGAGCAAAAAGGCGAGATCCTCTTCCGGAATGTGCCGGCTCCCCCAGGAAAACAGCGCCATCAGCACCGGAAAGAAATCGCGGCCTTTTTCTGTCAGCAGATATTCGTACCGGGCAGGGCGCTGCTGGTAGAGCCGTCGTTCGAACAGGCCCTGGTCCGTCAGATGTTTTAACCGCCGCGTCAGGATGTTCGGGGCCACGCCGAGGCTTTTCTGAAACTCATCGAAGCGCGACAGCCCCTGGAAGGCGTCGCGCAGAATCAGGATGCTCCACCAGTCGCCGACGCTGTCGAGCGCGCGTGCCGCCGGGCATTTGAATTGGCTGAAACTTGTCCGCTGCATGGCAGATGTCAGTACAGGAGTGACTATCATCATGCAAGTAACATGTGCGTAGGAAAGCTCTAAATCCCGTCACCTCCGAAGAAGCGGGCGAGCAGGATGCCGGTGACCAGCATGCCGGCCGCGGCGAAGATCGTATCGCCCGGAGTGCCGATATAGAGCGGCCCGATATTGGCAAAGAGCAGGAAGGCGATGAGGAAGTTCGCCCAGCCCCATACGACATTCACCACCGGCGAACTGGGATTGGCGAACGGGGTGCGGAAGCGCCGGCCGCTGACGCCATTGACGAAATGCGGGATGCCGTTGGCCAGAAATGCCGCGGCGATGAAATGGGCGATGTAGGCAATCCAGGGCAAAGGCTTCTCCTGATCTGCACGAGTGGCGTCAAAGGAGAATGTGGCCGGGATCATCCGGCCGGCAAGAGGAGGTTGTGGCCTTCTGCAGGCTGCTTAGACGAAGCCGAGCGGCAGTTTTTCCAGTTTTCTGTCGGCGCCGTAATCGCGCTCATGCGGCGAACGACGGCGGTCGTCGCGGCGCGACGAAAGGTCGATGCGGTTTTCGGCGAAGATCCCGTCAGGGTAGGTGCCGGTATCATGGCAGTCGACGTCGATCTTGGGAGCAAGGATTTTCAGGATCATCGAGGTTCCTCCACGGCGCAGTATCAACATGCGGAAAGGCCGCATGGTTCCAATCATAAACCCCGAATTATTAATAAATTAACCATAAATGCCGGCCGAGTTTCAGCCGATCCAACCCTCTGCGCGCATGCATTCGCATTGAAATGGCGTCGTCCGTGGAACTCCTGATGCTGATCGCCGTTGGTTTGGCATGAACACAGGAGGTTCCCATGCAGTTGGTCGATACGCGCGTGACACAGTCCGGCAACTTCCTCACCGTAGAATTCCTGGGCGAGGGAGGAGAGTCGATTGCCGTGAAAATCGATAATTCTCATGGCGAACTCGACAGTTCGACGGCGCTCGACCACGCCAAGGTGATGATGGTTCAGCTGACCGCCTTTTCCGCCCGCAACGCGGACGGCAGCATCAACCGGTATGACGCCTTGAGCAACGGCAACTTCGACGAAGGCAGCAAGGGCCTCGTCGGCCAGCCGAGCGCGCGTTCCACCCACGATAGCGAAACGCTGGAAGAGGAGCTGAACGAAGGCCTCGAAGATACCTTTCCGGCAAGCGACCCGGTTTCGGCGACTGTATCGTCCATTCCCGCCAACGCGCCGCGGCATTGATCTCCATCCAATCCTGCAGGTTAGCCGGCCCTCTTCGGCGCCGGCCTGCGTCTGTGTGACGGATTGATGTCAAAACTGGAAAACAGCTGAAAACCGCGGATGTCTGATTGACATGGGAGCCTTCTAGAGAGGGCCCGAGAAGGGAGCGTCCAGGAGACGCTTCCGAGGTTCTCGGAGACGCGCGCGCCCATGAAAATCATTCAGATCACCGACACCCATTTCAGCCCGAACAAGCCGCATTTCAACGGCAACTGGGCCCCGCTTCTGAGCTGGATCGAGGAGACCGACGCCGATCTGATCTTCCATACCGGTGATCTTACCGTCGACGGCGCCGACAAGGACGAGGACATCACCTTCTCGATGGATCTCATGCGCCAGGTATCGATCCCGATGCTGATCGTTCCCGGCAATCATGATGTCGGCCACCTCAAGGGTTCGGACCAGCCCGTCAATGCCGAGCGGCTGGCCCGCTGGCGCAGCCTTGCCGGCCCCGATCGCTGGCTGGAAGATGCAGCCGGCTGGCGCCTCATCGGATTGAATTCGCTGCTTCTCGGCCATGAAGATGAGGAGGAGGAGGCCCAGTTCGAGTGGCTTCGCAAGGCGCTCGAAGATAGGGCCGGGCGGCGCGTGGCGCTGTTCGCGCATAAGCCGCTGTTCGTGGATGCACCCGACGAAGGCGATACCGGCTATTGGAGCGTCCGGCCGGCTCAGCGCCAGCGGCTCTACGATCTGATCGCCGCCCACGACGTGGCTCTTTTCGCCAGCGGCCATCTTCATTGGGCCTGGCAGGGCGGCCTCGGCAACACCCAGCTGACATGGGGCCCGTCGGCCGCTTTCATCATCGATAAGATGGAGCGGGAAATGCCGGGCGAGCGCCTGATCGGCGCCGTCGTCCACGAGTTCGGCGCGGACGTGGCAAGCGCAATCGTCGCCGTGCCCGGCATGACCGCGCATGTGCTCGACGATGTCGTCCACGAGGTCTATCCCCAGGCGGTCAAGCAGCGGGAACCGGCGGAATGAGCGCGCTCTCGCTTCGCGGCATCGCCAAGGCTTTCGGCGGCAACCAGATCCTCGATGGCGTCAGCCTCGACGTCGAGGCCGGTGAATTCATCGCGCTGGTCGGCCCCTCCGGCTGCGGCAAGAGCACGCTGCTGCGCGTGCTTGCCGGCCTCGACCACGCCGATCGCGGCGAGATCCTGATCGGCGGGAAAGATATGTCGGGCGTGGCAGCCGCCGATCGCAACATCGC
Organism: Rhizobium sp. CBN3; assembly: GCF_030518245.1. NCBI lineage: Bacteria > Pseudomonadati > Pseudomonadota > Alphaproteobacteria > Hyphomicrobiales > Rhizobiaceae > Rhizobium > Rhizobium sp. CBN3. The sequence continues at coordinate 115,317 of NZ_JAULSE010000016.1, forward strand.
CATGGTTTTTCAGTCCTACGCCCTCTATCCGCATCTGACGGCCTCTGAGAACATCGCCGTGCCCTTGGCGATGCGCCGACTGTCGACGATGCAGCGGCTGCCCTTCATCGGCTCGTTGATGCCGGGCCAGCGCGCCACCCGCGCGGCGATCGCCCGCGACGTCCGGGAAATGGCGACATCACTCAAGATCGAGCACCTGCTCGACCGCAAGCCCGGCCAGATGTCCGGCGGTCAGCGCCAGCGTGTGGCGCTCGCCCGCGCCATGGTGCGCCGGCCGAGCATCTTCCTGATGGACGAGCCGCTGTCCAACCTCGACGCCAACCTGCGCGTCCACGCCCGCGGCGAGATCGTCGATCTGCATCGCCGCGCCGGCGTGCCGACGCTCTACGTCACCCATGACCAGGCGGAAGCGCTGTCGATGGCGGATCGCGTCGCTGTGATGATGGGCGGCCGGTTGCTGCAGATCGCAAGCCCTGAGGTCATCTATGACGATCCCGCCCATATCGAGGTCGCCCGTTTCATCGGCCAGCCGCGCATCAATCAACTGCCGGCGCAAGCCGAGGACGGTGTGGTTGCCTTTGGCGACCTGCGCCTGACGCTGGAAAACCCGCCCGCCGGCAAGATGCCGGTCACGCTCGCCATTCGCCCCGAGTTCGTCTCTCTCGACCGGAACCGCCAGGAAGGGCTTGCCGCCCGGGTCGAGCGCGTCGAGTTCCTGGGATCAGAGGTCATCCTCTATTGCCGCCTCGATGCGATCGGCGAGACCGTGATCGCCAAGGTTCAGCCGCCAGAAGCTGCGGGTCTCGCCGCCGGCGATGCGGTCGGGCTACGGCTCGCCATGGGGCGGACGATGGCCTTCGCCGAGGATGGCAGCCGGCTGGCTGCTCGCGCCGAGGCCGGCAATGGGCTCGCCGCAGGCGACATCGCGCGGGAGAGGGCGCATGGCTAGCGTCGTCTCCATGGCCATGCCAGCCAATTCCGCCGTTGCGCATCGGCGCAGCGAGGCCCACATCGCCTGGATGCTGGTGCTGCCGGCGATCGTCCTGCTGTTCCTCTTCGTGCTTTTGCCGGTCGCGGCTGTCATCTTCCTGGGCTTTACCGATTTCGAACTCGGCTACGGCAAGTTCCGGTTCGTCGGCTTCGAGAATTACGCGCACCTGATCACCGACCGTACTTTCCGCAAGTCGCTGGGGAATACGACGCTCTATACGGCGATCGTCGCGCCCGTCTCGATCATGCTCGGTCTCGGTATCGCCATGCTGATCGAGAGCGAGACCGCGGCCCGCAGCTTCTTCCGTACCGCCTATTTCCTGCCGGTCGCCTCACTGATCGTCGCTATGGCGACCGTCTGGCAATATATGTTTCATCCGACCATCGGCCCGATCAATGCGCTGCTGTCTCTTGCAGGGCTGCCAAGCCCGAACTGGCTCGGCAGCTCCGGCACGGTGCTATACAGCCTGTCGATCATTGGCGTCTGGCAGTCGGCCGGCTTCAACATGGTGCTGTTCCTGGCCGGGCTGACCGCGATCCCGCGCGAGCTTTACGCGGCGGCCGAAGTGGACGGCGCCAGATCCGCCCTCGATCGCTTCCTGCTCGTCACCTGGCCGATGCTCGGGCCGACCACGCTCTTCGTCATCACCATCAGCATCAGCAACGCGGTGAAGGTCTTCGAGACGGTCAAGACGCTGACGGAAGGCGGGCCGAACAAGGCGTCGGAGGTGCTGCTCTTTACCATCTACCAGGAAGGATTCGTCTACCTGCGTGTCGGCTATGCCTCGGCGATGACCGTTGTCTTTCTCCTGATCCTCGTGGTGCTGATGTTCCTGCAGTACCGCATCCTCGATCGGCGGGTGCATTACACATGACGAGCACTTTTTCCCTCAGCCGGATTATCCGCCTGACGCTGCTTTCCCTCGGCGCGATCATCTTCCTGTCGCCCTACGTCTTCATGATTTCGGCGGCGGGCAAGGCGCAGAGCGATATTTTCACCTCGTCGCTGTCGCTGATCCCGGCGCACCTCACCTATGCGGAGAATTTTGCCAAGGCCCTGAGCCGGGTGCCGATGGCGCGGCTCCTGTGGAACGGCGTCGTCGTCTGCGGGCTGATCTTTTTCTTCCAGGTGCTGGTGGCGATCCCTTGCGCCTATGCGATGGCGAAGCTGCGCTTCGGCGCCGCCCGCGCCATGATGGTGCTGGTCATGCTCGGCCTGCTGGTGCCGATCCATGCGACCGCCTTGCCGCTCTATGTCGCCTTCGACCGCGCCTCGCTGCTCAACGGCTACGCCGCCCTCGTTGCGCCCTTCACCATTTCGGTCTTCGCAATCTTCATGTTCCTGCAGTTCTTTCGCGCCATGCCGGATGATCTCATCCATGCCGCGCGTCTCGACGGTATGTCGGAGCTCGGCATCGTCGCACGCGTCATCGTGCCGAATGCCTGGCCGGCCGTCACCGCTTTCGCCATCTTCTCGGTCGTCGCGCATTGGAACGATCTCTACTGGCCGCTGGTCGTCATCAGCAAGCAGGACTACGCCACACCGCCACTCGGGCTGATGTATTTCCGCGCCGCCGAAGCCGGCGACGATTACGGCGCGCTGATGGCCGCCACCCTCATGATTACCCTTCCCCTCGTCGCCGCCTTCCTGCTTGCGCAGAAGCGTTTCGTTGAGGGCATCACCATGACCGGTCTCAAAGGCTGACCGGCTTCAACTCAGGAGAACGAGCGATGAAACTTATTACCCAGCTGCTCGCCGCAGCGGCCGTATCGATGGCAGTCGCGCTTCCCGCGCAGGCCGAGACCACGCTGACGGTTCATTACCCGATGCCGGGCTTCTTCAAGGACGTGATGGACACGATCTCGAAGAAGTTCATGGAAGAAAATCCTGATATCAAAATCCAGTTCGCCAGTCCGTCTGCGACCTATGAGGAAGGCATCCAGACGATCCTGCGCCAGGCCGGCACCAGCGAAATGCCCGACATCACCTTCATCGGTTTGAACCGCCTGCGCATGCTCGACGAGCGCGACGTCGCCGTTGATCTCGGCCCACTCGTCCAGAAGGACGGCAACATGGCCGAGCAGGGCTTCTCCGACACGATTCTCAAGCTCGCCCAGGTCAAGGGCAAGCAGGTCGGCCTCGCTTTCGCGACCTCCAATCCGATCATGTATTACAACGCCGATCTCGTGAAGGCGGCCGGCGGTAATCCCGACAATCCGCCGAAGACCTGGGACGAGGTCATCGCGCTCGGCGGCAAGATCAAGGCGCTCGGCAACGGCGTCGACGGTATCGACTTCCGCTGGCAGGGCGACGACTGGATGTTTTCCGCGCTGCTCTTCGGCGCCGGCGGCAAGATGCTGAGCGACGATGAAAGCAAGGTCGCCTTCAACGGTCCGGAAGGCCAGAAGGCCGTCGAAGTCCTGCATCGATTGGTCACCGAAGGCGGCATGCCCGTTTTCACCAAGCCTGCCGGTGAGCAAGCTTTCGCGGCCGGCAAGGTCGGTTTCGAATTCCAGACGACCGGCGCGCTGCGCAATACGATCAAGAATGTCGGCAACAAGTTCGATCTGCGCACCGCCAAGATCCCGCTGATCGATCCGGTGAATGGCCGCCTGCCGACGGGCGGCAACGCCGTCGTCATCCTGACGCATGACACTGCCAAGCAGGACGCCGCCTGGAAGTTCGCCAAATTCGCCGCCGGCCCCTACGGCGCCTCGGTTGCCGTGCCGGGCACCGGTTATGTCCCCAACAACGAGCTTGCCGCCAAGTCACCCGAATATCTCGGCGATTTCTACAAGCAGAACCCGCTGTTCCAGGCAGGCCTCAGCCAGATGCCGGTGATGATCCCCTGGTATGCCTTCCCGGGCTCCAACGGGGTGAAGGTCACGCAGACGATCGTCGACAACCTCTCGCGCATCGTCGATCAGTCGGCCGAACCGAAGGAAGCGCTGGACGATGCGGCCGCCGATGTCGAGGGCATGCTGCCGCGCAGCTGATCGGCTTTCCCACGAGCAATAGGATAGGGGGCCGCCACGCCAGGTGCGTGGCGGCCTCTTGCTTTCCTGACATTTCAGATAGCGCGCACCGTGCCGCCGCGGCGCAGCGTATAGGCGACGTCGAGATGACGGGCAGGGGCGGCATTCTCCGCCATGTCGAGAAGCAGGGAGGCGGCTGTCGCCCCCATGCTGGCATCCGGCATTTCGACCGTCGTCAGCGGCGGATCGATCAGCCGGCCGATGGCGATGCCGTCGAAACCGGCGACCGAAACATCGCCCGGCACCGAAAGGCCCTCGCGCTTCAGCGCGCCGACGACGCCAAGGGCAAGCAGATCATTGGAGGCGATGATCGCCGTCGGCGAAAGCGAATTCATCGCCGTGCTGAGATCGAGCTGGTCATAGCCGCCGACGAAGGAGATCTGGATCGCATCAAGCGGTGTCAGCCCGTTCTCGGCCATCGCGTCGAGATAGCCCTGGTATCGAAGCCGGGCGCGGTCGGAGGCTGCGAAATTGCCGGAGAGAAAGAGAATGCGGCGGTGCCCCATACCGATCAGGAAGGTCGTGATCTCGCGGCCGGCACCGCGATTGTCGGCGGTGACCGCTGCGGGAAACCGCGCCGTCGGCAGGTTGTTGAGAAGCACGGTCGGTGGCAGCCCGGCAAGCAGCGCTTCGCTCGTCGACGGATCGCAGACGGTGAGGATCAGCCCGGTCGGCCGATCGTTGAGAAGCGCGGCGACGGCATCGGCTTCGCGGGCCGGATCGTAATTCGATTGTGCGATCAACACGCCATGGCCCGCGACCAGCATGCGGTTCTGGATGCTTGACAGCGACGAGGCAAAGACAGGGTTGGTGATGCTTGGAATTAAGACGCCGACCACCGGCCTGCGTCCGAGCCGCCCGGCAGCGTGATAGCCGAGTTCTGCGGCGGCGCGGCGCACCCTGCGCACCATCAGATCGCTGGCAGGCCCGTTGCGGTTGAGAACTCTGCTTGCGGTCGCCAGCGAACATCCTGCCCGGAATGCGACCTGCTGCAATGTCGCCATCGAAAGCGCCTCGCATCAATCCAATTCGTTGCGGGGCGCTTTAAACGATTTCGATGACATTGATCTGACACTTCACTGCGGTCAGAGACGACGCTTGACCACGCGCATGTTCATCTCCGACCGAACGACGAAGCCCTGTGCCCTATAGAGGGAAATGGCGGATGTGTTTGCCGCATAGGCATGCAGATAGGCTACATCACCGCCGGATGCGATTTCTCCGGCGACGAAACGGAAGAGCAGAGTGCCGAGACCTCGCCCCTGGAAATCGGGATGGGTGCAAAGGCCGCTGAGCTCGATAAAGCCGGTCTGCCGCATTCGCTGACCGGCCATCGCCACGAGACGGCCCTCATGCCTTATTCCCCAGAAGCGGCCAAGCCTCTGGGCGCGCAAGGTGAATGGCCCCGGTTTGGTCAAGGCCGCCAGATCGAGCATGTCGGCGGCATCAGCCTCCGTCAGAGGCTGGATCCGGGGATCCGAAATTTTTTCATGAGGCCGTTCGGCAACCATCTGGGTTACCAAGGCCTCCATGACGACGACAAGACCTAGCGGAACCGCGATCGGTCCAGCCTCGACGAGAAACATGCTCTCCTCGCCGGACGGCAGATTCTCCAGGGCGTCCAGGCTTTCCGGGCTACCGTCGGCGGAGGCCGCGAAGGGAACGATCGACGGTGGATACCGGCGTGCGTATTTGCCGCCTTCGGCGAGATCGGCATGCGCAGTCTGCAGAGCGCTCCAGATCGGCCGGTCGAGCACATGCTTCATCGTCCATCCTCCTGTTGGGCGTCCGAAAGGACGCGCAACGCAGCAATTGTGCCCCGGCGATCGAGCGGCGCCGCCGCAAGCCCGTCCTCGATTGCTGCCAACTGCGCGAGGATCGGTCCGTCGAGATCGCCGCAGAGATCCGCAACGGCAGCCGCGACGCGCGGCCAGATCGTCGTCTTCGAATAATCGACGAGTTCCTGTCCCTTGTCGGTGAGCGACACCAGTCTGCGGCGCTGGTCGTCCGGCGCCGGCTGCATGTCGACGAAGCCGAGTTCGAGAAGTTGGCCAATGGTCCGCGTCGCGCCGGGTTGCTTGATGCCTACCGACTGAGCAAGCTCGCCGATCGTCAGCGGCCCGGCGCGGTCGATCGCCGCAAGGAATGGATACTGGCCAGCTTGAATTCCGAGCCCCGCCTCATCGATGATCTGCTGCGTATCGGCCTGCAATCTTTCCCCGATGCGCCGCAGCCGGCTGCCCAGGCATAGAAAGCCAAGCGTTCGAACCACATCCTCGACCATGCCGATCTCCAGCTTGCTAGCATGTTATATAACATGTTATACATCTCCAGCTTGTCGTTTCAAGGGCAGGGATCGCCGCGGCGAAGGCGGTGGATTGACGCGCGGCCTGCTCAATCAGCCGCGCCGTTCCTCAGTCCACAGAACCACCGCCAGGACGCTGCTGAGCAGGCCGAGGGATAATGGCAGGCCCTGGTGCCCGATCAGCTGCATTGCCAGTCCGGCTGCGGGTGAGCCCGCGATGCCGCCGATGCCCCAGGCGAGGGCGAAGGCTGCATTGCCGGCGATCAGGGTCCGGCCGGTGAAGCGCTCGCCGAGCTGGATCAGCGATGTGGTGTAGAGCCCGAAGGAGACGCCGCCCCAGACGAAAACCAGCGGCCAGACGAGCCAGGTTTCGAAGATGAACGGCAGCGGCAGGCAGCCGGTGAGGCAAGCCAGCACACAGAACAACATGGTCCGCTTCGCGCCGAACCGCTCGGCCGCTCGTCCGAGCAGGATCTGCAGCACGGCATTGCCGGCGACGAAAACGGTGATGAGCGAAGCAACACGCCGCTCGGCGCTACCGAGTGCCGCTCCATAGACGGCGAATAGGGAAAGCAGGATCTGCTCGAAGGCGGCGGCCGTGAAAACTGCAAACAGCAGCGTCGGCGCCAGCCGGAGGAAGCCGCCGACCGACGTTGCTTCGCCTTCAACAGGCATGTCAGGCAGATGTGGGGCAACGGCAAGCGCGATCAGGCCGCAGGCAAGGAAGGCTGTGACGCCGATGATGAAGGGCGGCCATCCTTCCGTGCCGGCGAGGCTGAGGGATAGCGGGCCGACGGCGAAACCAGCCGAAACGATCGATGAGTAGAGGCCCATGATGCGGCCGCGGCGCTGCGCCGGCGTGATCGTGATCAGCCAGGTTTCGCTGATCACGTAGAGCGGATTGGCAAAGAAGCCGAGCAGGAAGCGCAGAGGCATCCAGGCCCAGACCTGCTGAATCCAGGCGATCACAACCAGGGTCAGGGCGGCAAGGATCGAACAGAGGATGGCAAGCCGCGCCCCGCCGGCGCGTCGCGAAAGCGCCGGAATGAGGGGCGCCGATATGATGAAACCCAGTGGCGTCATCGCCGCCGACAGGCCGATCAGGCCTGATGTCAGTCCCTGCCGCTCCAGGATGAAGCTCAGTAGCGGATAGGTCAGCCCCTGCGCCACGGCAAACACCGTCACTGTCGCGATAATGCCCGCCATCGCGGCCCATGGAACCCGATCCTCGCGCTGTGATGTCGTGCTTGCGGCGGTCACGCAGATCTCCTCTTCGTCAGTATGGTCGAGTGGCGGGCCTATGAGCTGAAAGAGGATGGAATTCTGCGGGACAGGCGAAGCGGCGTAATTAAGCCTCGCCAAAACGTTCTCAAAAACTTCCAAACGGACTATAGATCCGCTTCATGCAGGGATCGCGCTTTGCCTTTGGTCCGTTCGTGCTTGATCCGGATGCGGGAACGCTCCTTCGGAATGACGATCCCGTTGCCGTCAGCCATCGCGGACTGAAGCTGCTTGCGGCGCTCGTCGGGCGATCAGGCGAAATCCTTGCCAAGACCGAGCTGATGGACGCGGCCTGGCCAGGCATGGCGGTCGAGGAAGGCAACCTCACTGTCCAGATCGCACAGCTGCGCAAGCTGCTCGGCCCGTCCGCCGGCGGCGGTGAATGGATTGCCACGGTTCCGCGCGTCGGTTACCGCTTCACGGGAGCCGTGCGTCGGCTGAGCGGCGTGAAGCGAAAAATCTTGCCGCTGCCTGACAAACCGTCGGTCGCTGTGCTGCCCTTCCTGAATATCGGCAATGATCCCGAGCAGGAATCCTTCGCGGACGGGCTAACCGAAGATCTGATCACCGACCTCTCCCGGATTCCCGGGCTGTTCGTCATCGCCCGCAACTCGGTCTTCGCCTACAAGGGCAAGGCGATCGAGGTGCTGGGGATCGCCGAGGAGCTCGGTGTACGCTACCTGCTCGAGGGCAGCGCAAGACGCGCCGCCGGGCGCGTGCGCATCAACGCCAAGCTGATCGACGCGGCGGGCGGCGATCATCTCTGGGCGGAGCGTTTCGATCGCAGACTGGACGATATCTTTGCCGTTCAGGACGAGGTGACGGGCAGGATCGTCGAAGTGCTGCTCGGCCGGCTGCGCGCGCCGCCGCCGCGCAATCGGCCGAAGAGCCTCGAGGCCTACGATCTTTGCGTGCGGGCGCGCAAGTTCATGGACGATTCTCCGCAGGCAGCTGAAGAAGCGCACCTGATGCTGACTCGCGCCGTTAGCCTCGACCCCGACTATGCCGAGGCCTATCGCTGGCTTGCCTTGAACCACTGGATGGGATGGGTCCATAGCGGCGGGCCGACGGAAACGAACCGCGACGTTGCTCTGGAACTGGCGCGCAAGGCTGTTGCGATCGATCCGAACGATGCTGGCTGCCGGTGGGTCCTGGCCTATCTGCTTGCCTATGCACGCGATTTCGCCGAGGCGGATGGGCAATTCGCCAAGGCAATCGAACTCGACCCGAATGAGGCGGACACCTTTGCCGCATTATCCGACATCTCGGTCCTGGCAGGGCGGATCGACGAGGGGCTCGAGCATATCGGCAAGGCATTCCGGCTGAACCCGTTTCCGGCAAGCTGGTATTATCTGGCGCTTGGCCAGGCTCAGTACGCGGCCGGGAAATACGAGTCCGCTATCGAGACGCTGCGGCGGGAGGAAACCTACCGCACAAGTTCACGCCGTTTCCTGGCGGCAAGCCTTGCACAGCTCGGCCGGATCGAAGAGGCGCGTGCCGAAGCCGAACTGTTCCTTGTCGCCAACCCGCATTTTTCAACCGGTCACTGGGCGACGACGGAGCCTTTCCGCGATGCGGCAACGCTTCAGCATTTCGTCGATGGCTACCGCAAGGCCGGACTTCCCTGACTGCAAGTCGCTTGGACGAGTGCTTTAAAGGTCAGGCGAGCCTCCAGGATCGGGCGGCCTCCATATTGATGTGAATCAAAGCGGTTACGACGATCGGGCAGATAATGGCGCTGTCATACTTGGCTTACCCATTGCGGGCGCATTTTTTCGACAGCGTCGACGCCAACAACGACGGCAAAGTTACACGCGAGGAGATGCAGGCGTTCAGGCGGCCTTAGGAGCGGAAGTCGCCACCAGGAGTCGCGAAACCTCCTGGAGCATGATAGGTTGAAAGGGCATTGACCACGGGAGAGGGAGATGCGCCGGATCCTTCTGTCTCTGATCCTTTGCCTCCAGTCCGCATCGATGTCGGCTGCATCAGGCGTCTTCCACACGACTGACTTCAATGGCAGCCGGTTGGTGAGCCTCAGTTTGATGGAACGCGGACCGGCCCACGATCCCTCCTTCGATTTCGACGTCGTCATCACGCTATCGGAAATCGACCGCAGCGGCGCGGTGCTCTATCGGGACGGGGGAAGGCACGAGGCGAGTGTGCGCTGCGTTTCGCCCGCCACGGTTCGCGTGAATTCCACCGATTATGCAGTCGACCTTTCCGCCCGACCGGGGATCGACTGGAAGCACGATCTCTGGGCGAGGCTCTGCACTGCTCCAGCTTCCTGAGCGCTATGGCATCGGCCGGAATCGAATTCGGAAAGCCTGGTGCCAATCTAAAGTTTGAGCGTCCGAATGGACGCACGGCGCTCCAGCGCGGCGCGGCCCTGTCTGTCGCGGCGTCAGCCCTTCTGCAGACGGACTCCCATGAATAGATAGGGTGCGCCACCTCCGGTGGGAACGGCATAGACGTCATAGGACGCCTGCGGGTCGTCGCCCATCCCCAGCGAACCGGACGGCATGCCGGGCACAACGAGACCACGGAGCGGCGGTCGCTCCCGCAGCAGGCGCCGGATGGCATCGAGCGGCACGTGTCCCTCCAGGTAATATTCCTCGATCACGGCCGTATGACATCCCTCCAGGTCGCCAGGCACGCCCAGCCGCGCCTTGACCGCGGCAAGGTCGTCGGTATCGCGGGCCTCGACGGAAAAACCTGCCGCCGCCATCGCCTTCGACCATTCATGACAGCAACCGCAGTTCGGATCCTTGTAGACAATCATCTTTGCTGGCGCGGCGGCAAAGGCCCAGCCGCCGGGGAGTGCCAGCGCGGAAGTCGCCAGCGCAATGAAGCTTCTTCTATGCATTGTGTCCACTCCTCGTCCGCTGCCGCCCGGACACGGATCCGGGCGGCAGGAGTTCAACTATTTAACTTCGGTGACCACTAGCTTGCCGTTCACGCGTTCGGCGACGAACTCGACGCTCGAACCTTCTTTCAGCTTTTCGAGCAGAGCCGGGTCTTCGACGCGGAAGACCATCGTCATCGCCGGCATGTCGAGGTTCTTCAGGTCCTCGTGCTTGATGGTAACCTTCTTCGCCTTGGCGTCGACCTTGTTGACGACGCCTTTGGTGAACTCCTCGGCAAACGCACCGACGGCCGCACTGACAGAGAGCAGGGCGGCTAGACTGATTTTGATCATTGCAGTTTTCATCTTCATGGCTCCTTTGCGTGTTATTGTCCGGCGACGCTGACGTCGCCATGCATGCCGGCTTCATAGTGGCCTGGGATCAGGCAGGCGAATTTGAACTCGCCGTCGGTGGTGAACTTCCAGACGATCTCGCCGGATTGGCCAGCCGGAAGGCGGATGGAATTGGGATCGGCATGTTCCATTTCCGGGAACTTCTCCATGACCTTCTTGTGCTCCAGAATCTTGTCTTCCTGATCGAGCACAAACTCGTGGTCGACGGTGCCGGCGTTCTTGATCGCAATCTTGACCGTCTGTCCCTTGCGGACATTGAGGACGGCGGGCGTGAACAACATCTTCCAGTCGTCGGTTTCCTTCATCGTGACGCGGATCGTCTGTGTCGCCTTGGTCTTGTCGCCAGGCTCTCCGACCGCCATTTTCTCACCGTGACCGCCGGCATGGTTGCCGGAGGCGAGGGTGGGAGTTGCGAGCGCTGCAAGCGCCAGTGCCAATACATAATTCTTCATGCGTATTTCCTTTTTGATGTGGGATGTTGTACCTCAGCCATTCGTCGGCTTCGGCGTGATTTGCGTCTTCGCGTCTTTGGCCTTGGTCGCGTCCGGTAGCTCGCCCGTCCACTCCCAGGCCTGCGTCCCGGGCGGGTTCTCGTACCAGCCCGGATCGGAGTAATCGTCCGCCGAGAGGCCCTCGCGGACCTTCACGACCGAAAACATACCGCCCATCTCGATCGGGCCATGGGGCCCCCAGCCGGTCATCATGGGAATGGTGTTCTCGGGAATGGGCATTTCCATTTCGCCCATGTCGGCCATGCCCTTGGTGCCCATGGGCATGTAGTCCGGCTGAAGTTTCCGGATCTTCTCGGCGACCTTCGACTTGTCGGCACCGATGAAGGTCGGGATGTCGTGGCCCATGGCGTTCATCGTGTGGTGCGACTTGTGGCAGTGGATTGCCCAATCGCCGAGGTATTTTGCGTCGAACTCGTAGGCGCGCATCGCGCCGACCGGGATGTCGATGCTGACCTCCGGCCACCGCGCCTCCGGCCGCACCCATCCGCCATCGGTGCAGGTCACCTCGAAGTCGTAGCCATGCATGTGGACCGGATGGTTGGTCATGGTCAGGTTGCCGACCCGCACCCGCACCCTGTCGTTCCTGGAGACAACGAGGGGGCTGATGTCAGGAAACACGCGGCTGTTCCAGCACCACATGTTGAAGTCGGTCATCTCCATAATCCTCGGCACATAGGAGCCGGGATCGATGTCGTAGGCGTTGAGCAGGAAGACGAAGTCGCGGTCGACCCGCATGAAGGTCGGATCCTTGGGATGGACGACGAAGAAGCCCATCATGCCCATCGCCATCTGCACCATCTCGTCGGAATGCGGGTGGTACATGAAGGTGCCCGACTTCACGAGATCGAACTCGTAGACATAGGTCTTGCCGACTGGGATATGCGGCTGCGTCAGCCCACCGACCCCGTCCATGCCCGATGGCAGGATCATGCCGTGCCAGTGGATAGTCGTGTGTTCCAGCAGCTTGTTGGTGACGAAGATGCGCACCCGGTCGCCTTCGACCGCCTCGAGCGTCGGACCCGGAGACTGGCCGTTATAGCCCCAGAGATAGGCTGTCATGCCGTCGGCCATTTCGCGTTCGACCGCCTCGGCGACGAGGTGGAACTCCTTGACGCCGTTGTTCATTCGGTGGGGCAGGGTCCAGCCGTTGAGGGTCACGACCGGCTGATAGTCCGGGCCGGAGGTCGGGTGGAGCGGCGGCTGCATGTCCGCCGATTCCATCGTCGGGGCGTCTGGCAGACCCATCGCCGAGGTCTTCGTCCAGGCGCCGGCCGCCAGCAGGGCCGCGCTCGCACCGAACAGTTGTCGTCTGTTGAACATGATGGGTTCCTTTCTCAATGGCCGCCGCCGCTGCTGCCGGAGGCAGCGGCGACTTCGGTCTCTGCCGACGCGTTGGTCGCGCCGCCGCAGATCGCAGGCGCGAGGTTGGCTTCGGCGAGCCAGAAATCGCGCTTGGCGTTGACGGAGAGCAGGATGGAATTGATCTTGTCGCGCGTGTCGGTGAGCAGCTCGAAGGTGTTGGTGATCATGCCGTTGTAGGTCAGCAGGGATTCTTCCTCGACCTTGGTGCGCAGCGGCACGACATTGTTGCGGTAGTGCCGCGCGATGTCGTAGTTCGAGCGGTATGCCTCGTATGCGGATCGTGCTTCCGAGCGGACGTTGACGGCCTTCTCCGCAAGCTGGTTTGCCGCCCGCATATAGGCCAGCTCGGCCTTGCGAATCCGCGCCTTGCCGGTGTCGAAGATCGGGATCGCGAACTCCAGCTCGACCTGCCCGGTGGTTCTGGTGGTCTTCTCCTCATCTTCGATTTCCCGTTCCGTTTCGAATCCCGTCAGGATTTCGAGATCGGTGACATAGCGTGTCGCTTCGGTGAGCCCGTAGGATTTGGCTGTCGCCTCCAGTTCGAGCTTCGCCACCTGAAGATCGATACGGTTCCTCAGAGCCTCGGCCTCGATGGTATCGCGTTTGACGATGGATTGGGGCAGCGGCGGCAGGCTGTTCGGGACCTGATAGTCCAGGTCGGATCCCCAGAGGCCCATCAGCCGCGTCAGTTCCTCCTTGGCAAGACGTGCCGCCAGGCGGGCCTTCGCGGTCTCTCCGGCGAGCTCGGCGACGAACACATGTTCGCGTGCCTGGGCGCCCTTGGTCATCGCACCGGTCTCGCCAAGCTTTTCTGCAAGTTCGGAAGCGGCATCCGCTGTCGCCTGGGCGCGCTGCAGTTGCCCGACATTCTCCCAGGCCGCCACTGCCCCGATCCAGGCGCGCCGCGTATCGGCGGCGACCTGGAGCGTTTTTACGGCAGCGGTCAGTTGCGCCTGGCGGAAGCGGGTGTCGGCGATCGCCACGTCACGATTCCTCGTCGCAAGCGCCAGGATGTTCGTCGTGATCATCCCCTCGATGGTCTTGAAGGCTTCCAATCCAGGTGTGCCGATGCCTGTCGTGCCGACGGAGACTGTCGGGTTGATGAACATGGTCGACTGCCAGGCATCGGCCGCAATGTCGCCGAGGTCGGCGTAGGCAGCCTGAAGGCCCTTATTGTTGAGCAGGGCGATCTGAACCGCCGTCTCGATGTCGAGGATTTTCCGTCGCGCAAGCAGATTTTTGACCTCCGCAGCGACAGCGCGCGCCTGAACCTGGTTCTGGATCCAGACCGTTTGCTTTGCCGTCGCTATCGCGGTCTTGTCGGCAACGGAAGCGAACCCTGCTTCCTTGCTGGAATATTCGGCGCTCGTGACGCAACCGCTCAGCACCAGCGGGAACGCCAGCACGGACGTTAATTTTCTGAGGCCGATCATGAGGCGTCTCCTTTCGCGGGAGACTGCAGATCGTTTTGTCTACGCCACGGCTTGGGATCGACGGGCTGCCTGGCGACATAGCCCGAGATCGGTGAGCGATATGCGGCCGGGTGCGGCGACGGCTGTTCGGCCGCGGCGGAAGACGCCACCACGTCGGGAGGAAGCGTGGATGCGCAGCCGCCGATGACAAGCGGCAGCCCCACCACGAAAAGCGAGGGTTTCATTATGAAATTTCCGAATAAGAGATAACCTACGGGCGCTCGCCCGAAGTCAGGCGGCGACCGAATGGACCCGATCGAGCGGGCGCGTCTCTATTCAGATATTCGGAGGGCGGTGGAGCGGCGGCTGTTCGCCGAAGGTCGTGCGGTCGTCTACGAACTGCCGGATCGAGCTTACGACCGGCCCACCGACGTCGGGGCTTTCACAAATGATGCCGAGCCCGCCGCAGAAATCCTTGCAGCATTCCTGCTTGACGAGCTTCGATGTACCACCATCGTCATCGGGCATGTCGATGCGCGAATGGTCGTGTTGGCCCACTTCCGCCATGTCGGGGGCTTCATGGGACGGCATCGTCTCTGCGGCGGCGGCTTGCAGCTCGGGGAACGGTGAGCCATGCATCGCTGCGCTGGCATTCGACAGCGAGTACCCCGCCAGTGATACCACGATCACCAGCCGCATCATCACGAGCAGCGTGCTCACTGTGATTCGGTACATCTTGCCCATTCCCAACGAGCTACATGCAAAGCAGCTCGATTTCAATCGCGGACCCTAGCTATCGCCAACATTCGAGTCCTTTATATGACGCACCCGGCGGGGTTGAGGCTGGCCACTTAGACATTTTTTGCCGGCCGCTTCCGGTGCGGCAGCAGCATCCGGTCGACCGTCTCGTCACGGGCGACCAGCGTGTGCCAGGCCGCTGCGGCAAGATGCAACGCCACCATCGCCAGAATTATTTTCGACCCGATGACATGGTACGGCGCAATCCCAAACCAGAGGTAACTGGCGACGCCCCCCATGCAGGCCTGTCCGATGATTGCGGCGTAGAAGGCGTGATGAAGCGCCGTCGCGATCCGTCCGGTCCATGTGCCGGGCGCGGCAGGCTCGGGCGGCTGAAAGATCCGAAGAACGAGCCGCACGCCCATCAGCAGGCCAATGCCAATCCCCGCGTAGTTATGGAGCTGATGCTGGACGACGTCCCACGAGGATGGCGTCATCCCCATGTGGACTGCATGATGAATTCTCTCGATGCTGCCGCCAGTCAAATACTGCACCGGCACCATGAAGGCGACCAGCCAGTGAAGCCCTATCTGAGCGAGCGAATAGCCACTTTTCATTGATCCACTCCAGAGCCGCAGATTATTCGGCAGCGGTTAACGCTTCCGCATCGGCCCATTGCCGAGAACCTCGGGGAGGGTGTCCGCCCTGTTGTAGCCCAGATGAGAAGGGATATGCGTAGAGGCGGAATCACGTCGGTTTGGGAAGCAGCTCTATGAGACGGACCTTATTCGTGGCGACTTTTGGACTGCTCCCTGCCGTGGGAGCCGCTCTCTTGACGACAGTCCCGTCGCCGGCCGCCGATGATGTCGTGGCGCTTCGACAGGCCGACATGAAGGCCATGGCCGCGGCGGCAAAGACAATTTCCGGCATGTTCAAGGATCCGGCGAGCTATAAGGCAGCCGAATTCCGATGGGCAGCAGACACCATCCGCGACAGATCCGGCGTCGTTCTTTCCGAACACTTCGCATCCGAGGCGGCCAGCCCACAATCAAAGGCCATGCCGAACATTCTCGATGAGCGCGAGCGGTTCGACCGCATCGCAAACGACCTGCGCGACTATGCCGTCGCGCTGGACGCCGCTGCGCAGAATAATCCGGGACCAATGCCTGCCAGCATGCGCATGAAGCCTGGGGAGGCCATGGGCGGCGGCCCGCTCGGCACTCACGTCCGAGGCGAGCAGGAGCTGTCGGCAATGGCGGCGGAGCACACCTTTCACCTCATGCTGCAGACCTGCACGACCTGCCACGCCCGGTTCAGGGCGCAATAAGCACAACAGGTGTCAAACAGCCATATTCGAAGCCGCCGACATTACATCGCGAGGGGCGGGACCGCCGAACAAGTTGCGGCCACCTTCCTCGACTTCCGTGAAACACCAGCGCACGACGCCATCGCGGTCGAGCAGGAATTCGCCGACAAGCTGGCCATGGCCGGTGGCGATCATCCGCGTGTCGTCCTCGGTGAATTCATAACCGTCGGCCTTGTCGAGATATTCCATTGCCGCCATCACACCCATGGGCTCCGGCAGCTCGCCCGGCATGTCGACCTGCATTGACGACATTGTGCTCATGCTGACCTTGTGCGGCCATTCGTTCTCGGATTCGGTGAACTCGATATTCGGCAGCCCGAACGCCCTGTGCGATACTCGGTCGGGGTCCGAGGCCGCAAGCAAATTGGGAAGCGGGTGGTAGCGGAAATAGAGGCGCGCTCGCTCGATCGGCGTATTGACGACCGTCAGGCTGTCGATGCCTTTCTCCTGCAATGCATCGGTGAGTTCGGCCATGGCGGCGATCTGCCGGCGGCAGAAGGGGCAGTGCAAGCCGCGAAACAAGCCGACGAGCACCGGCTTCTGACCGCGAAAATCATCGATGGCGATCTTGCCATGGCGGGTGATTGCATCCAGCACGACGTTGGGCGCGCGATCTCCAGGCTGTAAGGGTTTATCGGCGTGGTTCTCCTGCATTGTTAGTTCCTCCCTTTATGTTTTTGAATCGTTTGGTCTAATTGATGCAGAGCGAAATACGAGGCCTTCAGTCGAGAAACGGCAAGACGACGAACGTGCCGGGGTCGAGCTTGTGGCGGATGCACACATCCTGCGCCAGCGCGAAATACCGTTCCGCTTCATCCATGTCGTCGTGTTCAAGGCTCAGTGTCGCCAAGCCATCATAGCACGGAAAGAGCAGCTGCGGCTCGTCAATTTCCTTCGCAACCTCAAGAGCTTCCTCGTAATACTTACGAGCTAGCTTCGGCTGCCCGTGGCATTGATGTATCTGCCCGAGCACGATCAGCGGTACGGAGAGATGGTCGCGCTGATCAAGCGCCCGGTCGATTTCCACCGCCTTTTCCGCCGCCGGCACGCCCTCGGCTCCGCAGCGATCGGTGAAGGTGCAGCAGGAGACCGCGAGATTGGCGAGAAGACGCGCCTGGAAGCCGAGATCGCCGATACGAGTGGCGACCTCCAACCCGCGCCGGCAGATCTTGATGGCGTTGGCAGGATCGACGATCGTGTAGAGAACGCCGAGATTGGAATAGGCGCGGCAGGCGGCGCTTTGCAGATCGGCCTGTTCGGCGACCGAGAGGCTGCGCTCCACTTCCTGCACGGCATCACGGCGGCGTCCGAGCCGCGCCAGCGCTGCACCCTTGGTGTTCAGCGCCTCTGCCATCGCCCGCGCTGCCTCCCGTCCGGCCTCCGTCGTTCCATCGATCGGCAGCGTTTGCAGGCATTGCAGTGCCTGTGTCGCCCATTCGGCGGCAGCAGCCTGGTCGCCGGTGCGGAAGGCGAGGTGGCCGCGTTCCTGCAGGAGATGGGCATGTTCGACCGGCGCATCGATCGGCGCGATCATCGCTTCGGCTTCGGCGCAATTGGCCTCCGCCTGATCGCGGCGTCCCGCATCGAGATGCAGACGGCTGATCTTGCGCAAGATCCTCGCCACGGCGATCCGATCATCTTTCACGCGGTGGGTCGCAAGTGCTCGCTGATAGTGGTTCAGGGCAGCCTCACGGCGGCCGGCAGGACCGCAGAGATCGCCAAGGCGCTCCAGCAGTGCCGATTGCTCCGGCGTCACCTCCGGTTCGTCGGCAAAGGCGGCAAGAGCCTGGCGGTAGAGACGCATGGCATCGTCATTGGCGTAAATCTTGCGCGCTATATCGCCCGCCGCCATGAGATAGCTGGCGCCCTTGGCCTTTTCGGTGGTCAGGCTGAAATGATGGCCGAGCTGCGCCAGATGCTCCGCCCGATCCGGCGCCACGCCATATTGGCGTTCCAGCGCCCGGCCGATCCGTCGGTGAAGCTCCATGCGCCGTTGCAGCAGCAGATTGTGGTAGATGACATCGTGCATCAGCGTCTGGCTGAAGCGATAGCCTGGCGCTATCTCGGCGTCCGGCCCGCGCAATTCCTCGATGATATTGGCATCGCAGAGATAATCCAGCGCCGCATCGATGCCGGCCGGGTCGGTCGCGACGGTGCGGAGCAGGGCGGTATCGAACTTCGGGCCGACGACCGCCGCCTCCTGCGCCAGACGCCTGATCTCCTGGGGCAGCCGGTCGACACGGGCAAGCAACAGGGCCTGCAGATTGACGGGTATATCGACATCCGCATCTTCGGCCGCGACATGCCAGCGCTGGCCGTCATTGTGCAGCGTGCCCATGTCGATCAGCCCGCGCAGGATTTCTTCGATGAACAGCGGATTGCCGCCGGCGCGATCGAGGATGCGCTTGCGCATCGGCGCCGGCAACTTGCCGTGACCCTCGCCAAAAAAGGCGGCAAGCAGCTTCTGCCCATCGGCAGCGAGGAGGGGGCCGAGACGCTGGACGGTGACGCTGACGCGATTGGAGTCCAGCGGGTCCGTCTGCGACGTCGGCCGATAGATCGCAAGCAGCATCAGCCGGCTGCGCTCCAGCCGGTCCATCATGAAGCGCAGCACCTCCAGTGAGGCCGCGTCCGCCCAGTGGAGATCCTCGATGACAAGAAGGAGAGGGCCTTGCGCCAGCCGCCGCTCGAAAACGGTGCGGACCGCATAGAAGATCTGCCGCCGCAATTGTTCCGGCTCGATGTGCCGGAGCGCGCCATCCGGATCGCCGAAGCCGAGAACATGCAGAAAGAGCGGCAAAAGCGCCTCGATGTCGTCGGGCTTGAGATCGAGGGCACGGAACCCTGTTGTCAGCAGTTGCCGTGTCTTGTCGGGATCGTCGCGCTCGCCGATTCCGTAGGCGCTCCGCACGACCGCGGCGAGCGTGCCGTAGGATTGTTCGCCGAGGGGAGAGCAGCTGGCTTTGCGGATGGCAAGGCCGGGGAAACGGTCCGCATCGGCGGCGACCCCGACGAATTCGCTGGCCAGACGCGATTTGCCGATGCCCGCTTCGCCGATCAGGCGGACAAGCTGCGCGGCGCCACCACAGGCAAGATCGAGGCAGGTCAGCAGGCGCGACAGGTCGGCGTCCCGTCCGACCATCGGCGCCTGAAGGCCGAAACTTTCGAGCCCGCGTGCCGTATGCGGCGCTTCCAGCAGCCCGCTCAGCCGATGCACGAGCACGTTTCCACTCTTGCCGCGCAAGGACTGCGCGCCGAGGCTGTCGAAGGCAAAGGCGTGGCGGGTGAGGCGATAGGTCAGCGGACCGACGAGAATATCGTTTTCGCCAGCCATGGATTGCAGCCGTTGCGCAGTGTTTACCGTGTCGCCGGTCACGGAATAGGATTTCGCACCGGCAGCGCCGAAGCCGCCGGTGACGACCGGGCCGCTGTTGATGCCGATATGCAGACGCAGCGGCACGCCGGCGCGCGATTGCCAGCGTGTGCCGACCGCAGCGGCCCGGTCGATCATATCAAGTGCCGCGCCAAGCGCCCGCACCGGATCGTCCTCATGGGCGACAGGCGCACCGAACAGCGCAAGAAGCGCATCGCCGACAAATTTATCGACGAAGCCGCCATAGGCTTCCACCGCCCGGGTCATCTCTTCGAACAATTCGTTCTGCAGCGCCCGCATGACTTCAGGGTCGATCTGCTCGCTCAGCGACGTGAACCCGCAGAGATCGGCAAAGAGCACCGTCACCGGCCGCCGGTCGGCGTCGCCATCGGATTCAGCCGGCACCGTCTCGATGGCCGGTTTCGCGGCGGGCTGGGCCTTCCCTGAGATCGATGCGCCGCATCTCGGGCAGAAGGCAAAATCCGGCTGACATGGATAGCCGCAGGCTGCGCAGGAGAGGGGTTGCCTTGCGCCGCATCGCGGACAGAAAGCAAAACCGCTCTGAATATCGAAACCGCAGCCGGCGCATTCCATCGCAGGCATCTCACGAAAACCCGATGTGCAACGGCGATGTCAGCCGCTGCCGGCGGGATTCTCAATGGGGATAGAATGAACCTGCCGACGAAGACCCGCAAGTACAAACAGCCGGCGGCCCAACCTTATCGGCCTGCCGCTCTTTTATCCTTCCTGCTGCAAAGTTCGATCAGCTGCTCTGAGGTCATTGGCCGTGCCAGAGCATAACCTTGCAGCAAATGGCAGCCGAGATCCTTCAGGATCTTCGCGTGCTCCATTGTCTCCACGCCTTCGGCAACGATGTCGATGTTCTGTGACCGCCCGATTTCGATAATCGAGGAGACCAGACGGCGTTGAGACGGAGAGTCGATGATCGGCTTGATAATCTCTCGATCGATCTTGAGCCTTCGGGGCTCAAATCGAAGCAAGCTGACGATACTGGCATGTTCCGTGCCGAAATCGTCAATTTCGATTTCTATGCCGAGCGCCTTGATTGCTGGAATCACCTCATTGAGAGCAGGCTGAAGCTCGTCGAAGGAGATTGTTTCAAGCAGCTCGAAACACAGGCGACCTCTCGCTGTGGGAAGCGCTGAAAGCTCGGCAAGCAGATTTGCCTGCGCCAGTCTGCGCGCGGAGATATTGACCGATACCCGTGGGATCTGCAGTCCCAAGCTATCCCATCTCGTCAGTTCGAAGAGCGCCTTTTGCAGGATCAGTCTATCCATGTCGCCGCTGCGCCCGAGCCTTTCCGCAGCATCAAGAAACTCGGCCGGACCGAGCAGACCTCTTCGCGGATGATCCCAGCGGGCGAGCGCTTCGACACCTGCGATCGCCAATGTATTTGCGTCGAACTGCGGCTGGAAGAACGCAACGAGCTCATCGCGTTCGAGCGCTTGGTTGAATTCATCCGCCAGTTCTTTGGAATGAATTGCGGCGCTGCGAAGCTCTTCGGTGAAAATGGCCGCGCGACCGCGACCCGCCTTCTTCGCCTCGTAGAGAGCCAGATCGGCATTCAGAAGCAACTGACCAAGGTCCCGCCGAGAAGGCTCAGCCTCCCAGGCGACGCCGACACTTGCTCCGACCACATGTGCTGCTCCATCGATAAAGATGTTACGCTGAAGCGCATCGACAATCTGCTTGGCCAATTCGGTTGCTTTAGGCTCCGGATTGGCGCTCCAGCTGGCGAAAATGAACTCGTCTCCACCGATGCGAGCCGCGACGTCGTTCAGGCCGGCCAAATCGGCGAGTCGCAAAGCTGTGGTCTGCAGGACAATGTCACCGCCGGCATGGCCTTTCGTGTCGTTGATCTCTTTAAACCGGTCAAGGTCGATATGAATGAGGATCAGGCAATCTTCCGGAGCGGGCCGCGGCGGCTGCGAGATCATCTGGTCGACGAATCGTCGATTGGGAAGTCCCGTCAGTGCGTCATGCAGTGACAGATATTCCAGGCGCTGTCGCGCGCGAACAAGCTTCTTCTTGTGCAGGCGAAGTTTTTCAATGGTTCTTTGGCGCGATCTGGTCAGAAAGCCGATCCAGACGATGGGGGCCACGACACAGAAAGCCAATAAGCTAGCATAGAACTCGAAGGCGCCGATCCCGTTATTTCTACCCCATCCATGCTTCGGACGCGCGGCGAGGGTCCAACGGCCGTAGGTCATATCCACATTTGCGACCACCGGTTTCCTTTGAAAGGTCTCCAGGCTGCCGAGAAAAACCTGGTTGGGCGATTCCGGCTCCGGTACGGTGCTGATGGCAATCTCAAGATCCGTCGAACGAAGGCCGCTATCTCCGTAAAGCCTTGGAATATCAATGATTCCGGAAAGCAGGCCCCAAAAGATCTCGCTATTTCCGTCGGTGATATAGACAGGGTACCTGACCACGAACGCCATTCCGCCTTGGACAAGCTCCACCGGGCCAGTCAAGACGATATTGTGGGTGTTGCGCGCCAGCATCGCGGCAGCCCGTTGCTTCTCATTCTTCCGGTAGTCGAGGCCGATGGCTCTTTCATTTCCTTTTTCCGGATAGACCCAGCTGACGACCATGTCCGGCGCCGCGGCGAAGCTTCGCAATTGTGAATCAGGCTGCAGGATCCGTGCTGCAAGTTTGGAAAATCCATTCTGACCCATTGCGGGATCGACGGAGATACCCGCCGCAAGCCCTTGCAACAGTTTCACATTGCTATTCAGGTTCGTCTGCAGCCGAGATGATATCGTGGCAAGCTCGCCGGCAACGACCGAGCGTTCGTCGGCAAGAGAGCGCTCCAGCCGCCAGTTCGTTGCCACCCAGACGACGATGACTGCAATAATGGCCGCAAATACCGCGGGCGCGAAGGCGCTTACATGGCCGGTTAGGCAAGCCGCGCGGCTGCGCGCTATCTCTGGGTCTTTTCGAAACTTCATCAGCTCGCCGGTGTGGTGGTCAGAGCGCATCCTTGCACAGTTTCTTTAAGGCAACGCTAAACCGACCACTCCGGTTCGAATGTCGTCAGTCCGGCATGCGCGGATGTCTAGATTTTTTTGCAGGGCCGGGGACACACCGCGCGGCGCAATCAGTCCCATCCGCAAACTCCCAAACGCCGTTCAAACGCGGGGAGAGTGACATTCCAACTTTGCAGAAACAGGACACTTTAACTTTGCGGCTACAAACAATGTCAAAGCTGATTAGGAATGCGACTCTGCCAACCGATTAGAAATGCGACGCTGGCACTGACGCTCAGCCCCCGATCCGACCGGCTGAGCCGGGTTGCAAGGGAGGAGCG
>NZ_JAULSE010000017.1:0-123443 GCF_030518245.1 Rhizobium sp. CBN3
CCTGCGAAAGAGCCTGTTCATGTGCGCATTCACGGCAACCCGGCACAATCCGGATCTCGCCGCTTTCTACACGCGCTTGCGTCAGAGCGGAAAGGAACACCTGTGCGCCGTCATAGCCGTCGCCCGAAAACTCATCGTTCTCGCCAACACAATCCTCTTTCGCAAGACCGAATGGACGCCACAATACCGCAAAAATTAAACATGGTTGCTCCCCGATGGGAGAAGGGGGACTCGAGAGGTCGCGGCAGAGCCCTTTAAGCTCGTTTACCGAGCCTGAAGAATGGGCATTTGCGGATGAGAGAGGCGGATACGGCGCCGAGTAAACGAAAGCAGCCCTACTGCGCCACCTCTTCCGTCATCCTGGCGTCGGAATAGACCTGGTTACGGCCGCGATGCTTGGCCATGTAGAGGAATTGGTCGGCGGCGTTGAGATAATTCTCGAAGGTTTCGTAGCTGCCGATTTCGGCGATGCCGATCGAGATGGTGACGCCGAGTTCCTCGTCGTCGGCCGTTACCTTCAGCCGCGAAATATCCGAGCGGATCTCGTCGCAAAGCTTGGTGGCGGCGGCCGAATCCATCTGCGGGAACAGGATGGCGAATTCCTCGCCGCCGAGGCGGGAGAGCAGGTTGTCACTGCCCTCGAAGATCGTGAACAGCCTGTTTGCAACCGCCTTCAACACCTTGTCGCCGATCTCGTGGCCGTATGTGTCGTTCAGCCGCTTGAAGTGGTCAATATCGAGAATGGCGACCGAGCTCGGCACTTTCAATCGCAGGCACTCGTTCACCAGCTTCGGGCCATTGTCGTAGAAATAGCGGCGGTTATAGAGGCCGGTGAGATAGTCGCAGGCTGCAGCGGCCCTCAACTGGCGCATCTGCGCCAGCGTTTCCGCATTGTTGGCGATGCGGCATTGCAACTCCTCGGCGACGAAGGGCCGATAGACGAAATCGCTGGCGCCGGCTTTGAGGAAACTCGCGGACAGCATACGATCGTTGGAGGAGGAGACGCCGATGACGCGCAACCGGTCCGAACCGAAGCGATGGCGGATGCGCCGCGTCAGCTCGTACCCGCTCATATCGGGCATGTGATGATCAGTGACGACGAGTTCGATATCGCTATAGGCTTCGAGCGCCGCCAGCGCCTCGAGCCCCGAGCTTGCCTCGACGACCAGATATTGCTGTGCCTTCAGGAGATCGACGAGAACCTGGCGTACCGAGACGACATCGTCGACGACGAGCACCCGCGTCTTGCGGTTGGAGATCGCGCGGCGGACGGTGGCGACCAGATTGTCGAGCGCAAACTCATTGTCCTTCAGCACGTAATCGATGACATTGCGCTCCATGATCCTGTTGCGCGTATTGAGATCGAACGTGGCGGTGAAGACGATTGCTGGAATATCGTGCTCGATCGTACAGTCGAGCGCCTCGCCATAGGGCGAATCCGGCAGGTTGAGATCGACGACGGCCATGGTGTAGCCGTGACCGTCGTCGGCAAGTTCCCTGCGAAGCGCTTTCAGCGACGAGCAGGATTTGACGGCAAGGCCAAGTTCCGTCTGGAACCGGTGGCAAAGCACGGCGGAAAACATTCGGGAATCTTCAACCAGAAGTATTTTGAGCCCGCCGGAACGCAGCCCGATACCATCTCGCTGAAAATCCGCCTGAAAAGCCACAGCCGCTATTCCCCCCTGCGCCTTGCGGGCTCGACTCGGCCCTCCGCCCGGCGCGGCGGACGATAACCGAGAGGCTCATCCACGTGAAGGGGACAAATATTCGGGTTACCTGTAATTGCAAAGATCCGGCGCCCGGCGGCGACGATCGCCCGGGACTTCCTCGCGATCCGGATTCCGGAAGAGCCGTCAGGCAACCGCCCGCTCCTTGCGCATGGACTGGATCTGCAGCAGCGTGTCGAGATTCTGGTTGACGCGGCAGTAGAACTCCTCGTCGATGAAGGGACGCAGCATGAAATCGTTGCCGCCGGCCTTCAGAAACCGCGCCGAAAGCAGCCGATTCGAGGAGGAGGAAACACCGATGATGCGCAATTCGTGCGAGCCGATATGGGCCCGGATGCGCCGCGTCAGTTCAAACCCGTCGATATCGGGCATATTGTAATCGGTAATCATCAGGCCGATATCGCGATTGACCTTCAGGGTCTCCAGCGCCTTGGCGCCGTTTTCGGCCGTGCTCACTCGGAAATTATAGCGCTTCAGCCGGCTCGACAGCAGCGCGCGCGCCGTCGCGCTGTCGTCGACGATCAGCACGTGATGGCGATGATTGGTTAGGAACCGGCAGATCGACTCCGCCAGAAGGTCGACGGCGAAAATATTGTCCTTGAGGATGTAGTCGACGATGTCCTTGGCGATCAGCTTGTCGCGCATGCCCTCATGGAAGGTGCCGGTGAAGACGATGGTCGGGATGGAGAGGTCGACCAGATATTCAAGCGCTTCGCCGTTTTCGGCACCGGGCAGATTGATGTTCGAAATCGCCAGCGTGATCGGATCGGACGATTTGTCGTAGGAAAACTGCAGATCCTCGAAGTTACGGCAGATCTCTACATCAATGTCGAACAACTCCTTGAGGCGTTTGCTGATCATCGAGGTGAATACGTTTGAATCTTCCGCGACAATAATACGCGCGCCGGCAAACATCTCTCCGGAATATTGCATCCCCGAAATACCTAAAAACGCCATGATAAACCTTTAATGTAAAACCCGTCCCCAGCCGAAGTGATACATCAATTGATTTGACTAATTATTAATCAGCACGTCCCGATATGAAACGAAGAAGCGGACCAGTGGGCCACCAGTTTGTGGACAAAGTCTCCTCCGTCATGCTCGGCCTTATGCCGAGTATCTGATCACAGCAATTGCTTTGACGGGAAAACATTTATTCTCAGATACTTAATGGACGCGAGCAGATCCTCGGCACAAGGGCGAGGATGACGTCGCAGGTTCTGCAGTGGTTTGTCGGAAGCCCTCGCGGCCCGATGGCCGCCTCCGATTTCTTGGACATATGATTAAGAAATAGTGCGCGAAGCTCGGGATATGGGTGCCGGTCGCGCGTGTGAAAGGCCCACTCCCGCCGCCGTCGGGCTGGCCGCACGCGGCCGAAGTGATTATAAACAGGTTACTGACCGTCCGCCGAAGAGGTCCGCCCATGACCCAACCCGACCCGGTGATCGAATGGCTTCTCGATTCCGACCCGGCGATCCGCTGGCAGGTGATGCGTGACCTCATCGAAGCTCCGGAACCGGAATGGATGGCAGAACGGGCCAAAGTGGAGACCGAAGGCTGGGGTGCAAAGCTCCTCTCCTTTCAGGACGACGATGGACAATGGGCGGGTGGCGCCTTTCTGCCCGCCGATTTCGATCCTCATGAATGGCGCGAGCACGGCCAGCCCTGGACGGCCACGACATTTTCGCTGTCGCAACTGCGAGAGTTCGGCCTCGACCCGTCATCGGAACGCGCCAGGCGCACAGTCGCATCGCTCGGCGCCAGCGCCCGCTGGGAAGAAGGCGGCCAGCCCTATTGGGAGGGTGAAGTCGAGGAATGCATCAACGGCCGGACCGTCGCAGACGGCGCCTATTTCGGCATCGACGTCTCCCGCATCGTAGAGAGGCTCACGGGCGAGCGCCTCGATGACGGCGGCTGGAACTGCGAACGCGTCCGCGGCTCCCTTCGCTCCTCTTTCGCCAGCACGATCAACGTGCTGGAAGGTCTGCTCGAATTCGAAAGATCGACAGGCGGCACGCCCCGGTCCCGCGAGGCGCGCAGCACGGGCGAGAAGTTTCTGCTCGAACGCAAGCTCTTCCGCCGTCTCGGCACCGGCGAACCGGCGGACGAACGCTTCCTGCGCTTCCTCCACCCCAATCGCTGGCGCTACGATATCCTGCGTGCGCTCGATTATTTCCGCTCAAGCGCCATGTTGACCGGCGCCGATCCAGATCCGCGCCTTGGCGAGGCGATCGGCCACCTTCGCTCCAGGCGCTCGAACGACGGCCGATGGCTGCTGGACTGGACCCTGCCCGGGCGCGTCTGGTTCCATGTCGACGAGGGGCAAGGCCAGCCGTCGCGCTGGATCACGCTGCGGGCGATGCGGGTGCTCAGATGGTGGGATAGCCAGGCATCAATCCGACACTGACGGCAAACCCAGCGAACGCAGGAAGTGCGCCTGGATCTTGTGCAGCAATTCCGCGCAAACCGACGGCGTCTCGCCGATGCCGGCCTGATTGAGGACACCGTGCACGGATTGAACAGAAACACCGCCGCAGAACCGGGACCGGCGACAAACCAGCTATTATCAGCTGCCCAGGCGGCGATGAGCTCCGTCAGATGCGTGTGAGGAAGTCACGACAAAGACCCTGCCGAGTTGCCGGAGGGCCGCCACCTAGAGTTTGCCCGCTAAGGACAGCTCTTTTCTTCCAAAGCGGGCTGCGATAACTCACGCTATCATCCCGATCACCACAGGTAAATCATGAACGTCACCATCTATCACAATCCCGGCTGCGGCACCTCGCGCAATACGCTGGCGATGATCCGCAATGCTGGCATCGAGCCTGATATCATCGACTATGTGAAGAACCCGCCATCGCGGGAGGAGCTGGCAAGAATGATCGCGGATGCCGGTCTCACCGTGCGTCAGGCCCTTCGCGACAAAGATACGCCCTACGCCGAACTCGGCCTCGACAATCCTGATCTGACCGACGATCAGCTTTTCGACGCCATGCTGGCGCAGCCGATCCTGATCAACCGGCCCTTCGTCGTCACACCGCTCGGCACACGCCTGTCGCGGCCTTCCGAGGTGGTTCTGGAAATCCTGCCGGAGACGCACAAGGGCGCCTTCGCCAAGGAAGACGGCGAGAAGGTCCTGGATGCGGACGGCAAGCCCATTATCTGAGCCGTCCAGCCTGACAGGTCCGCAATCCTACTTGACGACCGCCGAGCCTTTGACGATGTCGATCGTCTCGCCGCCATCGAGCCCGATCCGGTCCCCGTCGGGTGTCGTCATGAAGCAGCCCGAGGAGCAGAGGCTTTCGGAAGCGCCGGCATCGACCACGACTTCGACACGCTGTCCGCCCTCGGTGATGACGAGCACCACGGCGGCAGGATCGGTGTTGGTGATGGATGCGGCGTTGACCGCCGGCGCGGCAAGCAGCGGGACAAGCAAAAAGGCGGCAAATCTTGCCATCATGTGCGGCGGCGCTGACGCGCCCTCCCCTCGAAAGATCGGTGCTGCCCTCGGCAGCAATCCCGATGGAAGGTATCATGCACATAGACCTGTGAATGATGGCTGAATAAGCTGTTCAGCTCTCCGCTGCCCGCCCGCGCAGCTGGCGCACCGGCCGCTCTTCTTCCTCCACCGGTCTATCCTTGGAATTCTCATGGCCGTCCGCATGCTCCTTAACCGCATTGGGCAGAACGAGGGCAGCCTCCCGATGGATGGTAAGGTCGCTCTGTGGCAGCGGGATTTCTATGCCTTCCGCCTTGAAGCGCTTGAGGATCTCGATCCTGAGATTGTTGCGCACCGTCAGGCCGTCGCCCATATCGGCGAGGAAGAAGCGCAGCTCGAAATCGAGCGAATAGGGGCCGAAGCGCAGGAATTCGACATGTGGCTCGGGATTGCGCATGACGAGCGGTATCTTCGCCGTCAACTCCAAGAGAATATCCATCACCTGTTGCGGATCGGCGTCGTAGCTGACGGAAACCGGGATTTCCGAGCGACCGATCTTGTTGCGGTGTGTCCAGTTGCCGACGAGGCCGTTGATCAGTTCCGAATTTGGCACGATGATCGCCTGCTTGCGGAAAGTCTCGATCTCGGTTGCGCGCACCGAAATACGCTTGACGATACCTTCGGCCGTTCCGGAGACGACGTGATCGCCGACCTTGAACGGCCGCTCGACCAGCAGGATCAGGCCTGACACGAAGTTGGAGACGATGTTCTGCAGGCCGAAACCGATACCGACCGAAAGTGCCGAGGCGACAAGCGCGAAGCTCGACAGATCGATGCCGGCGGCGGAAACGCCGATGATCGCGGCAATGCCGACGCCGAGATAGCCGATGCCCGTTTTGACCGAGTTTCGCACGCCGAGATCGACATGGCTTCGAGCCATGACATTGCCGTCGAGCCAGCGCTGCAGCCAACGCGTCAGCAGATAGACGCCGGCGAAGAGCAGGATGCCGGTGCAGATTCCGAGCAGCGAGATGCTGATGCCGCCGAGCTTGACCTCGGTAAACAGCCGGAAGGCGATAAGCTGCAGATCCTGTACATGGAAGCCCCAGAGCAACAGGATCAGTGGAATGCCGACGAGCAGCGCCACCGCATACATGGCAAGACCGACGAGCAGGCCGACCTGGTCTATCGCCACCGGCCCGAGGTTGAAGCGCCGCGCCAGGAAGCGCGCGAAGAAGGTGTCGCCGAAGCTTTCCTGCCGCGAGATCGCCTTGCCGGAGAGCAGGCCGACATACATGGTGGCGACGACCGCCCCGGTGATGATGAGCTGCGTCGCGACGAAGCGGGCAAGTCCGACGTAGCCGGCAAGCGCCGTAACGATCAAAGCGGCACCGACGACGCGTAGGATGATTGCCATGCCGCGCGGCCAATGTCTGCCGGGCGCGTCGGGATCGCCGCTTCTCGCCAGCATCGGCTTGCTGAAGGAGACGGCGATCAGGATGATGCCGATGATCAGCGCAGCGATGAGGCTCCGTACGACGGTCAGCACCAGCGGCGATCCCATCGCCTCGCTGACCGTGCCGAAGAGATAGTCGAGTCCGTTGACGACAGCCATCGCCGAGAGACAGTAGCCGATCGCGCGAGCGCCGAGATTGGAAAGCTTCACCAGCCGCCAGTGTGGTTCGCTCGGCGCGAAAATGGCGTTGACGAAGCGGCCGACGAAATAGACGAGCCCGATCGTGCCGAACAGCGCGCCGATAACAGGCGCGATATCGGGTCGCAGCACATTGAAACTGTTGAGGAAGAAAAAGGAGGTAACGAGCAGGACCGCCAGCGCCAGCGTCCGGATCAGCGTCGACCAGAAGGCGATCGACAGCCTGCCGATATAGGAGGGGTTCTCGACCGCCTCATCGCGGCGCAAATACGAGCCGAACAGCCGGTAGCTGCCGGAGAGCAGGACGAGTGCTGAGGCGAGCGACAGGAAGATCGCGGCAAACAGCGGGAACCGCTTGAACTTCCAGACGAAGGAGGCCCAGCTCGCCAAGGCCTGTGAGAATTCGCTGACCTCGTGCACGAAGGCGCGCGCGGCATCGTCGAGCACCGAGACGGAGATTTCCGTGCGCCTGAAAAGCGTATCGGCGAAAAGCTGCCGCCGCATCTCGATGATCTCGTTCATGAGCTTCGTCACAGCGATCGACAGGTTTTCGGCGTCACCGGTCACCGCGTTGATCTGCGCGCGCTCGGCGGCAAGCGCGTTACGCTCGTCGGTGACGATCTGCGCCTCTGGCGGCTGTCCATCCTTCGGCGGCTCGCCGATCTCGGTCAGCCGGTTCTTGATCTGGTCGAAACGCGGCCTCAGGTTGACCGATATGGTGATGACGGCGCGGCTGAGCTCATCGGCCTTGGTCGCAAGCCCGACCAGCGCATCGTCATTATCGGCGTTCTCCTTGACGCTGTCCTGAAGCGAGCCAAGCTGGACCTTCGCCTTCTCGATCTCCTTCGCCGCCTGGGCGGAAGGCGTATCGACAAGCGGCGCCTCTGCTGCCTGCGGCTGCGGTTCCTGTGCGAAGGCTGCTGCGCTCTCGAAATGCGCACCGGCGAACGCCAGCGTCATCAGAAGAATGGTGCGAAGCAGGGTCGTTCTCAGCCGCAAAAGCGCCTCCGGAAAGGTTGTCGTCGGAATAGAATGCCAGCTTGTCGTAGCAAACAAAGGCGACAGAAAGGCGGAAGATGCCTTAAGCGCCTTGCACCGACCTTGCTCCATGCAGCACTCAACCGCTCGTTCGAACTGCTCAGAACCCCGCGCCGGGCTTGGAGAGATAGTCGAGTTCTGCTGCCGTCGATTCCCGTCCGAGCATGGCATTGCGGTGAGGAAAGCGCCGGTAGGTGGCGATTATCTCGCGGTGGCGGATCGCATAATCGAGATATTCCTCGTCGCCCAGCGCGGTGAACAATGCCACCGAACGCTCCTGCTCGTCGAGATTCTCGGCGTGTTCGAAGGGCAGGTAGAAAAAGGTTCGGCATGCATGTTCCACCGCCTGGTCGGCGCCGGCCGCAAGCGCGAGCTTGGCTTCCCGAAGCGCCAGCCCGTCGGTAGCAACGGCAAGCCCCGTGCCGCGATAGATGTTGCGGGGAAACTGATCGAGCACGATGACCGCCGCCAGACGGCTCACCGGATCGGCCCGCCATTCATCGCCGACGCCTGCGGCAAGCGCCAGATGCGTATTGCGGAAAACATCACGGATCTCGGCATCGAGTTCCGGCGGCGGACGAAACCATAGCTCGCGGCCGCATCGAACGAACCAGAAATCGTAGACCTCCCGGGGTGTGCGGATCGCCGTCATATTCTGCCTCCCGTAGCGTTTGGTTTGATGATGTTATGCCGGCAAGCTTTTGTAAAAATAGGACAAGGTGTGCCGTGTGCCCCTCATCCGCCCTACGGGCACCTTCTCCCCGCTGGGGAGAAGAGGGAATCGAGACCTCGCGGCATAACCCCTTCTCCCCAGGGGGGAGAAGGTGGCCCGAAGGGTCGGATGAGGGGGCCGCTCGGCACACCCTTCACTCCTATTTACGTCCCCTCACTCAACGAAAATACCAGCATCGCCCTCGTCCCGTCATGCCCGGGATCATAAGCGAAATCCGATTTCAAGCTCGCGGCCATCGCCGTCAGAATCCGTGTGCCGAGCCCCGTTCCCCTGGCTGGGCCCTCTGGATCGAACCCCGCTCCGTCATCCTCGACGATGACGCGCAATTGCCCGTCCGTCTGGTCGACAAAAACGCGGATCTCGCCCGAGACGCTCTCGGGATAGGCATATTTGAAAGCATTGGTGACGAGTTCACTGACGATCAACCCGAGCGTGATCACCTTGTCGGTCGCCAGATTAACCGGCTTTGCGGTCAACACGATACGGTGCGGCCGTTTGTCGTCGCGCATCGAAGCTTCGAGCTCGGTCAGCAGACTGTTCAGATATTCATCGACCTGCACCGAGCCGACCTGCCGGTTGGTATAGAGCCGGCGATGCACGCTCGCGATCGCGTTGATGCGCATCTGCGTCTCGTGCAGCGCGTCGACCGCCACCTGGTCCTTGGTCATGGAAGATTGCATGCGGATCAGCGCGCCGACGAGGCCTAGGCTGTTGGCAATGCGGTGATTGACTTCGGCAAGCAGCAACTCGGCATGGTCGCGTTGCTGACGGATCACCTCCTGCGCCTGCGCCGTCTCGCGGCGGAAGCGCGCCCGCTCCAGCGCCTGTTCGAGGGCGGCCGCGAGCAGGTCGAAATAATCGGCCGAAATCCCCTTCAGCATGTAGTCATCGGCGCCCGCCTTCAGCGCCGCGACCGCGATGCTGGTGTCGTCCGACCCCGTCGCATAAATGACCGGCGGATGATCCGGAACGGACGTGATGCAGGGCAGAATGTCGAGTCCAGTCTCGCCGCTCAGGAGATGATCGAGCACGACGGCGTCGATGCCGCCCTCGGCGATCCGAGCAAGGCCGGCAGAACCATTCTGCGCCCACTCGACCGAAAAGCCGCGCCGCGCAAGGTTCTTCTGCATCAGGAGGGCGAGCCCCTCGTCGTCGTCGATATAGAGGATGTGGATCAAGGCATCCGCATCGCCGCTAGAATTGCTCATTCCGTCTCCCGGCGTTCTCTCTAAGCAACGACGGCCGCAAGGTCCGAGTCGTCGGCATGGGCACTGTCGTATTGCATTGCCCGCCCGAGGTAAACATCGCTCCTCCCTCGCTCTTGTCGCAGGCGACGTTAGCTCTTCTGGAATTTCCGATGGCCGGAGACTTCGGCGCCCGCCTCTTTCGGCAATTGCAGGAAGCGCAGCGACGAGACGATGCCGATCGCGCCGACCACGACGAAGGCCCATCGGAAGTCGGCCAGAACGGGATTGTCGGCGCCTCTGAGAGCCGAGGAAATATTGAGCGCGGCGGCGGCCACCGCAACGCCGAGCAGCATCGACATCTGCTGCAGCATGCTCGACAGCGTCGAGGCCGAGCTTCGCTGCGCCGGGCCGATATCGGCAAAGGCGAGCGTGTTCAGCGCCGTGAACTCCATCGACCGCGACAGGCCGGCGAGAAAGAGCAGCGCATGGATGAAAAACGGCGGCGTGTCAGGCGTCAGGAAACCGCAGGCAACGATCGAGAGCGCTGCAATCAGCCCGTTGAGCCCGAGAACGGTGCGGAAGCCGAAGAAGCGTAAGAGCGGCGTCGTCACCGCCTTCATGCTGAAATTGCCGAGAAAATAGACGAGCAGATAGGTGCCGGCGGCAATCGAGCTCAGCCCGAAGCCGAGCTGGAACAAGAGAGGCAGAAGGAAAGGCGTCGCGTTGATGGCCGTTCGGCAAGCCGTGCCCGCCGAGAGCGTCGACACCGAAAATGTCTGGACGCGGAAAGCCGAAAGATCGAGCAGCGGATTGTCGACGGCAAGGAAATGCCGCGTCGCCATGACCGATAGGACGATGCCGGCCGCAAGCATTGAGATGACCGGCCAAAGCCCGCCCTCCCATTTGGCTGAAAGCTCCAAGGCCGCGAGCAGCAGGGTCAATCCGGCCGCGCTCAGGATAAAGCCGCGAATATCCAGCCGGCCGGGATCGGCCTCGCGCTGTTCGGGCACAAAGCGCAGCACCAGCCCCATGCCGACGATGCCGATCGGAATGTTGATCAGGAAGTTCCAATGCCAGCTGGCATAGGTGGTGATGAAGCCGCCGAGCACGGGGCCGACCACGGGCGCCGTCAGCGCCGGCCAGGTGATGAGCGCGATTGCCTGGACGAGTTCGGACTTGCGGGCGTTTTTCAGCACGATGATGCGCCCGACCGGCGTCATCAGCGCGCTGCCCGCCCCCTGCAGCGCACGCCACAGCACGAATTCCGTGAGGCTGCCGGAGAGCCCGCAGAACAGTGAGGCGCCGGTGAAGACGCCGATCGACACCAGGAAGACGCGGCGCGCGCCGAAGCGGTCGCCGAGCCAGCCCGACAGCGGAATGAAGGCCGCCATCGTCAGCATGTAGACGGTGATGCCGATGCTCATCGACACCGGCTGCACGCCGAAGCTCGCCGCCATCTGCGGCAGCGAGGTGGCGACGATGGTGCCGTCGAGGATCTGCATGAAGAAGGAAACGGCAACGACCAGCGCCACGATCTTCGCCTGACGGCCGGTTGCCGCCTCTTGCCCTTGCTCGCTCGTCTCTGCCGTGGTCATCGGTCCGCCAATGGAATTCTGGGTCGCGACAGGGAAACGGGAGGAAGCCGATCGGTGATCTGCCGCGCGAGGAACGCGCGGACATCGAAAACCGCGCCCTGGCTGAATACGCCCGTTGCATCGAGGCGGAAAGGCTAAATCTCGCACTGCTCGGCAATATTCAGATGCCCCCGACGGCGGGCGCAAAGAAAAAGGCCTCGCCGGAGCGAGGCCGAGTTTGTACCGCGCCGGGGAAAACACGGGAGCGGCGAAGGGTCCATATCGCGGCGTCGATATCCTAGCGAGGCCCGATATCGCTGCATCGGTACGGTCAGGATAAAATTTTCGAGAACGTGCGGAATATTTGCTCAAACAGCCGTCCTCGCCCGCTCCAATTTCGCGCGCGGCGCCTGTGCGGTGCAGCAACGATTGCCGCTTGCAATGTTTATAAAATGGTTTATCACTAAACATCTTGCTAAACATGATGATTGAGGAGTTCATGTGAGCATTCTCTGAAACGGATGAACATGCGACGCCGGTGGGGAGCCGGCTTGGTTCTGGGAGGAACTTATGCAGAAAACATCGAAAGCCCTTTTGGGGCTGGCCGCGGCGTTCGTGATGTCGTCGGCATTGCCCAATCTCGCCAAAGCCGATGAACTGACGCTGTGCTGGGCCGCATGGGATCCCGCCAATGCGCTCGTCGAGCTGTCGAAGGACTTCACCGCCAAGACCGGCACGCAGATGAAGTTCGAATTCGTTCCGTGGACGAGCTATGCCGACCGCTTCCTCAACGAGCTGAATTCCCACGGCAAGCTCTGCGACCTCATTATCGGCGACAGCCAGTGGATCGGCGGCTCGGCCGAGAACGGCCACTACGTCAAGCTGAACGACTTCTTCGACAAGGAAGGCATCAAGATGGATGACTTCGTGCCGGCGACTGTTGTCGGCTACTCGGAATGGCCGAAGAACACGCCGAACTATTGGGCGCTGCCCGCCATGGGCGACGTCGTCGGCTGGACCTACCGGAAGGACTGGTTCGAAAAGCCGGAACTGCAGAAGGAATTCAAGGCGAAGTACGGCCACGATCTCGCTGCCCCGAAGACCTACGATGAGCTGAAGCAGATCGCCGAGTTCTTCCAGAAGCGGGAGATCGACGGCAAGACCGTCTATGGCGCTGCGATCTATACCGAGCGCGGCTCCGAAGGCATCACCATGGGCGTTACCAACGTCCTTTACGACTGGGGCTTCCAATACGACAACCCGAAGAAGCCCTACGAGATGGAAGGCTTCGTCAACTCGGACGATGCGGTCAAGGGCCTCGAATTCTACAAGTCGCTCTATGACTGCTGCACGCCGCCCGGCAGCTCCAACGTCTATATGGTCGAATCCGCCGACGCCTTCAAATCCGGCCAGGTCGCCATGCAGATGAACTTCGCCTTCACCTGGCCCGGCCTCTACAAGGACGAGAAGGTCGGCGGCGACAGGATCGGCTTCTTCCCCAATCCTGCGGAGAAGGCGCATTTCGCCCAGCTCGGCGGTCAGGGCATCTCGGTGGTTTCCTATTCCGACAAGCGCGACGCCGCCCTGAGTTACATCAAATGGTTCGCACAGCCTGAGGTGCAGGCCAAATGGTGGGAACTCGGCGGCTTCTCCTGCCTGAATTCGGTCGTCAACGCGCCTGAGTTCCCCAAGAGCCAGCCCTATGCCCAGGCTTTCCTGGACTCGATGGCGATCGTCAAGGACTTCTGGGCCGAGCCAAGCTACGCCTCGCTGCTGCAGGCCATGCAGAAGCGCGTCCATAACTACGTCGTCGCCGGCAACGGCACTGCCAAGGAAGCGCTCGACGGCCTGGTGAAAGACTGGAGCGACGTCTTCAAGGACGACGGCAAAATCTAGTGCCTGACGGGACTGGTGGCACCTCTGCGCGCCATCCTCACCAGGATGGCGGCCCGGATCGGCAGACGAGCCGGGCCGCCGGATCTTTCATATCCGAAAAGACCGGGTGAAAACTTGACCATTTCCCATCCCTCCATCGTCGAGAAAGCCGCCGACGCGACAGCAAGGGCAACGCCCGCCTCGTTCGCCCGGCGCGTCCGCGGCCTCTCCGACAGGGCGATCGCCTGGCTGTTCATCGCGCCTGCCATCACCCTGCTCCTGGCGATCAACATCTTCCCGCTCATCTGGGCGGTCTATCTCTCCTTTACCAATTATCGCGCCAACCGGCCGAATGCGCCGGTCCTGGGCGTCGGCCTTGGAAATTACGAACGCGTTCTCAACGATCCCGATATATGGCAGGCGATGCAGACCACCGCCCATTTCGTCTTCTGGACGATCCTGCTGCAGACGGTGATCGGTTTTGCGCTCGCCTACCTGATCGACCGCAAGTTTCGCGGCCATGCCTTCTGGACGACGATTATCCTGATCCCGATGATGCTGTCGCCCGCCGTGGTCGGCAACTTTTGGCGCTTTCTCTACGAGCCGCAGATCGGCCTCTTCGCCTATGCCGTCTCGCTGGTGTCGGGCATTCCGACATCCGATGTCCAGATGCTCGGCAATGTCTCTCTGGCGCCTTGGGCGATCATTATCGTCGATACCTGGATGTGGACGCCTTACGTGATGCTGATCTGCCTCGCCGGACTGCGCTCGATCCCCGACTATATCTACGAGGCGGCCGAGGTCGATCGTGCATCGCCCTGGCGTCAGTTCTGGTCGATCACCGTGCCGATGGCCCTGCCCTTCATCATGCTCGCGGTGCTTTTCCGCGGCATCGAGAATTTCAAGATGTTCGACATGGTGACGCTGCTGACCGGCGGCGGACCGGGCTCGGTCACCGAGGTCGCCTCGATAACGCTGAAACGCGCCGCCTTCGAAAGCTGGGCGACCGGCCGGGCCTCGGCCTTCGCGATCGTCCTCTTCGTCGCGGTGTTCGGCCTCGCCAACATCTACGTCAAGGCATTGAACAAGGTAAAGCAAAGATGAGCGCCGCCAACTCCGCCCATTCGGTCGTCGAGCCGAGCCTCACCAGCAAGCGCATCGCCGGCACGATCGTCGTCCTCTATGCGCTGATCACCCTCATCCCGCTCGTCTGGATCTTCCTGACCAGCATCAAATCGCCGCCGGATTCGATCAGCTATCCCCCGAAGATCGTCTTCACGCCGTCGCTCGAAGGCTATTGCAATCTCTTCACCACGCGCACGCGGCAGACACCTGATTATATCGTCTCGCTGCCGGCGCCGGTCGGCACCTGCGATGAGGTCACTCGCAAGCGCAACATGGTGATCGCCGGCCCGTCGAACTTCCTGCCGCGCTTCATCAACTCGCTTGTCATCGCCTTCGGCTCCACCTTCCTGGCTGTCTTCCTCGGCACGCTCGCCGCCTACGGCTTCTCCCGCTTCAGGGTGCCGCTCGCCGACGATTTGCTGTTCTTCATCCTGTCGACGCGCATGATGCCGCCGATCGCCGTCGCCATCCCGATCTACCTGATGTACCGCGAGCTCGGCCTGTCGGACACCGCACTCGGCATGATCCTGCTCTATACCGCCGTCAACGTCTCGCTTGCCGTCTGGCTGCTCAAGGGCTTCATCGACGAGATCCCGCGCGAATACGAGGAAGCGGCGATGATCGACGGCTATACGAGGCTCCAAGCCTTCCGCAAGGTCGTGCTGCCGCAGGCGACCACCGGAATTGCCGCCACCGCGATCTTCTGCCTGATTTTCGCCTGGAACGAATATGCCTTCGCCGCCCTTCTGACCTCGGGCGAGGCCCAGACCGCGCCGCCCTTCATCCCGACGATCATCGGCGAAGGCGGACAGGACTGGCCGGCGGTCGCCGCCGGCACGACGATCTTCCTGATCCCGATCCTGGTCTTCACCATTCTCCTGCGCAAGCAGCTGCTGCGCGGCATCACCTTCGGAGCCGTCCGCAAATGAGCCACCTGATCGAAACACGCACCCGCACCCCTGCCCGCCCGAAACGGCCATTCTTCCTGCGCCGCGGCCCGATGGAGAATATCGCCACCGTGCTGATCGGGCTCGGCTTCCTGATGCTGTTCCAGCCCTTCCTGCTGGTGCTCTACACCTATTCGCTGGTGACCCTACTCTTGGGCACCGTCATGTTCATCATCGTTTCGAAATTCCCGGAGTGAACCATGGCGGACATTCGGATTGAAAATCTCCGCAAGGAATTCGGCAGCTTCGTCGCCGTTCAGGATTCGAGCTTCACCGTCCATGACGGCGAGTTCCTGGCGCTGCTCGGGCCCTCCGGCTGCGGCAAGACGACGACGCTTCGCATGATCGCCGGCCTCGAGTTGCCTTCGAGCGGCAAGATCCATCTCGACGGCGAGGACGTCACCTTCAACCGCGCAAGCGCCCGCGACATCGCCTTCGTCTTCCAGCTCTTCGCGCTCTACCCGCATATGAATGTGCGCAAGAACATCGGTTTCCCGCTGCTGTCGCAGGGCATGCCCAAGGCCGAGATCCGCCAGCGCGTCGAAGAGACCGCCCGCCTGCTGCAGATCGATCATATTCTCAACCGCTCGGTTTCGGGCCTTGCCGGCGGCGACCGGCAGCGGGTAGCGCTCGGCCGCGCCATCGTCCGCCGCCCGAAATGCTTCCTGATGGACGAGCCGCTCGGCACGCTGGACGCCGAGTTCCGCGAGATCATGGTCCATGAGCTGCGCGAACTGCACAATCGCATCCATGCCACCACCGTCTACGTGACCCACGACCAGCACGAGGCGATGGCGATGGCCGATAAGATCGCCGTCATGAACCACGGCGTCATCGAGCAGTTCGGCACGCCGCAGGAGATCTATGCCAAGCCGGCCACCATGTATGTCGCCGACTTCATCGGCTCGCCGCCAATGAACTTCATACGCTTCACCTCCGGCCTGAAGAGCGGCGACATGTCTATCTTGCTCGACGGTGTTAATGTTGCCGTTCCAGAAATCCATCAGGACATGGCCGAAAGCGAACTAGCGCTCGGTGTCAGGCCGGAGCATATCCGCTTCAGCGACGCCTCGCCCCTTCGTGGCGCGGTCTATGGCAGCGAATATCTCGGCACCAACCAGGTTGTAGCAGTGGAAACCCCGGGCGGCCTGATCAAGGCCCGCGT
This sequence comes from Rhizobium sp. CBN3, assembly GCF_030518245.1. Taxonomy (NCBI): domain Bacteria; kingdom Pseudomonadati; phylum Pseudomonadota; class Alphaproteobacteria; order Hyphomicrobiales; family Rhizobiaceae; genus Rhizobium; species Rhizobium sp. CBN3. The sequence goes on from NZ_JAULSE010000017.1 coordinate 16,462, forward strand.
TCCCGCCAACCGCAGCTTCCGGATCGGCGAGACCGTCGGTCTCGAATTCAACCCGGCGAACCTCGCGCTCTTCGACTGCGTCTCGGGCCGCGCGGTGCCATCCCAGCTCTATCAGGAGACGCGGCATGGCTGATGTCGTCCTCAGAAATCTTAGCAAGCGCTTCGGCGACACCCAGGCTCTTGATGAGCTCGATCTTTTTATTCGAGACGGCGAGTTCGTCGTGCTGCTCGGTCCGACAGGCGCCGGCAAGACCACGACGCTCAGGCTGATCGCCGGCCTGGAGAAGCCCGACAGCGGCCGCATCGAGATCGGCGGCCGCAATGTCGCGGCCGAAGCGCCGGCCGGGCGCGATGTCGCCTTCGTCTTCCAGCAATATTCGCTCTATCCCCACATGACGGTTTACGAGAACCTCGCCTTTCCGCTGAAGGCGCCGGTGCGCAAGCTGAGCGCGGAGGAGATCGACCGGCGCGTGCGCGAGGTCGCGCGCATGGTCCGCATCGACCACAAGCTGGAAAACCGCGCGACCAGGCTTTCCGGCGGCGAGATGCAGCGCGTGGCGATTGGTCGGGCGCTGGTGCGCCGGCCAGCAATCTATCTGATGGACGAACCGCTGTCCTCGCTCGACGCCAAGCTGCGCGCCGAACTGCGCCTGGAGCTGAAGCGCATCCAGAAGGAGCTCGGCTCGACGCTGCTCTACGTCACCCACGATCAGGTGGAAGCCATGACCATGGCCGATCGCATCGGCATCGTCGCCGAGGGCCGGCTGATGCAGGTGGGAACGCCGCGCGAGATCTATGGCAATCCCGCCAACCTGCATGTAGCCGCCCGACTCGGCCAGCCGCATATCAACCTCCTGCCGGCGGACCTGTTGCCGGGCGGCCATCCGCCCTCCGGGACCAAAACGGTCGGCGCGCGCACCGAACATCTCGATATCGTGGTCGGCAAGGACGCCAATGCCGAGGTCGACTGGATCGAACATCTCGGCGACCAGAACCATCTGCATATCAGGGCGGGCAATCACAAGCTCGTCACACTCGCGGATCCATATCTGGCGATCGCGCCGGGTGACCGGATCAGCCTGACACTGCGCGATCCGCTTTATTTCGATGCGGCTGGACAGCGCCTGTCGTGACCGGCAAACAAAATGATGATGGCATGAAAAACAAACGGACGGGTCTCAATCGATGAAACACTTCTTCAACCGCAAGGAAACCATCGTCACCGAAGCTCTGGACGGCCTGCTCCTGACGACAAGCAGCCGTCTCGCCCGTCTCGACAGCTTTCCCGACATCAAGGTGATCCTGCGCGCGGATTGGGACAGATCCGAGGTGGCGATCATCTCGGGCGGCGGCGCCGGCCATGAACCCTCCCATGCCGGCTTCGTCGGTAAGGGAATGCTGACGGCTGCCGTCTCCGGCGAAATCTTCGCCTCGCCTAGCGTCGATGCGGTGCTGACGGCGATCCGCGCCGTGACCGGCCCGAAAGGCGCCCTGCTGATCGTCAAGAACTATACCGGCGACCGACTGAATTTCGGCCTTGCTGCCGAAAAGGCGCGCGCCGAGGGCTTCGACGTCGAAATGGTCATCGTCGCCGACGACATCGCCATTCCCGGCATCAACCAGCCACGCGGCGTCGCCGGCACGCTGTTCGTCCACAAGATCGCAGGCTATCACGCCGAAAGAGGCGAGGACCTGAAGACGGTCGCGGCCCACGCCGCGGCTGCTGCCGGCGATATCGTCTCGCTCGGCATGTCGCTCTCCACCTGCAGCGTGCCCGGACAGGCGCATGAGGATCGACTCGGCGCCGATGAAGGCGAACTCGGCCTCGGCATCCATGGCGAACCCGGCGCCGAGCGCATCGCGCTGCAGCCGGTCGCCGATATCGTCGCTGCCATGGCGGCGCGCCTGACTCCGGTCTTGCGCGAGGGAGCAGACCACGCCCTCCTTGTCAACAATCTCGGCGCCGTGCCGCCGCTCGAAATGACCGTCATCGCCAAGACAGTGCTGTCCTCGCCGCTTGGCCGCCACGTCAGGCTGATCGTCGGCCCGGCGCCGATGATGACCGCGCTCAACATGAATGGCTTCTCGCTGTCGCTGATCCGGCTGGATGGCGCGCGCGAAGCGGCGCTGACGGCAGCGGTCGAGCCGCATGCCTGGATGCCGGCCGTCGAACGCCACGAGATCAAGGTCATCCCTGCGCCGAGGACGGCGGCCAGCCTGAACGGCGCGGCGACACCAGGCGAGAACAGCCGGAACCGTCACCTGATCACCGCACTCTGCGAGCACCTGATCTCTCTGGAAAGTGAGCTTAACCGGCTGGACGGCCGGGTCGGCGATGGCGATACCGGCTCGACGGTGGCCGCAGGCGCCCGCAGCGTGCTTGCCCGCCTCGACACGCTGCCGCTCGACAGGCCGGATGCAACGCTTGCCTCGCTCGGCGATATCCTCGGCACCAGCATGGGCGGATCGAGCGGCGTGCTGCTATCGATCTTCTTCACCGCCGCGGCAAAGGCGATGGCCGATAAAGCCGATATATCAGCAGCTCTTCTTGCCGGGCTCGACAGGATGACGTTCTATGGAGGAGCAGGAGTCGGCGACCGGACGATGGTCGATGCGCTGTCGCCTGCCCTGCAGGCGCTCGCGTCGGGCGATATCGCTGCCGCGGCAAGGGCAGCGGCATCAGGTGCGGAGTCGACGAAAACGATGACGAAGGCGAGAGCCGGACGCGCCTCCTATGTCAGCGAAAGGGATCTGGCGGGTGTCGCCGATCCCGGCGCGGTCGCGGTTGCCGGCGCGTTCGGCGTGGCGGCAAGCCTCGCCTGACCGGGTAAAGTTCGAAAGCCCGCGGGAGACGGGCGACAGGGAGGAAGGCAGTGCGGGCGGAACCGGTGCTTGTGGCGGGATTGATCGAAGTGTGCCGCGCGACGATCGCGGAAAACGCCGATCACCTCTGCGCACTCGATCGCGCCATCGGCGATGGCGATCACGGAACCAATATGCGGCGCGGCTGCGAGGCGGTGAGCGCCGAGGGCGAGAGCCTGTCCAGCCTGCCCTTCCCCGACGCCGTGGAAAAGATCGGCCTGACGCTGGTGATGAATGTCGGAGGGGCGGCCGGCCCGCTCTACGGCACGCTGCTGATCGAGATCGGCCGCGAGCTTCGCAAAAGCGAGGAGAAGGCCGATTTTTCCCTGGTGCTGAAACAGGCGATCGATGCCGTAGCAAGACGCGGGCGGTCACACGCCGGCGACAAGACGCTACTCGATGTTCTCTATCCCGTCCATGCGGCGCTGGCCAAGCGGTCTCCGCTCGGTGACGTAGCCCGCAAGGCCGAACGCTCCGCCAATAGGACCGCCGCGATGAAGGCAATGCGCGGGCGCGCCGCCTATCTCGGCGACCGCTCGATCGGCCATGTCGATCCCGGCGCATCGAGCTGCGCGCTGCTGACCACGGCGATCTGCCGCTATCTCGGGGAGCACCGCCCCGAATGAATGAAAGGACCGGCATGAATGGAAAGACCGCAAATGTGGGCATTGTGATCGTCTCCCACTCGCCACTGGTGGCAAGGGGCATCGCCGACATGGTGCGGCAGATGGTCGGCGACTGCGTGCCGCTCGCCTGGTCGGGCGGCAATGTCCATGGCGAACTCGGCACCGATGCCGGCGGCATTCTGAAGGCGATCGAGGCCGCCTGGTCCGATGCCGGCGTCGCCGTCTTCGTCGATCTCGGCGGCGCCGAGACCAACAGTGAGATGGCGATCGAAATGCTGGGCCTTCCCCGTTCGGCCCTCGTCTCCATCTGCAACGCCCCGCTCGTCGAAGGCGCCGTCATCGCCGCCGCCGAAGCCTCAGGGGGCGCGTCGCTCGCCAAGGTCGTCGCCACGGCAGAGGAACTGTCGCCCTGATGACGAACCGATTGCGTGGTGAAAAACAGGAGCCCGATCCATTGCACCTGAAGTGCCAGACGGAGGTGGAAGTCAAGCACGGCGTCGGGCTGCATGCCCGCCCCTCCGTCACCTTCACGCGCCTTGCCAAGTCCTTCCCCTGCTCGATCGAGGTCGCCGTCAACGGCAGCGACGTCTGGCTGAACGGCAAGAGCATCATCAAGATCATGGGTGCGAGAATTCGCAAAGGTTCGATCCTCAAAATACGGGCGGACGGCATTCTCGCCGAAGAGGCGATCCGCGCGCTGAAGGAACTCATCGAGCGCAATTTCGATGAGGAAAAGAAACATGGCAGAACCGCTTAGGCTGAAAGCAAAGAGAGCGTCCCCGGGCATTGCATCCGGCCCGGCCTTCCTCGCGGAGGAGCCGAAGGCTGCTTCCGCGTCCGGAACCGCCGGCGGCTACGGCGCGCTTGAGAGGGCGATCGATATCTCGATCGGCGAACTCGAGCGCCTTGCCGATGGCGCCGATGCCGAAAGCCGCGATATCATCGATTTCCAGATCGAGGTGCTGCGCGATCCGACGATCGCGGAAGCAACGGGCGCGCGCATGAAAGCCGACGAGAATGTCGTCTTCGCCTGGGTCGCGACGCTCGACGCCTATATCGGCGAACTCGAAGCGGCCGACGAGGAACAGATGCGGGCGCGCGCCATCGACATTCTCGACATCAAGAACCGCGTGCTCGGCGCGCTCGCCGGCACCCCGGTCGCCGATTTCCCGCCCGGCTCGGTCTTCGTCGGCAAGGATATGGAGCCGAGCCGCTTCCTCGCCCATGATTGGTCGAAGGGCGGCGGTATCGCGTTGTTTGCAGGCAGCGCCGCCGGTCACGTCGCTTTGCTCGCCCGGGCGAAATCGGTGCCGATGGTGGTCGGCACAGGCCGTTTTTCAGCAGCGGATGGCGATTCCGTCGCCGTCGATGGCGACGCCGGCGCCGTCATCCTCGAGGCGGGCGGCATGCTGATCCCGCCGCTCGCGCCAGCCGGCGACATCAAGACTGAAAGCGGCGAGCTGCGCACCGCGGACGGCGTACCGATCCTTCTCTCCATCAACATCAACGATCCCGCCGAGATCGATGCGCTCGATCCGGCAACGACGGGCGTCGGGCTGATGCGCTCGGAATTTTCAGTCACTTCGATCGCCGATGCCGCCAATGAGGAACGCCAACTGGCGATCTATCGCCGCGTGCTGGAGCAGGCGGGCGAAAGGCCGGTGATCATAAGAATGCTGGACATCGGCGGCGACAAGCCGCTCGCCGGTCTCGAAGACCTACCGGCTCTGGAGCCGGGCCTGCGCGGCATCCGGCTGCTGCTTGCCCGGCCGGAAATCGCCCGCGTCCAGACCCGCGCCCTGCTGCGCGCCGCCATCTTCGGCAAGCTCTCGGTGATGCTGCCGATGGTGACCTTTCCCGACGAGATCGACAGGATGCGCGAACTGTTCCGCGAGGAGGCCGAAAAGCTCGGCCGCCGCGCGTTGCTGCACCGGATGCCGCCAATCGGCATGATGGTGGAGGTGCCATCGGCCGCATTGATGCTCGACACCTTTGGGTCGGCGGCCTTCTTTTCCTTCGGAACCAACGACCTCACGCAACATCTCGCCGCCTCCACCCGCGACGGCAACGTAGTCGATGCCGGCAAGGCAGCCCCCGCCGTGCTCCGGCTGATCGAGCAGGCGATAGAACTTGCCGGCGGCAAACCCGTCAGCATCTGCGGGGACATGGCCGGCGATCCCCGCTATCTCCCGGGGCTGCTTGCCGCTGGGCTCCGGCATTTTTCCGTGGCGCCGGCCCGCCGTCCCGCGATAAGATCGGCGATCGTCGGCCTCAACGCCGACGGCACCAGGGCAGCCGGAGAGTAGGATGGCGCGCGAAGACACCGAAGACGCCATAATCGCCTACAAGTCCATTCTGGCGCAGATCATCGACAATAGGCCGTCCGGCACGCGCCAGCGCCTGGCGACGGCGCTCGGCAAGCACCGCAGCTTCGTCACCCAGATCACCAGTCCGACCTATGCGACGCCGCTGCCGGCGCGCCATCTCGCGACAATCGTGCGCGTCTGCCACTTCAGCGCCGCCGAGGAAGAACGCTTTCTCGAAGCCTATCAGGCCGCCCATCCCGGCAAACTGCCGGATCTCGGCCATTCCGAGAAATTGCGGCACCTGTCGCTGATGGTGCCCGACTTCGGCGACGACAGGAAAAACCGCCTCCTGGAAGAGGCGATCTCCGATCTGGTGCAGAAGATCGTCGCGATTTCGGGGGCGAGCGAGCAGTGAAGTGTGAGCGGGCTGACGTAGCGTGATGTCTTTGGCCTTGGGAGGGGCTTGATGAAGAAGTTCATGAACACCGCGGAAACCATGGTCGCCGAAAGCGTCGAAGGCTTCGTGCGCGCCCATGAGACCTTCGTGGTGTTCGGGACCGAGCGCAAATGCGTCCGCCGCCGCCATCTCACGTCAGGCAAGGTGGCGCTGATATCAGGCGGGGGCGCCGGCCACGAGCCGATGCATATCGGCTTCGTCGGCCCGGGCATGCTGGATGCCGCCTGCGTCGGACATATCTTCACCTCGCCGACGCCGAGCCAGATTATTGCCGCCATCGAAGAGGCCGATACCGGCGCCGGCTGCCTGCTCGTGGTCAAGAATTACGACGGCGACCTGATGAATTTCGAAATGGCGATCGAGATGGCCGGTGACCGCCACAGCCTCGACATGATCGTCGTCAGCGACGATATCGAGACATCGAGATCAGGCGAAGGTCGCGGCCGGCGCGGCGTCGCAGGAACTCTGATTGTCGAAAAGATTCTGGGTGCCGCTGCCGAGGGCGGCATGCCGCTCGCCGAATTGAAGCAGCTTGGCGAGGGGCTGAACACCCGCATCCGCTCGATGGGCGTCGCGCTGAACGGCGTGACGGTGCCGCAGACCGAGCGCACGACGTTTTTGCTCGAACCCGACGAGATGGAAATGGGCGTCGGCATTCACGGCGAACCCGGCCATGCCAGGCAGCCCTTCGCCGCCGCCGACGCCGTCATCGGGCATCTCTGCGAGACCATTATCGCCGACATCGCAGTAATGCCGGGCACCCAAGCGCTGCTCTTCGTCAACGGCCTCGGCGGCACGCCGCCCGCCGAACTCTACCTCGCCTATGCCTGCGCCCGCCGTATCATCGAGGAGAAAGCCATCCCGATCGAGCGCTCGCTTGTCGGAACCTACGTCACCTCGCTCGACATGCAGGGCCTGTCCGTAACCCTCGCCTTGCTGACGGACGGGGAGATCGGGCTCTGGGATGCGCCGGTGGCGACGGCGGCTTTGCGCTGGCCGTGACCGCCGCCCCGATCAGATATAAAGCGGCGCCATCTTCCGCCAGGCGCCGGCGCGGTGGGCGCGGCCGTCCCAGACATGCAACTGATGGCGAATGTTCTTTTCGCAGAGCAGCCGGCTGAGATAGCGGTTGTTGTCGAGGAAGGGATCGGCATCGCCGATCGTCAGCACGATGTCGATTTCACGCAGCCGCTCGAGCCGCCAGTCCGCGCCGAGACCGGGCAGGAAATGCGTCGGCGTGTGGAAATAGATCCTGTCGTCGTAATAGCCGTCGAACAGGTCGCCGAACACTTCCACTTTCATCGTCAGGTCGTAGCGCCCGGAGAAGGCGACGAGCTTGCGGAAGAGATGCGGATGGCGGAAGACGAGGCTCGCCGCCTGGAAGGCGCCCAAGCTGCATCCATGCACGATGGTGCAATCGTGCGGGTTTTTCGCCGCCATCAGCGGCAGCACCTCGTTGAGGATGTAATCCTCCAGCGCCGCATGCCGGCGAATGCGTTCGGCCGGATGATGGTGGAAGCCGTAGAGGCTGTCGGCGGCCAGTCCCTCGATGCAATAGAGCTGCAAATGACCGGCCGAAAGCTTGTCGGCGAGGCTCGCAACCAGGCCAAGCTGCTCATATTCGAAAAAGCGCCCCTCCCGCGTCGGAAACACCAGCACCTTGGCGCCAGCATGGCCGAACACCAAGATCTCCATCTCCCGATGCAGGCGCTGACTGTACCAGCTGAGATATTCGCGGTTCATGTCACCCTGAAGAACTGTCCGATCTTGTCGCGGAGCGCCGCCTCTTGCTCAGCGCTTCCAGGGTAATCGAAATGACCGGCGTCCAGGATGAAGATTTCATTATATTTCCGTATCGCATTTGCGACAGCGAACTGGCAGGGCGGCGCGACGGCGGGATCGAAAAGCGCTACTGCCGTCAGCATCGGCACATCGATCCGCCGCGCCGCGGTCGCCGCATCGTAGAAGCGCAGCGTCTCCAGCACGTTTCCGTGTTCCGCCTGATAGTCCTGCACCGATTGCGCGCTGCCGACGCTCGGCAGCTTCAGTCGCAGCGGCTGGTGACCGAAGCTCGGCAGCGCCAGATGACCGCGATCGATACGTGGATCATAGGCGATCGCCATCGCCCCGACACCGCCGCCGAAGCTGATGCCGCTATAGCCGATATGGCTTGAGAGCCAGGGATAGAGCGTAACAAGCGTCGAGACGGCAAGCCAGATATCCTCGACGCAGCCGCCGATGATATAGGCGTCCCGCTTGTCGATATCGTGCAGCACATGCCAGGACGGGTTCGCGGAAATCGGCGGACGCCTGCTCAGCGACAGCCCCCGGCAGCACGGAAAGATCACCGCCGTTTCCTCGACCGGCAGGTTGAAGTCAGGCTGATCCCGCCCGCCATACCCATGCCCGACGACGAGACCCCGCCGTACCCCGCCTTCACGCGGCAGCAGCAGCCAGCTACCGATCTTGAACGTACCGGTCGAGAGATAGACGAGGTCCAGTACGTGCCAGTCGGGATGACTGAACTTGCTCAGAGAAAGCACCGGCTGCGGATCGACTGCCAACGCCTTCAAATACCGCGCCTCCCAGAACGCATCGAAGCCCGCAGGCTCCTCCGGCGGCTCGATCGCAAGAAGCTCTTCGAGCCGCATGCCGTAGGTCGGATCGAAGGCGAAGGGATGTTTCTTGGGAATGCTCATCCCGTTTTGTCGCGTGAAAGCTGCGGCGGCGCAAGCCTTGCTGCCGCTTCCCTCCGGCCATGGGCATCGGCCATGACATTACCAGACTGAGCATTCCGGATCTGCGCTCCTCCCCGGATATGTGCGTCAGGCTGCGGCCCCCGCCGCCTCCAGGATCAGCTGGGCGATTTCATCCGGATGAGAGATCAGCGAGAGGTGGCTGGCCTGCACCTCGATGGTCTTCGCGCCCATGCGCTTGGCCATGAAGCGTTCGAGATCGGGATTGATTGTCCGGTCCTCGGTCGAGACCGCATACCAGCTCGGCTTGGAGCGCCAGGCGGCTTGCGTCGTTTTGCCGGTCAGCAGCGCCTTCTGGAACGGCTGCTGCACGGCATAAAGTACCTTTGCCTTGGCTTCCGGCAGGTCGCCGGCGAAATCATGCAGGAAAGCCGCTTCGCTCAGACGCCCCTCGTCACCGTCGAAGACGATGCCGGCGGAAGCAGGCGGCGTCGGGAAAGTCTTGGCAAGAGCGGTATAATCCTCACCCGCATCAGGCGCCCGCGCAGCGACGTAGACAAGCGCCGAAACATTGGGGTGCACGCCGGCCTCCGTGACGATCATGCCGGAAAACGAATGCCCGACCAGAACCGTCGGGCCATCCTGGCGATCGAGCACCCGCTTTACCGAGGCGACGGCCTCGGGCAATGTCGTCAGCGGGTTTTGCACCGCCGTGGTGTTCAGCCCGGCCGCCTGCAGGCGCGTGATCACCTCGGTCCAACAAGAACCGTCGGCAAACAGCCCATGCGCAAGCACGATATTGCGTGCTTTGACGAGAGCTGATGTCGCGGCCATGCGGGTGGCTAGAAGAGAGGCGGCGGCGCCGGCAACGAGGGCGGCCGAGAAAGCGCGTCTGTTCATCGTCATGATCTGGTTCCTTACGAATGGAGAGCGTTGAAAGATCGAAAGCATGCCGGCTCGGAACCGGAAATCCGGAGCCACTGAAAATCGGTTGGTCTATGACGCTGTGTGGTGCACTCAGCCCACCCGGCGCGAGGCGCTGAACTCGGTTGCGTGACGCGAGCTCCCATGTTCAATTCGGCGTTTGAAGCGGCTTGCATCTGCGAGATGCCTGCCTGCTGGAGAATACATGTATTCCCAATAGGCAGAAAGTCACCTCGCTCAGCCGCTTCTTCGAAGCCGGCAAGCTGGGCATAAACTTGAAGTTCTGAAGGCACGGGGCGGCGATATTGGGACGCCTCCGTGGTAGGCGAAGGGAGTGCGCCAAAGCGGAGCCCGCCGCCCTCTCAAGGGGAGACCGTCCGGAAAAAGCGCGGCGTTGCCGGCATTTGCCGACATAAAGGAGAAGACGACATGCCCGAGATCGCGATGGGCGCCCTCATCAAGAATGGAAGCGTTCTCCTCGCAAGGCGAAGTGCCGGGCGCAACCAGCATCCGGATCGTTGGAGCCTCCCCGGCGGCCATGTCGAGGATGGCGAAGATGTCGAGACGGCAATGCGCCGCGAACTCATGGAAGAAATCGGCGTGACGCCGGAGCTCTGGCAATTTGTGACAAAGTTCGGGTGGCAAGGCCAATCCGCTACATCCGCCACTTTTCATATCTATCGCATCGATCGGTGGCGAGGCCGCCCGCAACTGATTGACGACGAACACACCGAGCTCAGATGGTTTAGAGCTGCCGCGATCGAATGCGAAACGGAGCTGGCTTTGCCTGAGCTCGGCAAAATCCTCATAAATTTGACCGTACAGGGGAACAGCAAAGATTAAGCGCGCGATGGCGTTCTCGAGCTCAGCAGGCAAACCGGCCTGTCTCTCAGCCGGAAGACGGGCGCATCGGCCCGAAATTCGGAATCGATTTTTCGAAAGCACGATGCAGATTTATAGCGTTAGAGCGTCATTTGTGCGTCCGAAGGGACGCACGGCGCTCTTATACAACCGGTCCCTCAGACCTTCTCTTTCTTCCTGGTCTTTTCTTTCGGCTCCACCGGCGCATCGGGCGTCGGCGCCAGAAGCTTGCGCAGCGATGCGATTTTGTCCTTCACCAGCGGCCGGAAGCGCGTCGCGCGATAGGGCATATCGGCCGCACCATAGCCCTCCGGCCCGTCATCATTGCCGCGGTGGATTTCCGCAAGCTTCACGCCGATGAAGGTGCCGTCGACATAATGGGTATATTCGCCGACCCAGCGGATCGTATAGATCTCGCCCTTGCGGATGAGCTGGTCGATGCTGACATGCTTGAAGGTATCGTTGATGCAGACGACCTTCTGGCCGACATGAAATTCATAGCTCATGGATCAGACTTTCCAATAGCACTGCGCCTCGCAGGTCCATAGCGCGTCCGGCGGCTGGGATGAACCCTCTTCTAATCGCAATAAACCTTTCCGCTTTTGCGGGAGCGCAGATCGAAATGGAAGTGGTTCCAGTGTTCGGGGTTGCTGCCCGGTCCGAGCACCGTATTGAAATAGCGGCAGCTGTCTGTGCGCACCGCCTTCAAGAGCCGGCCCTCGCGATAGGAGAACAGGCCCTTCTTGCGCACGTCGATCGCGTGACCGTTCTTCAGCACGAACTTGCCGACATCGATGGCATTGCCGCGGGCGTGTTCCGACATCGGATTATATCTCTGGCGGCTGTTGTTCATGCGCCGGCAGGAATAGCCGCCGAGCGGCTGGATCGTCTTGATGCCGCTCCAGTAGCGAAAGCGGGCCGACGGCGCCAGCTCGTTCTTCACCCACTTGGCGAAGGCGAGCGTCACCTGACAGTTCAGCGTCACGGCCGGCTGCACGCCGATGTTACCGGAAAGCCCCTTCAGCGACACCGGATAAGGCACCTGGCAGGCTGGTCCCTGCGAGATCGGCGGCTTCTCGTCGAAAAGCACGCCCATGCGCTTCAGTTCACGCCGGCAGGCGAGCTCGGAAGCCGGCATGACGCTCGGATCGACCGGTGCGGCGGGCCGGCTCATCATCGGGTTGTTCGGCCGGAGCATCGCGACTTCCTCGCTCTCGTCCTCTTCGGGAACGCGGGTCGGCTCCAAGACAGGACTGCCGTCATTCCAGGCGGGGGCTCGGCTCATCTCAGCCTGCGCTGCCGGCTGCGGCATTGCCCGGGGTGCGGACTGGCGCACTGGCTGATTGATCTGAGCCGGGTTGTCGGTGCCGATACCGTCGACGACGGGTTCGCTGGCGTTGCCCTCGGCGATCTGCTGCTGCTGTTCCTGCGCCAGCCCGACGACCGGTTCGGCCCCGAGCTCTTCATCCATGTTGACGCCGCCGGACGGGACAGCAAGGTTCTGCGTGCCGCCCCAGTTGCCGTTCGGCTGGCCTGCCGCCAGCGCCTCGTCGCTGTCGATCATCGGCAGCTTGCGGCCATGGGATTCCGGCGCGGCCAGCGTCTGCGGCGCCTGTGCCGCGTGCCCGGTGCCGGCAAGGTTCGGCGTATCGAGATAATCGACCGAGCCCTGGCTGCTGCCGACAGGCCCGCCGGAGACGGGATAGGAGGCCTGAGTTTCCGCGGGCGCAAGGCGCTCCGCACGCGCCATACGCGCGGCACCGCGAGACGGTGAAATCGAACTGACCCGGGTGCCATTGTCGACATTGGCCGGCGGCACCAGCCCATCGCTGATCGAACAGGTGGTCAGCGCCGCCGAGAGCAGCACGGGCAGGAAGGCTCGCCGCGGAAAGGAAACAAACGCCATACTCTTATCGCTTCCATGGGCCGGCCGCAGAGTGACCGAAAAAACTCGGTTCATTTTTAATTAAAAACGGTGAATGAAAACTTACCGGCACAATCTGAAGGGTGGGAATTAAAAAAGGCCGGTCGCCCGGCCTTTGATCTTTGCTGTTTTTCACGCTGCCCGTGTGTATCGGGTCTCGGTCGGCCGCCCCGCCTCGCGCAGGCGGAAATTCGCAAGCAGCGTCTTCAGCTGCGTACTTTCGTCGGCAAGCGTGCGGCTGGCCGCCGTCGTCTCCTCGACCATCGCCGCGTTCTGCTGCGTCATCTGATCCATGTGATTGACGGAGCTGTTGATCTCGTTGAGCCCCGTCGACTGCTCGCGCGCCGCCGTCGCGATCGAGGCGACATGGTCGTTCACCTGGTTGACCAGCGCCTCGATCTCCAGCAGCGCGTCACCTGTCGAGCGCACCAGCGCAACCCCGCCCTCGACTTCCGCAGCCGAGCGGCTGATCAGTTCCTTGATCTCCTTGGCCGCATTGGCGGAACGCTGGGCAAGTTCGCGCACTTCCTGGGCGACGACGGCGAAGCCGCGGCCCGCCTCGCCGGCCCGCGCAGCCTCGACGCCGGCGTTCAGCGCCAGCAGATTCGTCTGGAAGGCGATCTCGTCGATAACAGAGATGATCTGGTTGATGCGACTCGAGGATTCCTCGATCCGGCCCATCGCGGTCACGGCGTTGCGGACGATGTCGCCGGAGCGGCCGGCGCTCGCTTTGGTTTCGGCCACCATCTCGCGCGCCTCGTTCGCCCGCTCGGATGCGGTCTTGACCGTCGCGGTGATTTCGTCGAGCGCTGCGGCCGTTTCTTCGAGTGCGGCCGCCTGCTGCTCCGTGCGCTTCGACAGATTACCGGTCGCCTCGCTGATGTCGGACGCGCTGTCGTTGACGACGCGGCTCGATTCGGCGATCGCATGGATGACGCCGTTCAGCGCATCGACGGCGGCATTGAAGTCGCTGCGCAGTTTCCCGTAGTCGTCACCGATATCGCCGATCGAAACCGTCAGATCGCCGCTTGCAAGCTTCTCCAGGCCGACACCGAGCGCCTGCATCGCATGGGTCTGGCGTTCGGAGGCCGCCCGCAGGCTCGCCTCGTTGCCGCGACGTTCTTCCTCGATCTGCCGCTGCCTCTCGTCTTCGCGGCCGCGCAGCGCTCTGCGCTCGTCGACGGAGTCACGCAGAACCAGCAGCACCTTGGCCATCTGTCCGACCTCGTCACGGTACTCGCTGCCGGCGATCTCGACGGATGCTCCCTCGGCAGCAATCGCGTTCATCGCCGTCTTTAACCCTGCAATCGGCGCCGTTACGCTGCGGACGATGGCATAGGCGATCGCAATGGTGGCGGCCGCGCCAAGCAGGCAAAGCGCTGCAGCCCAGATCGCATTCTGGCGATAGAGCGCCGCCAGGTCATCGGCATAGACGCCGGTGCCGACGATCCAGCCCCAGGGCTTGAAACCGGCGACATAGGAATATTTCAGCACCGGCTCATCGGCGCCCGGCTTCGGCCAGTAATAATCAACGAAGCCCTTGCCGTCCTTCTTCACCTTGTTGACGAACTCGACGAACAGGAACTTGCCCGTCGGGTCCTTCATCTGGGAGATATCGGTACCGTTCAGTTGCGGCTTGATCGGGTGCATCACCATGGCGGGGCGCATGTCGTTGATCCAGAAATAGCCGTCGGCGCCGTAGCGCATGGCGCCGATCACGTCCTTGGCGGCCGCCTGCGCCTGCTCGCGGGTCATCGTACCCGCCTGTTCCATCTTGTAATATTTGTCGAAAATGCCGAGCGCCGTCGCCTCCATCTTCTCCAGCCCCGCCTTCCGCTCCGCTTCCAGCTCGGAATAGGAATAGTTCAGAAAGAAGATCATCGTCGCTGCGAGCACGGCAAGCGTGAAGCCGACGAGGCAGTAAAGACGGGTGGATATTTTGACGTTACGCATGAGGGTTCCCGGCGATTCTTGGATTTGAGACCGCTTTCATTGTGAAGCACCGCAATTACTGGAGCGTAAAGTTTTATTAGAAGGTGATCAAACAACGTAAGGTGAAGTATCGGTTGTAAAATTCAACCCGCTGAATCGAATGAGATTTCAGCTCGATGACGGCCGCGATATTTGCACTGCCGACATTGCTGGCGCCGAAAGGGATTGGTCCACACAACGAGTTCGCCTAACGTGGCTGCAGAATCGTAACACCCAGCCTGAAGGAACCTTCCATGACCGATGCCGCCAAGCCGAGAGGCGAACTGACGCTGCGCACGCTCGCCATGCCGGGCGATGCCAATCCGGCCGGCGATATTTTCGGCGGCTGGGTCATGGCGCAGATGGACCTTGCCTCCGGTATTCGCGCCGCCGAGCGCGCCAAGGGCCGCGTCGTCACCGCCGCCGTCAAGGAAATGGCCTTCGAGCTGCCGGTTAAAATCGGTGACACGCTATCGGTCTATACCGATATCGACCGCGTCGGTCGCACCTCGATTACGCTGATTGTCGAAGCCTGGGCGCACCGCTCGCGTTACGCAAAGATGGAAAAGGTCACCGCCGCCACCTTCATCATGGTGGCACTCGACGAAGAGGGCAAGCCCAAGCAAGTCCCCGAGGAGTGACGGGCCGGGATCGACACCATGGAAACGGTCAGCTCGCCGGAGGTCTTCCTTCATATCAAGGTGGTGATGGGCATGGTCATCAGCCTTTCGCTCGCGAGGCTGTTGACCGGCGTGGCCGGTATCGTCCAACACCCGGCCAAGGCGCGGGTCTATGTCGTCCATCTCGGCTGGGCGCTGTCCCTGTTCCTCTTCATCATCCATATCTGGTGGTGGGAATATCGCCTGCAGGCCGTGCCCGTCATCGGCTTCGGCATCTATCTCTTCCTCGTCTGCTTCTGCAGCCTGTTCTTCCTGCTCTGCGCCCTGCTCTTCCCGGCGAGCCTCGATGAATATGGCGGCTACGAGGAATATTTCATTTCGCGGCGTAAATGGTTCTTCGGCGTCCTCGGCCTGATCTACGCCGTCGATATCCTCGACACGGCGATCAAAGGTCCGGAGCGCATCCTCTCGCTCGGCTGGGAATATCCCGCCCGCAATATCGTCTACATCCTGCTCTGCGCCCTCGCCGCCTGGACCGCGAACCGCCGCTTCCACTCAATCTTCGTCATCGCCAACCTGCTCTACCAGGTGAGCTTCATCTTCAGGCTTTATGATGTGTTGGAGTGAGGCCCGATCCCGCGAAGCGGGAGCGATCGATCCAGTGAATCGATCGCAGGACCGAACGCCCTGAGAGAAAGCGAAGGGCCGGGCAGCGGCAAATTCTCAAACCTCGTTGGAAGGTCGCGCCCTCTCCCCAGCCTATCCTGAAGTGCCCCGCAGGGGCCTCGAAGGACGGGGCTGGCCTCCGCTTCGCCGAGTGCGGATGCTGGCGTGACGCCAAGCCACCTGCCCCCGTGATTCGAGACGGCCCTTCGGGCCTCCTCACCATGAGGGCTGGTCGTTGTGCCGTGCCGCCTCTCTCACACCTTCAAAAACTGCGACCCCTTATCAAAGCCCAGCCCGGGAAATACCTTCCCCGTCAGATCATCCACGCCCACATCGAACTGCCGGTAGAGCATCGCCGCCGCCACCTCGCGCACATCGGCCGTCGGCATCAGGTCGCGGTCGTCGAGCAGCTGGCCATCGCCGATCCCCGGCCAGCGGCCGAGGATGCGGCCGCCGTTGATCGCGCCGCCGGCAAGGACGGCGCAGCCGCCGGTGCCGTGGTCGGTCCCGGCGGAGCCGTTCTGGCGGACGGTGCGGCCGAATTCCGTCGTGGCGAGCACCACCGTCTTTGCCCATATCTCGGGGCCGAGCGTCGTCTTCAGCGTGTTGATCGCCTGGGCGAGATCCCCTGCCGGCCGCTTGAACTGGCCGGCCTGGCCGATATGGGTGTCCCACCCGGTGATCGAGAAGCTGGCGATGCGGTAATCGCCCTTCAGCATGTTGGCCGCGAGCGCCGCGAGGTCGCCGATCTTCCCGCCGCGCTCGCCGTCCGGCTCGATCATCATCGCAGCGCTGTCGGCTCGCGTCGCCTCGGCAAGTGCCTGAGCGAATGGCGGATCACCGGCATAGAGCCGCGCCAGGAACTGCATCTCGTCACGCGCCGGCGCCAGATTGGAATCCGAAGCCCAGACGTCGACATTGTTCGGCCCAGAGAGGATCAGCTCCGTCGACGTGTTGACGTCGATCGCCTTGCGCGCATCCAAGCGGGGAATGACCGCGAGCGCCCGGTTCAGCCAGCCGGTCTTTTCCTCGGCGACATGTTCGCCGCCGGATTCCAGCATGTCCTGGCCGTCGAAATGGCTGCGCTGGTCGCGATAGGGCGTCGACACCGCATGGATAAAGGCGAGTTCTCGGCTCTTCCAGAGCGGCATCAGTTCGGCGGCGGCGGGATTGAGGCCGAAATGCCCATCAAGATCGAGAAGTCCGCTATCCGGCGTCAGCGCCAGGGTCGGCCTGAGCGCGGCAAAACCGGCGTCGCCGTAAGGCTGCACCAGGTCGAGCCCGTCCATCGCGCCGCGCAGCACGATGGTGACGAAACGATTATCGCCCGGCATTGCCGCAAAGGTGACCGGCGTGAAGACGGGGGCGGCGGCAAGACAGCAGGCCGAGGTCAGAAAGCCGCGGCGGGAAAGCGAAATCCGGTTCATTGGGAGCCTCCTATCGGCGGTTGAATTCCGGCGATGCCAGCGTCAGCGTCAAACCGCTGATCTTGTTCGGCGCCTGCGACACCACGCGGATCGTTTCATCGCGCGCGGCATCGGCAAGCGTCGATCTCAGGAACTCGCGCGGATCCTCGTCGCGGCCGAACTGCGCCGCAGCCTGCCTTGCCCAGGCCAGGCGCTCGGCGAGCTGGCTGCCGGTGATCCAGGCGGAAAAGCCTTCCTCGAAACCGGCAGGGCTCGGCGGCAGCCAGGTCGGCTGGCCCATGCGCTTCAGCGCCCCCTGCCCCAATGCCCGCGCCGCCCGAAAGGCCTTGAGCCGCTTGTCCCTCGCCTCTCCGGCGGGATCCGTCGTCACTGGCGCTCCCGCCATGCCAGGTGTATTGGCCGCCATATCGCCCTCATCCGTTCCCTGCTGATTGGCTGCCAGGAAGCTGCCGACGACGCCGTTGACCGGCCCCGCATTCAGCGCCCTCAGACCGGCAACAACAAAATCGAACGGCTGACGCGCCTTGGCGCCCTCGTTTTGCCAGGCGGCGGGATGGTCGAGCATGGCGGTATAGACGGCGGTGAGGTCGCCATCCGTCTTCTTCCACGCGGCCGCCATATCGGAGACCATCCCCTCGTCTGGTTGGTCGGAGACGAAATGCACCGCGAGCTTGCGGCTGATATGGGCCGCCGTCTTCGGATGGACCGAGAGGTCATCGAGCATGTCGAGATAATCCTCGCGCGAGCGCCGGCGCCCGCCATAACTGACGCCGAGCACCTGATGCGTGCCGGGCTCCGAAATGTTCGGCCGAAAGGCGATATCCATCTCCTTGCGGTCGATGGTGAGCCCCGTCAGCACCATGGCCGCAGCGGTAACATCCGCCTGGGTATAGCCGCTGCCGGCGCCGAGCGTGTGCAGTTCCAGGAGTTCGCGGCCGAGATTTTCGTTCAGCCCCTTGTTGCGCTTGACGCCGCCGGCCGAATCCGGCCCGAGCGAATCCGCCTGGTCGAGGTAGATCAGCATGGCGGGGTGAGCGGTGGCGCTGCGCAGGAGATCGCCGAAACTGCCCGATATGAACGGCCGGATTGCCTCGGCCTCGTAGAGCGGCACGATAAGACGCATCGGCAGGCTCTTGTTGGCGCTGGTGGAGAAATGATCGGTCCAGAAGGTCGAAAGCCGCTCGTAAAAGCCGTAGGGCGACAGCACCGCCTGCATCAGCCGCAAGTTCGCATCGTGCTGAAACTGCTGCTGCGCCTGGCGCTGCACAGCCTTGCGCATCTCGCGCTGCGTCGGATCGTCGGTGACCGTCTTGGCATCTTCCCGGATCTGCTTCAGCTGGTCCTGCAGGCTGAGGATCGCCCGGTGACGCATGTCGGGGCCGCCGAGCGGAAAATCCGGCGTTGCCGCCGCCCCTTTGGACAATTGCCCGATCAGCTCATCCTTGCTTTGCGGCGCCACCTCGCCCGGCCGGAAACCATAACCGAATCGGATCGCCGCCATCGTCGGGAAAGAGAGGCTCATGCCCGATCACCTCCTGATCACTTGATGGTGACAGGCTGACAGCCGATTGCGACGGGAATCTGTAGGAAATGCGGCGATATCACGACATGGACGATTTGTAATCTACTGAAAAGGCTCAGGTTTCATGCGCGGAAGATGAAGGATGCTCCGATTGCAGTGGGTGGCTTCAGTTCAGGATAAGGCTCTCTCGGGCCCTTGGTGGCATCCTCCAGCTTTCCTCATGCTGAGGTGCGCAGCCCGAGAGGGCGGAGCCTCGAAGCACGCGCATCAACCTCGCTCCTTGCATCTTTTCGCCGCCGCAGCACCCACCTCGTCCTTCGAAGCCCCTGCGGATGAGGCTCTCTTGAGCACTGGCGCATGCCCCCGGCGCTCTTCATCGCAACCGGCGCATCCGCCCGACCGTCTCAAGCCACCCTGCCCCGGCACGCCCACGCCACCGATGCAAACGACCGCGGCCCGTCCGGCTCGCCAGACTCATAGGCGGCCCGAATGGCAGCGTCGACGGCCTTTCGCTTGTCCGGCTCGAGTCCCGCAACATACCTGCCGAGTGGCCCTTCGCCGGCCGCGATCGGCTGCCAATAATCGTCGAAGGAAAGATAATCCATCCGCACCAGGAGCGAGGTTTCCTCGACGTCGGAAAGGCCCTGCGCGATGAAGGTCTGTTTCATTTCCCCCGGCCGCATCATCGGCTGGAAACAATATCGGCGGCGCAGCGGCAGCGCGTCCTCGTCGAGCATGACGGCCGTATCCCACAGCATTCGCATATTCGACATACCGCCGTAATGGTCCCAGACGGCGGCAGCGACCACGCCGCCGGGGCGGACGACGCGGGCCATCTCGGCCACCGCCTTGCCGGCCTCCGGCACGAAATGCAGCATCAGCAGCGAAATCGCCCTGTCGAAACGGTCGTCCGCGAAAGGCAAGGCGCAGGCATCCGCCTGTTGGATCGATATGCGTGGATCGGTATTGGCCCGTTTCGCCGCCTCGACGAAGACCGGAGAATAATCGATGGCGGCGATCTCCCGCAGGCTGGGCGTTTGCGCAAGCGTAAACGCCAGGCTGCCGGTGCCGCAGCCGACGTCGAGCACGCGATCGCCATCCGCCAGCCCGGCAAAATCGATGAGCATCGGCGCCAGCTTCCGGCTCCAGCGGCCCATCAGCCGCTCATACCCATCCGCACTTTCGACATGAAAACTAGACGGCATGAAAGCCTCCTCCCCCCAAGGACGATGGCTCATTATGAACGCGCCGCCGGCGGCCGCAAGCGGATAATCGCTGTCGATCCACCAGATCTCCTTCCCCCTTGTCCTCGGCCCTGCGCCGAGGATCTGCCACCCGTCAACCGCCGTGGAGCGCGTCAGCCGCCAGCTTTATTCAGAACGCTCCAATCAAACCCGCGCGCCCAATCGTCGTAACGATGCCAGCCGACGTCAGGAAAATCGCCGCGAAGCGAGGCGATGTCGGCGTCATAGCCAGTGCGGTCGAACCATTCATACATCAGCGCCGCATCCTCGCTCTGCTGCCGCATCGCGGCAATCGGCAATTCCTGATAGCCGATCGGACGACCGAGCACTTCCGACAGGATCTTCACCTGATCCTCGCCGGACAATTCGTCGCCGGCGATGTCGAAACGCCTGCCGAACACCCGTTCGCGCCGTTCGGCCAAGGCCGCGACGAAGGCGCCGATATCGGAAAGGCAGATCTGCTGCAGCGCGCGCCCGGACGGCAGGGCCGCGGCGTAGACGCCCTGGCGCAGCGCGTCTATGGCCCAGGGCGCCACGGTGTTTTCCATGAAGGCGACGGGCGCGCTGATCGTGTAGGGAACGCCGAGCCCGGCAATATGCTGCTCGACCAGAAACTTGCTGTCGAAATGCGGAATGCCCGTCTTTCTATCGGCGTCGGCGACGGAGGAATAAATCAAGTGCCCGATACCGGCAGCCTTGGCCGCATTCGCGGCGGTGATGCCCTGGCGGGTTTCCGCATCCGTCCCGGCCTCGTAGCTGTTGCCCATCAGGAACATCGTATCGACCCCGCTCGCAGCCTGCGTCACCGACCAGGCATCGTCGAGATCACCGGCGACGACTTCGACGCCCGCCGCGGCCAGGCGCCTGGCGCTGTCGCTCTCCGGTCTTCGGCAGATCGCCCTGACGCGGTGGCCCCGCGCCACCAATGCGCGAGCGACCGCGCCGCCCTGCTGTCCGGTCGCGCCGGTTACCAGCACGCTTCTTTCCTTGCTCATGTCTCTGCTCCTTGTGGTTGGCGATGAGCCAGAGGTAAGGCTTGCCGCATTAAACCATAATAGCCTAAGATTGAGAAACATCGTGCCACTGGTGAATACAATGCTCGATCTCAACGACATCGTCGTCTTTGCCCGCGTCGTCGAGGCCGGCAGCTTCACCGCCGCCGCCCGCCTGCTTGCCATGCCGAAGACCACGGTCAGCCGTCGTATCGCCGCGCTGGAGCGCGAGTTCGGCGTGCGGCTCCTGCAGCGAACCACCCGCAGCCTCAGGCTGACGGATGCGGGACGCCTCTATTACGAGGAGAGCAGTGAGGCGCTTCGCACCCTCGAGCAGGCGAACCTTCGGCTGGCCGAGGCGCGGGCCGAGCCCGCCGGCACGATCCGCATCTCCGCGCCCGTCGGCTTCGGCGGTCATTTCCTCTCCGCCACCATCTTCGATTTCCTGGCGGCCTACCCGAAAACCAGGGTGGAGTTGCGCCTGTCCGACGACCGGTTCAATCTCATCGAGAACGGCATCGACCTCGCCTTCCGCACCGGCATTTTGGAGGATTCGACGTTGATCGCCCGCAAGCTCGGATCGACCTACCGGATTCTCTGTGCTAGCCCCGACTATCTCGCCCGCTGTGGCGCGCCGGATCGGCCGGAGGACCTCGCCAGCCACGATTGCGTCATCGCCGGTCGGTCGGCGGCCAATGCGCACTGGGTGCTGGAGGGCGAGGGCATTCGGGAAACGGTAACGGTATCGGGACGCTTCGCCGCCAACGAGATGCAGGCGGTCATGGCCGCCGCGATCGCCGGCTACGGCATTGCGCAACTGCCGCACGGCGTCGCCGCAGCCTGCATCGCCGATGGCCGATTGCAACGCGTCCTCGACGGCTACACGACCCCAGCCGGCGGCCTACATGTCGTCTATCCCAGCAGTCAGCACCTGTCGCCCCTGGTCAAGGCATTCGTCCAATTGGCGATCGATCACCTGAATGTCGGCTATAGCGCAATGGATGCGCCGGCGATCATATCGGGATGAACCCTGGCCTCGCTGAAAATGCTGCCTTGTATCATCGCCAGAGGAAATCCGGTCCGGTGGTCTGCGAGGTCAGCTTGAGCGTTCCGTCCGGCTGAACGACATAGGTCTCGAAGACGCGGTAGCCGAAGGCGCCGAGAAAGGTGTGCTGGACCACCGTTCCCGGACGATAAGGTGAACGCACGAGTTTTCCGCCATAGGTGAGACTATCCGGAAGAGGCTGCGGGCCGCCGGCGGTGCTGGCGCAGGCCGTAAGAGCGAAGAAAACGGCAAAGAGCGCGTGCTTCATCCTGACATCTCTTCCCGGCGACAGTGGCAACGGAAGAATACAACTTTACTCGCTCAGAAAACAGCGTTCCTGCCTTCGTAGTCTCTGCGCAGCGATTGCGCCCGCGCTAGCGCGCGGGTGATCCTCTCGTCGGTGAAGGGTTTGGCGATCACATCGAGCGCGCCCTCAATGCCGTTTCCGACGCTTTCCGGACTCCCGGTCACGAAGATGACGTCGACGCCGTAGCGATCGATCAGTCGGCGTGCGAGCTGCGCGCCGCTGGCACCGTCGGCGAGGCTGAGATCGACGAGCGCGACATCGCTTTTCGGAGCATAGGCGAGCGCCTGCTCAGTGGTCGAAACCGGTCCGACGGTCTGGTGTCCGGCATCCTGCGCGATGCGTTCGAGTTCCATGGCGACAAGACCCTCGTCTTCAACGATCATGACGTTCATGGATCCTCCTCCTCCCATCGCAGGCTCGCCGGTGGACACATCCCCGGTCACCGTCCTAACGCAACTCCCGCTCGGAAGTTTCCGCCGCAAAGGAGGGGCGTGCGAAAAATGGTAAGCAATTCGGTAAAGGATCGCGAGCTACCGCTCGATGCTGCCGTTGCGCCGGATCTTCCGCTGCAGGAGCAGAATGCCGTAGAGCAACGCTTCGGCCGTCGGGGGGCAGCCGGGAACATAGATGTCGACCGGCACCACCCGGTCGCAGCCGCGCACGACGGAATAGGAATAATGGTAATAGCCGCCGCCATTGGCGCAGGAGCCCATGGAGATGACGTAACGCGGTTCCGGCATCTGATCATAAACCTTCCGCAGCGCAGGCGCCATCTTGTTGCACAGCGTACCCGCCACGATCATCAGGTCCGACTGCCTTGGGCTTCCGCGCGGGGCGACGCCGAAGCGCTCGACATCGTATCGCGGCATGGACATCTGCATCATCTCGATGGCGCAACAGGCAAGACCGAAGGTCATCCACATCAGCGAGCCGGTGCGCGCCCAGGTGATAAGCTCGTCGGTGCTGGTGACCAGAAAGCCTTTGTCGGCAAGCTCGGCATTGATCGTCCCCATGGTCGGGTCGCCCTGCCGCTGTTCACCGGGGAACTGGAAATTGCGCGGGGCCGAGTGCGGTTGCGTAGACGGCATCGTCTTCTCCTGTGAGCCGACCTCAAACACAGCGCGCACGACAAAGTTCCAGCCGCACCCGCCCCAGTACAATAGCGACCATTTGCTTCATGTGTTTTTCGGAGGTCTGACGCCCCCACCGGTAGCCGGGATCACTGATCCTTATCGAGGAACCAGCGGATCGCGGCGTCGTTCCGGCACCGCGAGAGCGGCAATTGCCGCACGGAGTGAATACGGGTGATCCCCTCCTCACCGTCGGTGTCGACGTCCATGCAGGCGCAGGCATAACCATGCGAGGCATAGGTGTAGACAAATTCGCCGGCCGTCAGATCGGGGATCTTGTCCATTCCCTCGGCCGCCTTGTAGCCGCTGCCATTGTCCATGATGGTCCAGCCGCCGCCGGCATCGATGAGCGACCATTTCGCCATCGAGGGATTCTCCAGCCAGCCGCAGCGGCGTTCGGCATGCGCCGCGGCGGGCGCGAGAAGCACCATCAGAACAAGCGCATGCAATCTCATCATCGACCCCTCCGCCGCGCCGGCCACTATGCATGGTCAGTGGCCGGCAAGGCAACCGGGGTACTTCAGACCGCGCGACTTCTCTCCATCATCGCGCCAACTCTTTCCAGCCACCCGCCTCGCCTTCGAGGCTCCGGCCTTGAGCACGAGATACTTTCGTCTTTCCTTTGCGGGCGTGCTGTGTGGCACCCCCATCCCCTCCATCCTAAAACGCGCATCTTCGCCGCACAACCGCATCAGACAGCTACGGCAGCGTACAAGAATGAGGGCTGATCCTGAACGCGGCTCAGGATTTCCCCTTGGCGCTTTCCTCCCGGAACGCGGCTTCGCCGGCATCGGAGACCTCGACCCATTTCCTATCGGGCTCGGCGTCGGCAACGTAACTGTCGTGCCAGTTCCACCATTTGTAGGTCGGGGTCTGCGGATAACCCGCAGGCGAATCCTCCCAGACTTCCTGGCGTCCGAGCGGCGTGATGTCGAGATAATTCCAGGTGCCGCCCATCTGCTCGTCGCCGCGGTTATTGACGAAATAGGTGCGGAAGATGCGCTCGCCGTCGCGGTAGAAGACATTGGTGCCGTGCCACTCGTCGACACCGAAATCCTTGTCGAAGTCGTCGGTGATCGTCACCCACGGCATCGTCCAGCCCATCCGTTCCTTCAGCCGCGCTATGTCGGCCTGCGGCGCGCGCGAGGCGAAGACCAGCGTCGTGTCGCGGGCGTTGAGATGGGCGACATGGGCGACTTGATCGGCGACCATCGAGCAGCCGCGGCAGGCATGCTCGGGCCAGCCGAAGACGCCGGGCTCGTAAAAGGCGCGGTAGACGATGAGCTGGTGCCGGCCTTCGAACAGGTCGAGCAAGCTGATCCTGCCCTGCGGCGCTTCGAAAGCATATTGCTTTTCGACGGCCATCCACGGCATGCGCCGCCGCTCGGCGGCAAGTGCGTCGCGGGCATGCGTATGCGCCTTTTCCTTCACGAGAAGCTGCCGGTGAGCCGCCTCCCAGGCCGCCTGCGACACGACGGGCGGCCTCTGCATGGTCGGTCCGCCCTTTCCATTCTCGGCTGTTGCAGTCATCGCTTCAATCTCCTCTTTGGGGCGAGTTCCCGCGCCTCCTGTTCGAAAGCCGGTGCATCGCGATTGGTCGGAGATAGTTTCGCATCGGGCATCGAACAGTGGGAGTAACAACTGTGTCTGTCATCCCGCGGCCAACGCAGTTGGTCCGCGAGCCAATGCAGTTGGTCCGCAGGCAATGTAACGGCTCCGCCCGCGGCCGATAAAACCTGCTCAACCAACACAACAGTTGCCAAAACCCACATGTTGACGGAAGCTTCACCACGGCCATTGGATCACGTGACATGACGGCAGAATCCACCTTCACAGATCAGGCAAGGCACGGCAGCGCCAGAATCTGCCGCGGCTGCTGGGATCAGATGCATATGCCGATTCCGATCGGCGGCCCGCTTGCGCTTCCCTTCCGCGCCTTCGGCATTACCCGCAGCAAGATGAATCCCGATATCTGCACGATCTGCGAGCGCTCCTTCCAATATGTGAAGAAACAGCGCCAGATCACCGTCGACGCCACCATCCTGTTCGCCGATATCAGGGGCTTTACCGATCTTTCCGAGCGTATCGAGGCGGTGCGCTTGAGCGAAATCGTCAGCCTGTTCCAGGATCGCTGCGCCCAGGCGATCTGGGCGCATGACGGCATCGTCAACAAGCAGATGGGCGACGGTCTGATGGCGATCTTCAATTTCCCGATCATCCGCAAAGATCACGCCGGCGCGGCGATCAGGGCCGCCCAGGAGATCCAGCGCAACTGCGCCGCGGCGCTGAGCGGACTGGCGCTCGACGCTCTGTCCGGCCGCACCTTGGGCGTCGGCGTCGGCATCCATTCCGGCGAGGTCCAGATCGGCGAATTCTCGAGCTTCCGCAGCGATTTCACTGCGATCGGCGGCGTCGTCAACCAGGCCGCAAGGCTCGAATC
The DNA here is from genome assembly GCF_030518245.1 of Rhizobium sp. CBN3. NCBI lineage: Bacteria > Pseudomonadati > Pseudomonadota > Alphaproteobacteria > Hyphomicrobiales > Rhizobiaceae > Rhizobium > Rhizobium sp. CBN3. Next base: position 42,482 of record NZ_JAULSE010000017.1, read on the forward strand.
CCAGGCCGCCGCCGGCGAGATCCTGATCTCGGCCGAAACGGCCGCAAAGGCTCCCGAACTCGTGACAGGCGCCGAAACGCGGATGCTGGCGCTGAAAGGCATCGAGCAGCCGGTGCAGGCACGCGTACTGGTCAAGCGTTGAACGACGGCGATCGCGCCCTTCTCAAAGCATCAAACCGCCGCCAACATGGCAGCTGCAGTTTCTCACGCTGTGATTGCGAAACACATCGGATCACAAGCAAGTTAAACCTCCGGAAACAAACATCGCTTATCTCTGAGCTGTTTTAACAGCTGGGGTATCTCATGGGCAGTTTTTCTCTGTTTCACTGGTTGATCGTCTTGATCCTGATCGGCGTGCCATTGATCTTCGTCTTAAAAAAACCGCTGGTCGGGCCGAACCGCTTCGGTGGCCGGCCGCCGGCCATGGGTTTCGGCCAAGCGATTGCAAGCTTTTTCAAGAACTATGTGAACTTCAGCGGCAGGGCGAGCCGATCGGAATTCTGGTATTCGGCGCTCTTCATCTTTCTCGTCGCCATTGTTTTGTATGTCGTGGATCGGAGCGAAACCTTGAACCTGATCTGGTCGCTGGCCACATTTCTTCCGTCGATCGCCATGGCCGCCCGACGCCTTCACGACATCAACCGAAGCGGATGGTGGCAGCTTCTCGCACTGCTAGTTCCAATTGGATCGGTTGTCGTGCTCGCAGGGTACTGCACGGCGTCCACAATGGATGATTCCAGGGAAGCCGTCTTTGCTTGAGCAAGGTGTAAGGACGGTCCTCGCGGGGTTGAGCCCGTCCGAGGCACCGGTCATCGTCGTTACGCGGACTGCGGGGTGCGCGGTCCGCTTCTGACGGAATCCGGAAGGGACCGGCGCGGTTGGCAAAAGCCCGCCTGTGCCTCAGTACTTCATGTTCCGCAATTCAGGAAAATCATAGTAACGCAGCCGCTTGTCGTGGCAGCGGTAGTCGTCCTTTTTCAAGTAGAGTATCATGTTGTGTTGCAAGCCCAGGCCGATATAAGACCAGTCTGGGTAAGCACGTTCCGTCGTGCGCGTGCAATAAGCATATATCTGCTTTTCCGGATTAAGCAGAACCACGCTGGAAATTTCGGCCTTTACGAAGTTCCCCGGTTTAATGGTTCCCCGCAGTGCGTCGACATACTCGCGTCGAACCGCGCTGGAGGGCGGACGCTGGGATTCTGCAACGGATTGCGGCGCCGGAGTTTGGCAGCCGGCCAGGACCAACAGGGCAGCGTTGGCAAGGAATCTAATCTTCATCTGGTTGAATCTCCTGTATCAAGGCCGATAGATCGGTTTTCCCAAAAGGCGATGGTAAAGCAGCAACGTTACAGCCTGTGCTTCGAGGCTCCGCCCAGCGGGCTGAGCACCTCAGCATGAGGGAGATTGGAGGATGCCGCAGCCTCTACCGGCGCGCCGCGGCTATGCCGGCAAGGCCCAAGAGAGCCTCACCCTGAGAGCCTGTGAATCTATCGATTTTTCGATTTTTCGATGCGAGTCAAATCAATGACTTAGCTCTCGTAAAAACGACGAAAATCCCAAAGATTCACAGAGTCTGAGGTGCCCGGAAGGGGCCTCGAAGGGCGAGGCGGGGGCGCCGGCGGTCGATGGCGATAAGCAGCAACATCGACGCCGCCAAATCTCTCACGCCCGCTTCAGGTCTTCATGCCGGTCAGCTCAGGAAACGGGTAGTAGTGCAGCCGCTTGTCCTTGCAACGATAGTCATTCGCCGTTGCGCCGAGGATTTGGCCATCGGTGAAGGAAACCCCGAGATAGGCCCAGTCGCCCCAGCTGCGCTTGGGCACCACACGCACACAGTAAGCATAGATCTTTTTCTCAGGCTCAAGCAGCACCACGCTGGAAATCCGTGCCCAAACCACTTCCCCCGCCTCGTGTCTATAACTTCTCTTGAATACAATATTGATGAAGTTCTGTCGGACGTCACTGGAGGGAGCACGTTGGGAATCCGCAACGGATTGCGACACCGGGGCATTGCAGCCGGCCAGCATCAGCAGGGCAGTGCAAGCGAGGACTTTTATTCTCATTCAGACGAATCTCCAAAGAATCGGAGCGCGATAAACGCTGCGTATTCCTACAAACACAGCGGGAATAATTTTTGCAATACACAAACAACATTGTTTGAAGCCGCGTGTTGGTCGCGCGCCGTGTAGATATGATTGCACGCTCTATTTAAACCGGAGGGTTTGAAACGGAACTTGTGGTCCCATTCCCATCGTCATCATTGATCGCCACGCCAGCCTCCAGCGCCGCAAGGATAAAAGCCTGCCGCACCGTTTCCGCCGGCATGCGGCCGGCAAGCCAGGCGCGGCAGAAATCGATCGCCCTCTGCTGATGGACGCCGCCATTGACGGGCCAGTCGGAGACGAGTGCGTAAAGCGCATCCTGCGGTGAGCGGAGAACCAGCCGTTCGCCGGTATCAAGATCGATCGAGATCGGTTTTTTCCAGAAGGCGGAATGGTCGCTAATGGCAGTCGCACCTGAAGCTGAAATTACATTGGATTAACTGCCGAAGGCCGATCCCGGTTCCAGTGCGGGCGAGAGGATAGCAACTGTGCCCCGCCCAAGAGAGCCTCATCCTGAGGCGCCCCGGAGGGGCCTCGAAGGATGAGGCGGGTGCTCCTGCTGACAGCCACAACTCGAGGAATTGTTGAGCCAATCCGAACGATTCATTCGTTTCCCTTTTGTACTCTTTGCCTCTTCCCTTTCGCGCTAACTCTCTCCATATTCGCGCCATGGCCAAAGCTCCGAAAAAATCTCCGACCTCGAATGGTTTCGAGGAAGCCCCGCAATCGTCCTTTGAAGGCGTCCCCCTCTCCGGCTCCGTCGCCGATTGGGTGAAGCAGTTGGAGGCCGATGCCGAAGCATCGGGCGTCGAAAGCCAGCGCGAGATTGCCTCGAAAGCGGGCAAGCACCGCAAGAAGGTGGAGAACGAAGCACGCAAGCATTCGGAAGCCGTCAGCGTCAACAAGAAGGCGACGGTGAGCAAGACCGCGCGCGGCGTTTCCATCGGCGGCTCGTCCGATCCGAAGACGCGCGCCGCCGCCGGCCTCAACCCGGTGGCGGGCCTCGACATTTCGCTCGAGGATGCCGGCAACATTGCACCCGGCGGCGTCACCGCCACGGTGGAGGCGCTGTCGAAGCTGATCGAGAGCGGCAACCCGCTGCACAAGAACGGCAAGATCTGGACGCCGCACCGCCCTGCCCGTCCGGACAAATCCGAAGGCGGCATCACCATCCGCATGGACTCGGAGTACAAGCCGGCCGGCGACCAGCCGACGGCGATCCGCGATCTCGTCGAGGGCCTGGAGAATGGCGACCGCAGCCAGGTGCTGCTCGGCGTCACCGGCTCCGGCAAGACCTTCACCATGGCCAAGGTGATCGAGGAAACGCAACGCCCGGCCGTGATCCTGGCGCCGAACAAGACGCTGGCCGCCCAGCTCTATTCCGAGTTCAAGAACTTCTTCCCCGACAATGCGGTGGAATATTTCGTTTCCTACTACGATTATTACCAACCGGAAGCCTATGTACCGCGCTCCGACACCTATATCGAGAAGGAATCCTCCATCAACGAGCAGATCGACCGCATGCGCCACTCGGCGACGCGCTCGCTGCTCGAACGCGACGATTGCATTATCGTCGCCTCGGTCTCCTGTATCTATGGTATCGGTTCGGTCGAGACCTATACGGCCATGACCTTCCAGATGAATGTCGGCGACCGGCTGGACCAGCGCCAGTTGCTGGCCGATCTCGTCGCCCAGCAGTACAAGCGCCGCGACATGGATTTCACCCGCGGCTCCTTCCGCGTACGCGGCGATACGATCGAAATTTTCCCCGCCCACCTGGAGGATGCCGCCTGGCGCATCTCCATGTTCGGCGACGAGATCGACGCCATCACCGAATTCGACCCGCTGACCGGCCAAAAGACCGGCGACCTGAAATCGGTGAAGATCTACGCCAATTCGCACTATGTCACGCCGCGTCCGACGCTGAACGGCGCCATCAAGGCGATCAAGGAGGAGCTGCGGCTGCGCTTGGCCGAACTGGAGAAGGCCGGCCGCCTGCTGGAGGCCCAGCGCCTGGAACAGCGCACCCGCTACGATATCGAGATGCTGGAAGCCACCGGCTCCTGCCAGGGCATCGAGAACTATTCGCGCTACCTCACCGGCCGCGACCCCGGCGATCCGCCGCCGACGCTGTTCGAATACATCCCCGACAACGCCATCGTCTTCATCGACGAAAGCCATGTCACCGTGCCGCAGATCGGCGGCATGTATCGCGGCGACTTCCGCCGCAAGGCGACGCTGGCCGAATATGGCTTCCGCCTGCCCTCCTGCATGGACAACCGGCCGCTGCGCTTCGAGGAATGGAACGCCATGCGCCCGGACACCATCGCCGTCTCGGCCACGCCGGGCGGCTGGGAGATGGAACAATCCGGCGGCGTCTTCGCCGAACAGGTGATCCGCCCCACCGGCCTGATCGACCCGCCGGTCGAAGTCCGCTCCGCCCGCACCCAGGTCGACGACGTGCTCGGCGAGATTCGCGAGACCGCGGCCAAGGGCTATCGCACGCTCTGCACCGTGCTGACCAAGCGTATGGCCGAGGACCTGACCGAATATCTGCATGAGCAGGGCGTGCGGGTGCGCTACATGCACTCCGACATCGACACGCTTGAACGTATCGAGATCATCCGCGACCTGCGTCTCGGCGCTTTCGACGTGCTGGTCGGCATCAACCTGCTGCGCGAAGGCCTCGACATTCCCGAATGCGGCTTCGTCGCCATCCTCGATGCCGACAAGGAAGGCTTCCTGCGCTCCGAAACCTCGCTGATCCAGACGATCGGCCGCGCCGCCCGTAACGTCGACGGCAAGGTCATCCTCTATGCCGACAACGTCACCGGCTCCATGCAGCGCGCCATGGACGAGACCGCGCGCCGCCGCGAAAAGCAGATGGCCTATAACCTCGAAAACGGCATCACGCCGGAATCCGTCAAGGCCAAGATCTCCGACATCCTCGACAGCGTCTACGAGCGTGACCACGTCCGCGCCGACATCTCGGGTGTCTCCGGCAAAGGCTTCGCCGACGGCGGCAACCTCGTCGGCAACAACCTGCAGGCCCATCTCAACGCGCTCGAAAAGAGCATGCGCGACGCCGCCGCCGACCTCGACTTCGAAAAAGCCGCCCGCCTCCGCGACGAAATCAAACGCCTCAAGGCCGTGGAACTCGCCGCGATGGACGATCCGATGGCACGCGAGGAAGCCCGCAACCAGGAAGGCGGCAAAAGGAACGGAAAAGCCACCCGCGAGTCGATCTCCCCCCTTGTGGGGGAGATGTCCGGCAGGACAGAGGGGGGTACCACACCCTCCTACTTCTCGAAACCCACCCTCGACGACATGGGCCCCGGCACGGACACAGCCACGCCCCTCTTCCGCAAGCCCGAACTCGACGAAATGGGCCGCCACGTCGCCACCCCCGCCGACAACAAGAGCCTCTTCCGCCGCAACACCCTCGACGAAATGACCGTCGGCCGCACGGAAAAACCGGTGAGCGGCCATGTGCCTGACAAGCCTGACGCCGCCAAGGGCACGAAGCGGTTTTCGCCGCTACTGGAAGGCCAGCCGGAACGCGACGTCGGCGTGCGGCCGGTGGTGCGCGGCCGGGTGGGCGCGGGCAGCTATGAGGAGCCGGGCGAACAGAAGCGCAAGGGACGGACGAAGGGGAAGACCGGGCGACCGGGGCGGTAACGAATCCGACTCTTTTGGTGCAGTAAAGTACTGAGCCGGTGCCTCGAGCCCAAAAGGAGCGACAATGTCCGAAACCATCCTTCGCTACGTCCCTGCAGACCCTTATTGGCAGCCCTCCCCCGAGGTTGCAGACACGGCGGTTTCCCTGCTGGAAACCATCGCCGCCGAGGCGGATGAGGTAACTGCGGGCTTCGAAGATGAGGTCAGGTTCTACGACCCAGGCGAGAACTGGTCCGGGGTGGAATGCAGCGCCTGCGGCGCGGATGCCGAGGAATGGTGGGGAGACGCCATGGATGCCGCCGCTGCCGATGGGTTCAAAGACCTGAACGCCGAAGCCCCCTGCTGCGGCGGCACCGTATCATTGAACGACCTGCGCTACATCTGGCCCGCCGCATTTGGTCGGTTTGCTCTTGAGGCGCGCAATCCACGCGTTGCCGATACGACCGAGGAGCAGGATCGGAAGATGACCGAGTGCGTGGGCGTTCAACTGCGCAAGATTTGGGCGCGCTACTAGGTTGTTGTGGGGACTGGTTGGGAGCCATAGCTACAATCTGCTAACGCGAAGTTTGTACACGCGGTTCGCCGTGGCTTGAAGGCCAGCTATTTGTACGGGTGCTTGTCACCTGTCACGCTGAGGGAGATGCGCATATGCTGTACTGACGTGCTTCCATCCGCAAAACAAAGCCTTGCCTGAATGAGCATCGGCCCCACCAATGGAATGATACGGAAAAATTCTCATCCTTATCGCGATGAATCTCTTTAACGGGGAACTTTCCGCGGCGCTCCAAATAACGCGCTCGGGTACCGCATTACTCGAGGGAATATCTCTCTGATGCAAGACTATTGGGATGACGGAGGAGCAGTAGTCGCCCTCGCCCGACCTGGAGAGAGCCAACTAGTCTACCCAAGTACCGCCTCCACCCTCACCCAGACTCAATCCTCGCCGCCCCCTTCGCCAGCGCGAAATAAATCCGCTCCACCCGACAAGCCGCACTCCTCGCACTCGCCTCATACCCGGCCGCCGGCCATCCGCGCCGTGGGCTGCCATCGGCCGCCATCAGCCAGTACCAGCGCTCGTCGGAGCCGGTGAAATCGATCTTGAAGATCCGCCCCATACAGGTTTCGCCGTCAAAGCCGATGAAATCGTCGCCCGGTTTTTCCTTCCACGCGTGGCGCCATTTGCCCCGGGGCCTCTCGCCGCTGACGATCATTTCCCAGCTCTTCCAGCCGTTATAGTTCGATCGCGCTGTCAGCGACCCGTCATAGGGCTTCTGGTCGAATTCCATGCAGGCTTCCAGGAAAACGGCGACGGACTCGCAGACGGTTCTCCACGCCTGGTCCTCGCGGGATGTCAGCCTGTAGGCGAGTTCATCGGAGACATTCCGCAGTGCCTGGGCGATGGCGAAGACCACCCCTTCCCTGGTCGCCGGTCGGCCGTTCGCCTTGATGTCGAGATAGGTGCAGAGGAATTCGGCTACCTCGTCTGCGATCGCATCGATGACATCAGGCTTTCGGCGCTTGCCGATCTCATAGCCGCCGAAATCCCGGATCCGGCGCTGCGTCTGCCTGCGAAGGGCATTGTTGAGGAACGACCGTAACAGCGTTCCGGCATCGTCTGGCATGCTTTGTCCTCTCCTCGTGAGGATGGGTTGGCCGCATGGTTTTGTGAATGGCTCCCGCCTGAGCCGGTGAATCAGAGCGATTCCAGGCAAGACCGCCACCGCCTTTTCCGGAATTGCCCTAGATCAGCGTCGGCTCCGGATCGTCCTCGACTTCCTCAATGATCTCGGGCCCGTCATTTTTGGGCGAGCCGACGCCCCGGCCGATCTTCCACATCGTGATCAGCTCGGCCGGAAAAGGCCTCATCAGATCCTTCGGATCAGGCTCCGGCGACAGCCAGCGTTCATAATCCTCGCGATGCAGAATGACGGGCATGCGGTCATGAATCTCAGCCATCATCTCGTTCGGCTCGCAGGTGACGACGGCGAAGTTGCGGATCGAAATACCGTTCTCATCTTTCCAGCTTTCCCAGATGCCGGCGAGCGCGAAGGCGGAACCGTCCTTCATCGCGATGGCATAGGGCTGCTTGTTCCTGCCCGTGCCATGAATGTCCTTCCACTCGAAGAAGCCGTTAATCGGCACCAGGCACCGGCGCGAACGATATGCCGCGCGAGACATGCCATTGGAAGAAATGCTCTCGCAACGGATATTGACCGGCGGCGGCCGGCCCCCGGGCTTGGCCCAGGAGGGCAGCAGACCCCAGCGTGCCGACACGAAGATGGGGCCTGTTGTATCAGGCTCGCGCACGACGTCACTGATGATGATGGGGTAATCCAGCGACGGCGCGCCATTCCATCGGGGAAAGCGATTTCCCAGTCCGTCGATATCCCCGCCCCTGACCGCAAATGAGAAATTGCTGATCAGCTCTTCAAGCGAGGTCTTGACGAATATGCGTCCGCACATGGAACCCTCTCTGCCAGTGGAATGCCAGATGTTCTCATTATGTTCCGTGACGATACGGTGTCAACGACGCCTCAGTTGCGCCCCTGCGGGAATGCCCGCGCCTCATATGTGTAACACGTGCTGCAGCTTCGAACCACTCCACCGTGATTGATCCGCAACCTCCCGGCCCTAGCTTCTGCTCTCGGCCGGCTCGAACGGAGAAAACCACCCATGCTGGAACTGCGTACCGACCCCTTCCCCGCCGCCGGCGAATTGAACGCCCTCTTTTCTGCCGCCTGGGGCAGCCCGCACAGCCGGGATTTCGCCGAAATCCTCTCCCGCAGTCTCGCCCATATCGGCGCCTATAGCGACGGCAGGCTCGTCGGCTTCGTCAATGTTGCCTGGGATGGAGGCATTCATGCCTTCCTCCTCGACACGTCGGTCCATCCCGATATGCGGCGGCAGGGCATCGCGATGCGCATGGTCAGGCAGGCTACGAGCATCGCCCGCGAGCGCGGCGCTGAGTGGCTGCACGTCGATTTCGAACCGCGCTTGGCCGGCTTTTACCGAGCCTGCGGCTTCAGGCCCACAGAAGCAGGTCTCATCAAGCTGGCGTAAAGCGGGATCGACTGGAATGGCGCTGAACCGGAAGCCGACCCACAACCGCTACGCGAATTCAATATAATTTAAAAGACTAAAATAAAGCAACAGGTTCTCTAATTCCGACTACAACAAGGTGTTCACACTTACTTTTCCGTTAAAAGCATAATAAAAAAACACAATTTTCCATTGAAAACTTGGTTGCGCATTGGCATAGATCCCCGAAGGGTTGTCGTCCGTTGAACCGGAGAACAGTTCTTCTGAAGATTTCTCGTTTTACAGAATGCAACGCATCTTTTGGAAAGTTTAATATGGCCCTGAATATTCTGGACACCAACGGCGCCACAGTTACCAAGACCGGCGCTGAGTTCGAAGCGTATGATGTTATCCGCAACTCCGAAGCCAACCCCGCCGCGCCTGTCTCCCTAACCGTTTCCGATTCGTCGGTGGTGGATTTGGCCGACGAGCTGGGCTCCGTCTCTGCATATTTGATTGGCTCTTACTACGGCAATGCGATCACGACGGGCGCAGGCAACGACACCATCTCAGGCGACGACGGGAATGACACGCTGAACGGCGGCGCCGGCAACGATGTAATCAGTGGTGGTAGCGGCGACGACAAATTGATCGGCGGCGCCGGTAACGATACAATTTTTGATGGTGGCATCCCCTGGCCGGGAACGGGCGACCAGCAGCAACTCACCGACATCAACGCCGGTGACGGCGACGATTCCATAATCGTGGAGAGATACAATCCACTGATTTCAGGAATAGTCGATGGCGGCGCCGGAATCGATACGCTGCAAACCTCTTCGCTCGACGGTCTGACGATCAAGAACATCGAGGTCCTTCAAACCTGGCCATACACTGTGAGCGGTTCGAGCGCGCAGTTCGAGAGTTTTGACCATATCATCGGGTCGACAGATCCGCTCCTCAACTCCTTCGCCTCTTTGGAGGTGACTGACAGCGCCCACGTCGATCTCTCCGACGAACTGGCGGACCGCCGAGCTTTTATCTGGGACTGGAACAATCCCTCCGGCGTTGACGTCAAAACCGGCGACGGCGACGACGAATTTCAGGGCAGTGACGTCAACGACATTTTCGACGGCAGCGGCGGCAACGACTACTTCGCCGGCAATGGCGGCAACGACAAATTGACCGGCGGCGCTGGCGACGACGAGATCGATGGCGGCGACGGCACGGACACCGCTGTATTCGCCGGCAATTTTGCCGACTATTCCCTTGCCCAGGAAAATTTCAATAACGTCGTGACGAGCGCCCTGGAAGGCACGGATACGCTGAGAGACGTCGAATTCGCGCGATTTGCCGATGGTGTCTACGATTTCGCCACCGGAACGTTCACCGCCGACAGTACCGAGCCGGGTATTCCTTTGAATATTCTGGAGACGAATGGCGCCGTGATCACCAAGACCGGCGCGGAGTTCGAAACTTACGACGTCATCCGCCACTCCGAAACGAATCCTCTCCTCGCAGCTACCCTGGTAATCTCGGATTCCGGGACGCTAGACCTTTCCGACGAACTGGGCTCGGGCTCCGCCAATGTGACGGGTTCGAGCGGCGATGATGTGATCACGACAGGTACAGGCAACGACACGATCTCGGGCGGCGACGGCGCAGATACACTAAACGGCGGCGCTGGATACGATCACCTCCATGGCGGAACTGGCAACGACACGCTGAATGGCGGCGACGGCAATGACCAGATCTTCGGCGACGGCGGGAATGATGTCATCAGAGGCGGCGCCGGCAACGATACGATCACCGACGGTGATGTTGGCAACTTCTCTCCGGATCTCGGGCTCGTGCCGGAAATCTTGGACATCGACGCCGGCAATGGCAGCGATGTCGTTATCGTGCAGCCATTCGCTCCACTGGTCTCCGGAACAGTGAATGGCGGTGACGGGTTCGATACGCTACAAGCTCCCGATCTTAGAGGGCTAACGATCGAGAACTTCGAAGTCCTTGACACTGGGAGATTTCAGGTTGCCGGTTCGAGCGCGCAGTTCGAAAGCTTTGATAGCATCATCGGGTCGATCAATCCGTTCGACGTTGTTTCTCGGCCCTCACTGGCAATAACGGACAGCGCCCACCTCGATCTTTCCGATGAACTGGGAGACCACGGAGCTTTTATCACCGGCTATAGCTCCAGCATTGACGTCAAGACCGGCGGTGGCGACGACGATTTTACGGGCACCGATGGCAACGACATTTTCGAAGGCAACGGCGGCTACGACATCATCCATGGCGGCGCCGGCACCGACACGGCGGTCTTCTCCGGTAATTTCTCCGACTACATGCTCGGCTTCCGCTACGACAATCAATCCCACATCGTGATGAGCCTGAGTGGGCAAGATGGTGAGGATATGCTGACCGACGTCGAATTCGCCCGTTTTGCCGATGGGGTCTATGACTTCGCCACGCAAACTTTCGAGAGCACCAATAACGCACCAACCAATATCCAGCTGTCGAAAACCGCCCTCTCCGAGGACACGCCGATCTGGACCACGGTCGGTCTGCTCAGCGCCAAGGACGCCGACGGCGACACGCTCACCTACACGTTGCTCGACGGCGCCGACGATCACTTCCGGCTGAAGGGGAATCGCATCGTCACCTCCAAAGCGTTCGACTATGAGACCGATCAGTCGCACACGATCAAGGTCGCCGTCTCCGACGGCAAGGTCACGGTTGAAAAGGACATCACGATCAACGTGCTCGACGTCAACGAGGCACCGGTCAACCAGGCGCCGATCAAGCTCTCCTTCTCGCGCAGCTCAATCTCGGAGAACGTCGCGATCGGCACCTCGGTCGGCCTTCTCTCCGCCGTCGATCCGGAAGGCGGCACGGTGAAGTGGCGTCTGACGGATGATGCCGATGGCATCTTCAAGCTCGTCGGCAACAAGATCCAGACGAAGGCTGCGATCGACTTCGAAAGCACCCACAGCCTGACCTTTACCGCCGAGGCCTATGACGCAGCCGGCAACACCACTAGCCACGATTTCACCCTTACCGTGAAAGACATCTTCGAGCTGTCGTCCTCCAGCCTGCTGCATGACACCTTGATCTAATCGCGGCAGGATTGTTGCCAGACGCCAAGATGTGCGCTGTCCGGGCTTTCAGCACCGGTGGGACTTGCAATCTGCAAGCCCCACCGGCTGCGATTTTCAGGCGCTTGCCTGCTGGCACCAGGGACGCGGCAAGGCAAGCGACCCGGCCGGGGCATCTCAGAAAATGCCGCTCCACCTCAACGCCCGTTTCGGCTATGATTCTCTGCTCATCGCAGGAGAGCCTACATGCGTCTGCCCACCGTCATCCTCGCCCTCGCCATCTCGGCGTTCGCGGCCCTGCCCGCCTTGGCGGAGACCTACAAGACGCCGAAGGCGCTGCTCAAGGCGCTTTACAGCTACGACACCGACAGGAGCGACGCCGAGGCGCCGTCGCCCTATTCGATCTTCTTTTCCGACCATCTGAACAAGCTTCTCCAGGCCGATCTCGACAACACGCCCGAAGGCGATGTCGGCGCAGTCGATTTCGATCCCGTCATTGCAGGTCAGGACGGCGAGGCAAGCAATGTCAGGATCGGACAGCCGACCCTGTTGGACGACAAGGCCGAGGTGGAAGTGCAGTTCGACAATGGCAAGGAGGTGACGCTTTTCTACAGCCTGGTGCGCGAGCATGGCGGCTGGAAGGTCGACGACATCGCCGATCAGCAGGGCGACAATCCCTGGAGCCTGAGTGCATTGCTGGGGGATGCGCAGTAATACCGCAGGCGCCAAAAGAGAACCCTCATGGTGAGGAGGCCCAAGGGGCGCCGTCTCGAACCACGAGGGCGGGCGCGCAACCCCTTACCGGCATTCCACACAGCCCCTATGCAGAATCGAAGGCAATGGCGCCGGTGGCCGCCCCCGTCCTTCAAGGCTTCACCCTGTAGCCTACGCACCTCAGCAAGGATGAGGGCGGAGCAAAGACGGCGCCAGGAACACCGGAGGCAGGCTCTGCGATCCTCTTCAGCATGAGGCTGATCGATGTGGCCTGCCGCTCCGACCGCCGCTCCGCAAAATCCATGCCCGGCCGCCGAAGCGCCCCTCATCCCGTTTCGGCACGAAATCCCGATGTGGCACAGCCGTGCAAGGATCTGCTAACTTTTCCTCAAGTAACTGAATCTTCGGCATTTCCTGTCACGAGAAAGAACATGCCACAATAATGACGCTTGCATTTTGACCGAAATGATGGCACCAATCCACCTACTCGGGCATTTGCATGCCGGTGACTGGACTGATGTGGTACTCTTCCGTTACGGAAGGGGCGCGGGAATACCCGCCTGCGTAGACGTTCTTTCCCCGTACGTGACTTCTCCGACTGACCCTTCGTCCCCAACCCCAATCGGGACGAAAGCTAAAGCCGTCCGCTTCCTCTCGGGGGCGCGGATAAACACAGACTAAGGGAAAAGGACTATCCCAATGGCCACCAAAGGCATCGTAAAATTCTTCAACCAGGACAAGGGTTTTGGTTTCATCACCCCGGACGGCGGCGCAAAGGACGTTTTCGTCCACATCTCCGCGCTGCAGGCTTCTGGCATCCAGTCGCTGCGCGAAGGCCAGCAGGTCACCTTCGACACCGAGCCGGACCGCATGGGCAAGGGCCCGAAGGCTGTCAACATCTCGGCTTCGTAAGCTAGATTATCGCTTCGGCGGGAACGGCGCTCTGAAAGGGGCGCCGTTTTTGTTTGCCACGCTTGGATTTGTCGATCGCAAAGCCAGGTGTTATATGCGCCCTTAATGATGATCTCGCCTGAGCGGCGATCAGGGCGCCAACATTGAGGCGCCGCGGCTACAAGGAACAATGGACCGTCGATGACTGAGAAGAGGCCGATATTTGCGGTGGCCCCGATGATCGACTGGACGGATCGGCATTGCCGTTATTTCCACCGCCAGATCAGCCGGCAGGCGCTGCTCTATACCGAGATGGTGGTGGCCGACGCCATCATCCATGGCCCGCGCGAGCGGTTGCTAGGCCACGACGCCGCGGAACATCCGCTGGCCCTGCAGCTTGGCGGATCGGATCCGGCCAAACTCGCCGAGGCGGTGAAAATCGCCGAGCCCTATGGCTATGACGAGATCAACCTCAATGTCGGCTGCCCCTCCGACCGCGTGCAATCGGGCACCTTCGGCGCCTGCCTGATGCTGACGCCGGAGACGGTGGCCGAATGCGTCGCGGCGATGAAAGCGGTCGCGACCGCGCCCGTGACGGTGAAATGCCGGATCGGCGTCGACGAGCAGGAGCCGGAAGAGGCGCTGCCGGAACTCATCACCCGCGTTCTCGATGCCGGCGCCGACGCGATCTGGATCCATGCCCGCAAGGCCTGGCTTAAAGGCTTGAGCCCGAAGGAAAATCGCGAGATCCCGCCGCTCGACTACGAGATCGTCTACCGGATGAAACAGCGCTGGCCCGATGTGTTCATCGGCATCAACGGCGGCATCCGCACGCTCGACGAGGCCGCCCAGCACCTCGCCCATGTCGACGGCGTCATGCTCGGCCGGGCCGCTTATCAGAACGCGGCGATCCTCGCCGACATCGACCGGCGCTTCTTCGGCGCGCCGGCGGCCGAGCCCGACTGGCAGGCGCTGTGCGACCGGATGATGGCCTATGCCGAGCGCCATATCGCCGGCGGCGGCCGGCTGCAACAGGTGGCCCGGCACATGGTCGGCCTCTTCACCGGCCTGCCCGGGGCGCGTCGCTACCGCCAGATCCTCTCTACCGACGCGGCAAAAAACGGTGCCGGACCGGAGGTCTTGGCGGCGGCTTTCGCGGCAGTGGACTTTTCCGGGATGGAGCCGGAGGCGGTCAGCGCCTGACGTGACGGAACGGTGTCTCTGTTTTTTACCAGCAAGTCATGGCTGGCGCCTGGAGCGCGCCTTCTCAACGAGCCGCGGTCGCGCGCTCATTCGGTAAGCCGCGGCTGTCGGCAACCTTTCGTGGCAACAGTCATCATGACCGCGGCATCGGCAGCAATGTCTTCTTCTCAATCCGGCCGGCTACTGAGAAAACCAAAATCTCCGTCTCCCTGCCGATCCTGCTGCCATCCATCAACCTGACGATATCGTCGACGCCGCCGACCGGGCTGCCGTCGATGGCGAGGATGTAATCGCCCTCCTGTAGCCCGCCCTTTGCCGCCGGCCCCTCCCGTTCGACCCTGCGGACGCGGACGGATGTCGTTTGAACCGTGCCCGCCGCAAGTGCGACCCGTCGCGGCAGCACGATCGTGTCACCTGCTATGCCGATGAAGGCGCGCCTGACCTGGCCATAGCGAAGAAGCTCCGACACCACGAAATTGGCGGTGTTCGATGCGACGGCAAAGGCGATGCTCTGTGCGCCCTGGATGACAGCGGTGTTGACGCCGATGATCTCGCCGCCGGAAGACACCAGCGGCCCGCCGGAATTGCCGGGATTGAGCGCGGCATCGGTTTGGATGACGTCGTCCATCAGCCGGCCGCTGGCTGCCCGCATCGACCGGCCCAGCGCCGAAACGATACCGGCAGTGACGGTCCATTCGAAGCCCAGCGGATTTCCGATCGCGATCGCGATATGGCCCCTGCGCAGGCGCTGGGAATCACCGAGCCTCGCCCAGGCCCCGGTGCTGGCATTGGCGCGGATAAGGGCGATATCGGTATCGATATCCCGGCCGAGCACCCGGCCTTCGGTGACGAATCCATCAGGCGTCGTGATGCGAACCACCTTGGCGTCGTCGACGACATGGCTGTTGGTAATGATCAGGCCGTCGGGCGAGACAGCAAAGCCCGACCCGTGCCCCTGCCGTCCTCCGGCCCGCTCGATGCGGCTGACCGCCGGGCCGACCGTGTCGACTGCTGCTGCGATCGATTGCGAATAGGCATCGATCAGCGCCCCGTCTTTCTGGGGCACTATATCCTTATCCATGTAACCCATGTTTTGATCCTCAGGCGGCAGACGGCCGTCCCGCCGTCGGCAAAGCAATCGCGGATGCGATCGTCGCCATAACGTTGTTGTGAGGGATTAGATGGTTGGGCGTCGATCTCCGTTCAAGTGAGCGCCAGTGCGCTGGATCCGGCACAACATAATCGAAGGCGAAACACACCTACCCGAACGTATAGATTGCACGAACGGGAATAAAGTGGCTCATTGCGGACATTGCCCGTTAGCCCGGCCGCCTTCACTGCGCTACCGAGGTACCGTGATCAAGGAATGTCGCAGCGCGAAGCAGTCGGGTAAGGACCCGCCCTATTGCGTCGCCGTCACCGGTTAACAGGGCACTGAGCATTCTGGCAACTGATCATGCAAACTTCTGTCATATCAATAGAGTAGAACAAGGCATTCAATAAGAACATCATCATATTGTCGCTTCCATCCCCAGGCGCGACTTTCTTATCCCGTCATTGGCGTCACGGCGCTCGTGGCGCTGCCAATCCCGCCTGCAGCAGCCTGTTTAGTCAAATCCAACCACAAGGAGCCATGAGATATGAGCACAGTCACAACGAAGGACGGCGTCGAGATTTTCTATAAGGATTGGGGACCGAAGAGCGCCCAGCCGATCATGTTCCATCACGGCTGGCCGCTGTGCTCCGACGACTGGGACGCACAGATGCTGTTCTTCCTCGACAAGGGCTACCGCGTCGTTGCCCATGATCGGCGTGGCCACGGCCGCTCCACCCAGGTGGCCGACGGCCACGACATGGATCATTACGCTGCCGATGCCGCAGCCGTCGTCGAGCATCTCGATCTCAGGAATACCGTCCATGTCGGCCATTCCACCGGCGGCGGCGAAGCGACCCACTATGTCGCCCGCCACGGCCAGCCGCAGGGCCGGGTCGGCAAGCTCGTCATTATCGGCGCCGTACCGCCGATTATGGTGAAAACCGATGCCAATCCCGGCGGCCTGCCGATCGAAGTCTTCGACGACCTGCGCAGACAGCTCGCTGCCAACCGCGCCCAATTCTATCATGACCTTCCCGCCGGCCCGTTCTACAGCTTCAACCGGCCGGGTGCGAAAGTGTCGGAACCGGTCATCAACAATTGGTGGCGCCAGGGCATGATCGGCGGCGCCAAGGCGCATTACGACGGTATCAAGGCCTTCTCGGAAACCGACTTCACCGAAGACCTGAAGATCATTACCGTGCCGACCCTCGTCATGCATGGCGACGACGACCAGATCGTGCCGATCGCCGACTCCGCGCTGCTTTCATCCAAGCTCCTGCAGAACGCGACGCTCAAGGTCTATGAGAAATTTCCGCACGGCATGTGCACGACCCATGCCGATATCATAAACCCGGACATCCTCGCCTTTATCAAAGGCTGATCCGACGTGTCGCCGGGCGCTGACGAGGCGCCCGCCGCCCGCGCCGCTTTTCGGCAAAACGGTTTTATCATGAAACCGTTTTCGTCGATTTGCGTTTAGCGGCCATGAAAAGAGAACGTGAACCCTCATCAAAGGCTTACCGGCAGGACCGTTTCGAAAATACCGAGCGAGCCGCAAAGGAAACCATCGAGGCGGAGCAGCGGGCTCGCCGGGAAAAGACCAAACGCCTGAAAGAGCTGCGCCTGTCGCAGCAGGGCGGTAAGGACCCCGCGGCCAAATAGAGATCGTCTGCCCGCCTATTTCGTCCGGCCGAGGCGCCGATTGATTTTAGCTCCACCCCGGCGCCGCGTCTTGCCGCGGCTCCCATATTGTTCTGATTTCGGACGTTCGCCCATCTTGCGAAGCAAAGGCTGCGAAATTATCTTTTTGCACAATAGCGATTCACGGCATCCCAAAAGGGCTGATTGCGATGTCAGACAAGCTTTTCAGCACGCGTGACGAACCACTCGCCTCCGCAGATCTCGATATTTGCAGGCGTGTGCACGAAGCCCTGTGTAGCGGGCTCGACATTGATAGAGCAGGCGGGGAAGCCGATCGTCTCGGAGCCCTGATCATCGAGCTTTATCGGCAGGGTGTGCATGATGAAGACCAGCTTCGACTGCTTGCCGGCGGGAAGCGGGTCTGACGGCGCGCGTCAGTCTCCTCGCGACACCTCTGCCCGTAATCCTCGTTTCAGACGCACAAAGGGCGCGCTAACACTCTGAATCTATGTATCGGCCCGAAAAACTATTCCAATTTCGAGCCGATACGCTAGCCATTTCCGGTGATTTAGAGGCCGGTCGCCTCGGTACCCGTTGCGGTGGCCGAGGTTTCGGTTGAATCGACAGCCGGCGCCGACTCGGTCGTTCCCGATACTTCTTCCGTGCTGCCCGTCTCGGCTTCCGGCGTTTCCGCGGTCGCGCTAGGATCTGTCGTCTCGCTGCCGTCGGCGGTTTCGCCAGTCGGAGTCTCGGTTGCCGGAGTCTCTGTCGTCGGGGTCTCCGCCACCGGTTCTTCCGCGACCGGCGCCGCAGCCGCCAACGCGTCTCTCATCTGGTCGATCGTGCCGACAACCGTGCCGATGCCGAGCCTGTCCTTGGCCCAGGCCAAAGCTTCGGGGCTGAGCGTGCCCGTCTTGGTCGCCGAAGCCAGTGCTGCCGTTAGAGCGGCGTCGCCGAGAACAGGATCGTCCGCCGGCGGGGCAACCCCGTTGGCCAGCTCATATTGAGCGTAAGCGGTAGCGTACGCCGCGATCGCAGTCATACGCGGATCCGCCGTCTTCATGAGGGCATGGAAATTGCGTTTCAAGGAATTGAGACCGGCAAGCTGTGCTGCGGGTTTTTTGGCCGACTTTTCCGCGGGCGCCTTGACGGATGTCATCTTCTTGGCGGCGCCCTTCGTGGTCAAGCTCTGCTTGGTCGTATTCGCCTTGCCTGTCTTGCCGCTGGACTTGCTCGAGCCACGGTCGTTTTCCGTCTTCCCACTCGAGCTGGAGCTTCCCTTTCCACCACCGCTGCTATGGCTGCCGCCGCCGTTACCGCCCCCGCCGTTGCCACCCCCGCCGTTGCCACCTCCGCCACCGCCGTGACCACCACCGCCACCGCCGTTGCCGCCACCGCCACCACCTTTTGCGAAGGCGGGCGATGTATCGGTAAAGACAATGTTAAGGGGCGCAAGCGCAAGACTGGTGGATAGACAGAGAAGGCCGATGATTCTGGAGAGCTGCATGGTCGTCTTTCTGACATTAAGGGTGACGCGTTACATGTCAGGCATTGAAGCAGCCGCTCGATAAGAACCAGTTTAGGATCTAATTGCAATTTGAACTTCTTGCGAATTCCGGTCGTCCTGGCCGAGGGTCGGAAACTTATCCTTTAGCAAATCCCACTCCCCCGCCCACGCCTCAACGCCCGGAAGACCTGATGCGTCCGCTCAAATGAGATAATGTCCGTTGCGCGTTTCAGAGAGGTGCGGCCCCACCACCGCCCCGATCGCAATAGTCCGGCCGCCCAGTCCTATTGCGTTAGCGGATACGCACATAAGTCCCCCGTTCCCAATTCCCAAAATGAAACTTATCTTCTCAGTCCGCGTTGTTTCTTCATATGCCCGTGAAGGTGAGTGAGATGAAAAGATTCGCCATCATTGCCCTGTCGATTGCGACGGCATTCTCCGGAATGCCTGCATCCGCAGGCCCAACCTTCGTGCCGAGTCCGGTACAACAGGCGGCGCAGCCGGCACCGGCAAGTACCGATGCTCGGATTATGACCGTCGGTTGCAGCAGGTTCTCGATCGTCTGTTCACGCTACGGCGATCGCCGCAGATATTACGGCGACCGGCGTTACTACCGCGATCGCCACTATTATCGGGACGACCGCTATGGCTGGGACCGCCGCTATGACCGCAGATGGCGGCGCCACCACCACCACGACAATACCGGCGCCATCATCGGCGGCCTGGCCGCAGGCGCCATCATCGGGGGCATCATCGCCTCGCAGCCTCCGCGCGCCTATGGCTCGCATGCCGAATATTGCTACGCCCGCTATCGGTCATACCGAGCCTGGGACAATACCTATCAGCCGTACTACGGCCCGCGCCGTCAGTGCCGGTAATCCAGCCTGCGGCACTGCAGTAAGCCCCGCGTCACCGCGCGGGGCTTTTTGCTGTCGCGCAGGCGCTTCCCAGCGGCTCTCAGTCGTGCTTGTCTAGCCAGGATCGAACCTTCCGAGCGGCTGCATTTGCAAGGCGACCTATGACATCAGGAGACACCGCGACACCCTCCGGCTGCGTGGCCCTGCTTGCGCCGGATCCGGAAAACCTGTCGGGCTTCGAAGCAGCGCTTGCGGCCGGTTGGTCTCCCGACCCGCGCCGTGCCGGCGACCAGGCCTATATCCGCGGAGAACTCCAGCGGCTGCGCCAGGACAAATCGAAATTTCTCGACGATCTTAGTCCTGGCGACAGACAGCGCACCGTGTCCGGGTCGCCGCTGACGGTTCTTCTCTTCTGGATATGGGATGGCGATTTCTGCGGCAGCATCAACCTCCGCTTTCATCAGGGCACAGAGGAGCTGCCGCCCGAAGTCTCGGGCCATGTTGGTTATTCGGTCGTGCCGTGGAAGCAGCGCGGCGGCCGCGCCACCGCCGCGCTCGGCCTCCTGCTCGATGTGGCGGCAAAGCAGGGCCTCACCCGCCTCGTTGTTCTCTGCGACGAGGACAACGACGCTTCGAGGCGCGTGATCGAGCGCAACGGCGGGCAATTCTTCATGCGCGGTCCGCACCCCTCCGACAGGCCGGAGCGGACCAAACTCTATTTCTGGCTACATCCCGGACCGCCGCCTGAAAACACATCCGAGCACTAAAGACGGACGGAGCAAGGCTGTCGCCCCTCCGTCCGTCCGATCGGCCC
This sequence comes from Rhizobium sp. CBN3, assembly GCF_030518245.1. Taxonomy (NCBI): domain Bacteria; kingdom Pseudomonadati; phylum Pseudomonadota; class Alphaproteobacteria; order Hyphomicrobiales; family Rhizobiaceae; genus Rhizobium; species Rhizobium sp. CBN3. The sequence continues at coordinate 63,092 of NZ_JAULSE010000017.1, forward strand.
AGCTCGGGGTGGGCTGAGCACTCGGTCAATAGGCAGCTGCCGGCTTCGGCTTCTTCTCAGTCCATTGCGGCGGCGCACCATATTTGGCGGCCACCATCCCGACCAGCCCGGGTTCGCGGCCGAAGGCGTCGCAGGCGACGTATTTCGGTTTCCCGCCGAACCAGGATTTCATCCGCTGGCGCGAGGGAAGCCGGAGGTCCAACCCCTTCGGCTCCTTGCCTGCGATCAGCAAACGGGAAAAGTCGCTGCTGAACTTTCCAGCCAGGCCGTAGGCATCGCCCACCTCGGACACACGCGGGTTGTTCTGCAGTGAATTCGCGCCGCGCGCCCAGACCATCGCCGCGCGCTGCGCGCCCGACCTGTCGACCGCCTCGGCCTCCACCGCCAGCCCGCCGAGCCCGACCGGCAGGCGCGGCACGCCGACCGGCAGCGCCAAGCCGGTGCCGACGGTTACGACTGTGGAAACGCCTGCCATCGTCTTGTTGGTCGGTACGATGTCGGTGACGACGGAGCGGATCGTCAGATCCGCGGGCTCGCCTGACGCCACGATCTGATACCGATCGCTGAGGGAAATGCAGAGCGCCCGGTCGAGCGCATTGGAGACCATCGCGCGGTCACCAGGCGACTTGATGCGCGTCGCGGCGCTGAAGGCGAAGCTCGTCGGTTCGATCGCGACCGTCTTTATCGGAGCGAGGCTGAGACCATCGACATAGACGCGCGATTTCGAGAGTTTGCCCTTGGCCGGCCCGAGATGAGAGTAGGACGTCAGCGTCCCGCCTTCCTTGAGTGGGACCGTGCTGCAGCCACCCGCAGCCACGGCAAGCGCCAGCGGCAGGGCCAGGGAAAAGGCTCTCGACACCCGATTTGAAAAGGATGAAGTAAATCGATTGCTGCGCACTCCGTTTGGCCTCCGTCGCCGTTGATTTCAGGCGAAAGTGCCGGCCAAGAATTGCCGCAGCATTACATCGCTCCCGGCAGCGCAGGCTGTCGGAACAATTCGGCCTATTCCAGTTGAATCGTCACCTCGGCCCCGGCAGCCCTGTTCTCGATGTGGACCTCGCCGCCGTGGTTCAGGACGATCTGCTTGACGAGGCTGAGGCCGAGCCCTGCCCCCTTACTTTTCGGGGTGACGCGGTAGAAGGGCTCGAATACCAGCTCCCGGTGCACGGCCGCAATGCCCGGCCCTTCGTCTGCGACGCTGATCCGCCCGCCGCCGGCAGCCGACACCGAGACAGTGATCATGCCGCCGCCGCCGCCATGGTCGATGGCGTTGCGCAGGAGGTTGCTCACCGCCCGCGGCAGGGCCGAAGGACTGCCCTTGCGTTTCAGGCATTCGACCGCGCTCCGAAACGAGATCTGGTAACCGGCGCCGATCGCGAGCGGCGCAAGATCGGCCACCACGGTCCGGGCGATTTCGACCAGATCGACGGTCTCATGGAGATCGGTCGCCTGGTCGTTGCGCTCGAAATCGAGCAGCTGTTCGGCCGTCTCGGCCAGACGCGCGACGTCGTCGAGCAATCGCCGGCGCTCCTGCCCTTCGGCCGTTCCATCGATCCGCGTCTGCATGATGGCGATCGGCGTTCTCAATTCATGCGCCGCATCGATCAGGAAATGCTGCCGCTTGCGGTGCTCGTTTTCCAAGCGGTCGAGCGCCTCGTTGAAGGCGATCACCAGCGGCGCGACCTCGCTCGGAATGCCATCCAGCGGCAGGCGCGCATCGTAGCGGCGCGGTTCGATCTCCGATGCCTTGCGAGCGACCTCGCTGACGCTGGCGAGACTGCGCCCGACGATTCTGGGAACGGCGAGAAAAACCGCGGGCAAGGCGATGGCGAGCAGCGGGATGTAGATCGGATAGGCGATGCCCATCAGCGTAAAGACAGGCCAGCCCTTGTCGGCGACGCCGCCGAACAGCACCCGTAGCTCGCCGATCGCGGTCTCTACACTTTCCACGGAGGCGATCTCGTCCGTCGCGGCCGATCCCCTGATATCGGCCCCTTCGAACAAATAGGTCAGACGCGCAAGTTCGCCGTAGACGGCAGGAATGCTTCCGTAGGACACGTAAGAACCTTTCGTCGTGGCCGCGACATACCAGAGCCCGTCATATTCTCGCTTCAGCGCGTCGAGCTCCGGCGTATCCTTGATTTCAAGCCGCCCTTCGGCATCGAGCGCAACGGCCGGAGCCAGCACCGCGGTAATGTGGTCTTCCAGCGCAACGTTCGGCGAGAGGATCGTCGAGCCGTAGAAGCAGAGCCCGATGATGACGGCCGTCACCACGCCGACGAAACCCAGGCCGAGCTGCCAGCTGAGCCGCCACCAGAGCGAAGGATTGGCCTTGCTCCCCCCGACCATCATTCTTCCCTCATAAGATAGCCGACACCGCGGATATTGTGGATCGAAACCTCAGCCCCGGCATCGGTTAGCCGCTTGCGCAGCCGCGATATATGCGCATCGAGCGCGTTCGACTGGATTTCCTCCTCGTAATTGTAGACCGCCGCCTCCAACGTTGAGCGCAGCACGGTCTTCTCTTTGCGCTTGGCGAGAGCGGCGAGCACCAGAAGCTCGCGCCGGGGCAGATCGAGCGGCGTATCGCCGACGGTAACGCTGAGATGTAAGGGATCGATCACCATCCGCCCGGCGCTGATCTTGAGTTCGGAAAGGTTCGGCTGCCGGCGCAACACGGCCCTGAGCCGCGCCATCAGCTCTTCGACCAGAAACGGCTTGCCGAGATAGTCGTCGGCACCGAGATCGAGCCCTTCCACCCGCTGCTTCGGCTCGTTCAGCGCCGTCAGCACGATAATCGGCGTATCCCTCCCCGTTCGCCTGAGCTCCGGAATGAACCGCAGCCCCTCGTCATCAGGCAGGCGCCGGTCGAGCAGGATCGCATCATAGTGGTTCTGCCGCGTCAGCTCGACGGCATCGCCGAGATGCATTGTGTGATCCGTCACGATGCCATGCTTGCCGAGCGCCGCCGACAGCGCTCCGGCCAGCTCCCTCTCGTCCTCGATCAACAGAATCCGCATCGCCCACCATTCCTTGCGCCCAAGTTTCGGCCGCAAGGGTTGCAGCAACATTGCGGAACTTGAAAGGCAGCCGGTCATGCTGCTGCAATTGTTGCGGCCGAGGATCGGGCATCACAATTCAGGACGACAAGATGCCCCACTTCAGATCCATTCTTCGTATCTTGGAGACTTACCTCCTCTCCGCCTTCATCCTCGCCAGCCTGCTGGCCGGGCCGTTGGTTATACTGTTCGTGAGATAGCGGATGCCGAGACCAGCAGGCACGGCCGGATATTTTTGGTAGAAAGTGAAAGAAGCGTCCTACCGTGTGGCCCCCTCATCTGCCTGCCGGCATCTTCTCCCCGCTGGGGAGAAGGGACCAAGCCGCACGGCCCTCCTTCAGCCGAAATGTCAGAGGGAGCGAGGCGTTGCCACGGTTCCCCTTCTCCCCCGCGGGGAGAAGGGGCCCGAAGGGTCGGATGAGGGGGCCACACAGTAGGTCTTTCAATCATCTTTTTCTTACATCAAGCCGCCCCCGCGGCCATTCTTCCCCGCACCTCCAGAAACGCCGCCGTCAGCCGCGCCAGCACCGGCGAGGTCACCGTCCCGTTCGCCCCGCCGATCGGATCGACGATGTGGACCTGCCGGAGATCCTCCATGAATTCGTTCCAGAGCGGCTGCCCGCCCTCTTCCAGCAACTCGGCGCGAATGCTGAGATCCTCGCTCACCGGCAGGTGACGCCTGCCCCAGGCGCCGATCATGGCGAAGAGGGGAACGAGCTGGATTGCCGGTTCCGTCAGGCTGTAGATTGCTTTCTGGCTGTGGCTCGGATCGTCCCGCTTGCTGATGAAGCCAAGCGAGAGCAGCCGCTTCAGCCGCGCCGCCAGGATATTGGAGGCGATCCCCTCCTCCGAATGGTTGAGCAGATCGCGGAAATGCCGGCGGTTGCCGAACATGATGTCACGGATGATAATCAGACTCCATCGGTCGCCCAGCACCTCCATCGTCAGGTTGATCGGACAGCCGGACCGCAATTCTATATCCACGAAGCATCTCCTATGGAAACCAGTTGCATTATAGGATCACTTGTGCGAGATAACAACTAGTTTCGATTCGCAATCAGATGGAGGAAAGCATGTCCAAGGTGCGCGTTGCAGGATTTTCCGTTTCCGTGGATGGTTTCGGCGCCGGGCCGGAGCAAAGCCTGAATGATCCACTCGGAAAGCGCGGGCCGGAAATGTTTCAGTGGTTTTTTCACACGCGCACCTTCCGCGCGATGATGGGTAAAGACGACGGTTCGTCCGGCATCGACGAGGATTATGCGTCCCGCGCCATGGCCGATTTCGGCGCCTTCATTCTCGGGCGCAACATGTTCGGCCCGATCCGCGGCGAATGGCCCGACGATGCCTGGAAAGGCTGGTGGGGTCCGAACCCGCCTTATCATGCACCGACCTATATCCTCACCCATTATCCACGCGAACCGCTCGTCATGGAAGGAGGCACCACCTTCCACTTCGTCACCGGCGGCATTCATGCGGCGCTCGAGCAGGCGAAGGCGGCGGCCGGCGATAAAGATGTGAAGATCGGCGGCGGAGTGGCGACTGTCCGCCAGTATCTGCAGGCGGGTCTGATCGACGAGCTGCATTTCGCCGTCTCCCCCGTCGTGCTCGGCAGGGGCGAAGCAATGTTTGCAGGCATCGATCTTCCTGCGCTGGGCTTTCGCATCACCGAGCATGTCGCCAGCGAAAAGGCCACGCATCTCGTGCTGGCGAAATAACCGAGCCGCTGGTTCAGTCCGGCGATCTCTCCCGGGTGAGCGGCGCCGGAAACACCTTCATCCCGGCGCCTGGACGAGGCGGCTGTCCAAGGCCATCTCGCCCGGCATCAATAGCGTCACGTTTTGCCCATGCTTTTCATGGCGTTTTCCATGTGCATCTTGCAGTCGTCCATCTTGTTGGCCGTCATGGAATCCTTAGCCATCATCATTTCCTTGGACGCCATTTCCTTCTTTTCCTTCATGGCCGGATCGGTCATGGCGTCCATGTCGGACTGCATTTTCATCATCGACGCCTCGTCGCATTTCATCATCACATCCTGTGCAAGGACAGGCAGTGCGGATGCGACGGCGGCAACGATGGCTATAGCTGTGCATTTCAACATTGTATTCTCCTTCTTTTGGGCAACATTGCCCGTTGCAAATGGTGAAATGCATGTGCTCAAGAACGTGCCGCGGCGCGGGATGAAGACATGCACAAATCAAGGACCTGAGATTACCCCGGCATCACCCGATAGACGCATGCCATCCCCTCCACGCCCCGAAGCGGAGCCTCGAAGGCGACTAGCCTGTGGCCGGAGAGCAGCCGGCTGACGTCAGGCGCCGAAAACAGGGCTTCGGATAGACAAATCTCGCCGGCCTCGGCCAATGATTGCACCCGTGCCGCGACATTGACGGTCTGCCCGAAATAATCGAGGTTGTCGTTCAAGGTCACGGCAATCGACGGACCGCAATGGGCGCCGATCTTCAGGATGATGCTGGGATCGCCATGCTCGCCGTTGAAGCGTTCGATTTCCTCGAGCATGTGCAGAGCAGCCGAGATTGCGTCGCTCGGACGGGAGAAGGCCGCCATCACCGCGTCGCCGATCGTTTTGACGATTGCGCCCGAATGCTCCTGCACCGTGGCGCCGAGCAGGGCGAAATGCTCGCGCACCAGCGCATAGGCATTGAGATCGCCGAGCCGCTGGTACATCGCGGTCGACCCCTTGAGATCGGTGAAGAGAAGCGTCACCTGACGGATGCCGAGGCCCTCCCTTTCATCAACGCATTCGGAGCGAAACAGCCGCCGAAAGGTCTGGCGCGCAAGCAGCATCCCGCCCGACATGTAAGGATCGAAATCGAGAACAGGCTTGGTGGTCCGCGCCAGAATCTCGGGCGGCCAGTTGATGAGAAGCAGCGAGCCGCGCGCGGCAGCCGAGTTCTCGACTTCGACGATGACCGGGCCGGGCCGAACCGCTGAGGACGAAGGGTAAAAACGCCGACCGTCATACCCGATCCTGAGGAGTGCCGGCGCCGTAACGGGCTCGCCTCTCACCGGCAGCGCAAAGCTCGCCTGGGTCTCTACATTGATGCCGGCGAGCGCCCCGGCGCCGAGTTCAGCCCTGATCGTCGTGACCGAACCCGGCGCCAGGAAGGAAAGGCCGCGCACCAGCCCTTTCAAGACGTCGAGAAAGCGGACCTGCTGACCTGGAAGTCGCGCATCGCTGAGAAAGCGTGCCTTCCAGTGAAAATCCTCGATCGAGAGCGAGCCGGGATCGTGAAAAGACAGCCGGCGCAGTTGCGGCGACACTGTGAAGGTGACCTCGATGAAATCGTCGAGGTCGGTTTCGCCGGAGACGTCGCACAGGCCGCAGACATAGTGAGTCTTCAGCGTCCTCAAGGCGCCGAAACTATCGAGCACCATTCCGGATTGGGGACATACGACGTCCCAGCTCATCTCGAACAAACCGCTGCGCGTCGCATAGAGAAAGAGATCGATGCTTTCCGCCTCCGAAATGGCGCCGTCGTGCGCGAAAGCCAGCGGGTTGATGCGGTAGAGGGACAGATCGTCACCGCTGCGGATCAGGTTTTCGAATTTGGCGATGCCCCGAGGGCTCCAGGACCGGGCCTGCCGGATCTCGGTCATCTTGCTCTCAAGGAGCCGTTCCTGAACGTCAGTCATCTGACGCCTCGCAAAGTTCGGCCGGGCCATGCGACCGGAGATCGCCGCGATTATAGCAGACGCTCGTCCGTGCGGATCAAACGGAGCCTGGCCAAGCAGAAGTCTTACGGATTAGCCCGGAAAGGCTGCGCCAGGGTTTTCAGAAGCTTTTCCCGTTCGACATCGCCTATCTCGGCATTCGCTATCTGCAACATCCGGACTGCCTCAGCGAACCATAACGCCCGGCAGTCCTGTTCTCGGCCTGTCGTCAACTAAGCGTGTCCAAATAGCTGTGGCATTGCTGCAGAATGAGCGTAGAGTACCGTCATCGGCCCATCGGATCATCGGCACGACCGCTTGAGAGACCGTCGTGCTCTTGCCGCTTCATAGAGGGTACGAAGATGCTCTTGTCGCTTATTTCACTCGACGACAGCCAAATAACCATCGTCACCGATGCCGTTCGGCAATGGTGCTGCGAGAAAAAGCTCGACATCGACAGCGTCGAAGGACGCCGCGCCATCACCGTTGCCGTCGATCTCGTTCAGATGAACACCGCCCGCGACGGGCTTTTTGCCCAACTGTCGAAGCAGTTGGATCACCAATAGGAATCCGAAATCGGTCCATCAGGGCTGCCGCCTGCGCCGTGACAGGGGTTGCGATAATCCGTGGCCGGCTCGCAGAAAGCCTCTCATTTGCCGTGTTGCGGTCCTTTGTTAGGAATTCACCGTGTCGCGGCCGGATTCGAGCTTTTCAAGGTAGGCTGCGAACATCTCGGCCATGGCTTCGGCGTAGGTTTCGATCTCGCCCCAGCTTCGGGGAGCCTCCGAGAACTGTTTCCCCACCGTGGCGAGCGTCGTGACGATCAGGTCACCGGCAAGCACCCGGCTTGCCTCCGGGACCGATGGCAGCACCTCCTGCATGAACAGCCCGATGATGCGGTCTCCCGACGCCCTCGCCGCCTGCGCCTCCGGCGCATCGCGATAGAGCGGCGCTGCGTCGTGAAGCGCCACTCGCATCGCCGCTTCCTCACACTCGGAGCGAAGAAAGGCGTGAACAAGGCTGCGCAGCCGTTCGAACGGCGGTCTTTGTGCATCGGCAAGAATGTCCGCGAGCATGTCGTTCGTCTGCCGCCATTCGTCGCTCTGCAGCCGGAAGAGGATTGCGGCCTTGTTGGGGAAATATTGGTAGAGCGAACCGATACTGACGCCCGCCCTCTCCGCTACCCTCGCCGTGGTGAAGCGATGGGCTCCCTCCCGTGCCAAAACCTGAGCAGCAGCATCGAGGATCGCCCCCACGAGCTCCGTCGAGCGGGCCTGCTTCGGCTGCTTTCGTGAAGAAATCCAGGTACTTGGCCGGTCGCTCATGGCGGCGCTCCGCAATGCGATTAGAAAATGCGAGGGATTATTCGTATTTTTCATTCAGCGCAAGAACCTCATCATTCCAAGGAGCCCTCCAATGACGACACTGACCACCGCACCGCTCGCGCCTCTCCTCGACGGCCTGTTCGAAGAAGCCGCGGCGGCGACGAGCCCCGCCATATCCGATCTTTCCAGCGAGGAGAGAATGCGCCTGATCAGCAGCAAGACGGAATATCTCGACCTTTACGGGCGACTGAAGGATCTCTGGCTTCCCGTCTCGCGCGAGGCCGGCACGCTGCTCTACATGCTGGCGCGCAGCTGCCGTGCTCAAACGATCATCGAGTTCGGCACATCCTTCGGCATCTCGACCCTCCATCTTGCTGCAGCACTGCGCGACAATGGCGGTGGCCGGCTGATCACCAGCGAGTTCGAACCGTCGAAAGTCAGGCGCGCGCGCGAAAACTTGACGGCCGGCGGCCTCATCGACCTTGTCGAAATCCGTGAGGGAGACGCCCTCCGCACCCTCGGCACCGATCTTCCTGATACCATCGACCTCCTGTTTCTCGACGGCGCCAAGGGGCTCTATCGTGACATCCTGGAACTGGTCGAAGACCGCCTGAGACCCGGCGCCCTCATCGTCGCCGACAATGCCGACGTCAGCCCCGAATATCGCGCCCGCGTTCGCTCCGCCGCCGCTGGTTATCTCTCGGTCCCGTTCGAAGAGGATATCGAGTTGTCGATGCGCGTCTGAGGACATTCGCAACTGGCTCCGCGCCCTCACCCTTGGATGTCCGCAATGGCGTCAAGGGTGAGGCCGCGCCGCCGCGCACAAGCGTCGCACAGCACCATCGCCAGCCACTTCAGGACAAAGCCGGTCGCACTCAAAGACTTTTTTCGAAGAACGTATCCGGATACGGATCGTCATTGAACCGCTCGATCTCGGTCCAGCCGGTACCACGATAGAGCTGCTGCGCCTCGGCAAGCGCGCTGTTGGTATCCAGACGCAGGAGCCGGATGGACAACTCGCGAGCGATCGTCTCGGCAGCCGACATAAGCCGTTTTGCCAGCCCGAGGCCGCGCGCGGACGGGGCGACCCAGAGCCTCTTGATCTCCGCCACTTCGCCGCCATTGCCCTTCAACCCGACACAGCCGATCGGCAAGCCGTCGGACATCGCGACCAGGAACGCGCCGCGCGGGCGGATCATGTCCTTGGCATCAGGATCGCGGGAAAGCGAGACGTCGAAACCCTTGTCGAAACGGCGTGCGAGTTCGCCGTAATATTCGTCCAGGCAATAGCGGACATCGTCGTGCTGAGGATCTTTCTCCTCCAGCACGATCTGGTCGCGTCTTAGAGAGCAGGCGACGATATCCATGGCGCGCAGGAGTTCGTCCGGGCGGCGATGACGCGCCAGAAACGCTTCGGCCTGGGCATTGGAAAGTGCTTCATAAGCCTGAAATTCGCACTCGCCGGTGCTGGTCAACCTGGTGATGCGGCGACGCGCATCCCAATCGTTCGGGATGGTCTCGATCAGCCCCTCCTCCTCCAGCCCGCGCAACAGACGGCTCATCAGGCCCGAGTCAAGACCGAGATAATCGCGGATCGCCGCAACATCCGACTGGCCACGACCAATCGAATTGAGGACGCGAGCAGCACCGAGCGGACGACCGCGTCCAAGGAAGGACGTATCCAGAGCGCCGACTTCGGAGGTGACGGCGCGGTTGAAGCGACGGACGCGGGCGACAGGATCGGCAACCATATTATCTGACTTAGGTCAGATAAATTCCGCTGTCAATTCCGGCCGCCAAAACGGAGCGACAAATGGGCCGAAGTCCTCGAAGAGCGAGGCGGATGCGCCGCCCATCTTGCGCATCCTCACTCCCTCACCTATGCCAACGCAACCTCCCCCGCAAGGCTGCCCGATGCTCCGCTTTGTCATCCACGCTCTGATCGTCGTCATCCTGACGCTGCTCACCCAGATCGGCGGTGTCGCCTATTTAATTACGTTTGCCGTCGCACGCGCCTTGCGCCTGCGCCGATTTGCGGCCAACCTCGCGCTCTTTCTGCTTCTCTACGCCGGCGCCACCTTCGTCGCGCACCTCACCGCACCCACATTCGGCCGGGTTCCGCTTTCCTGCTTCGCCGGCACCGCCGATCCGCTGGTCATCCGCTCGCCGATCTACTGCGCGCTCAACCGCAACTACGTGACGCGTGGACTGCGCGATTTGGCAGAGGCACTCGCCGCCCACATGGAAAAGCAGTTTCCCGGTACCGTTACCGTCGCGCTGGATGCGAACTTTCCCTTCGTCAACGGTTTTCCGCTGTTGCCGCATCTCTCTCACGCCGACGGCAAGAAGCTCGATTTCGCCTATTATTACAAAGATGCCGACGGCGCCTTCCTGAGCGGCGCCACACGCTCCCCGATCGGCTATTTTGCCTTCGAGGAGCCCGCCCCGCGCGACGAACTGCCTTGCGCGGGTCGCCACGACTGGCTCACCACACGTTGGGATTTCGATGCCCTGCAGCCGCTCTTCCCTGTCTATCCAATCGAGGAGCAGCGCACCGCGGCAGCGATCGCCTGGCTGACGACGGAAGGCGTCGCACGCTTTGGCCTGCAGAAGATCTTCATCGAGCCGCATCTGAAGAATGCGCTTGGCATCACCGACGCCCATGTCCGCTTCCAAGGCTGCCGAGCCGCGCGTCATGATGACCATATTCATATCCAGATTGAATGAGCGGCTCGCTTGCACACGGTCCCACCTACGCCATGTACTCCGTCCCGGCGGGGTGATCCCTGACCTTTTGATCAGGCACCACTAACCATCCGAAGGGGCGCCCTTCCCGGCTGCCGCCCGATTGGATATTCTCGCCATCCATTGTCCCTGAATGAGAGGTTTGCTTGTGAGTGTCGGCCTGATTGCCCTCCTTGATGATGTCGCAGCGCTTGCAAAGGCGGCCGCCGCTTCTCTGGACGACGTGGTTGCCCAAGCGGGCAGAGCCGGCGCCAAAGCCGCCGGCGTCGTGATCGACGACGCAGCCGTCACGCCGCGTTATGTGACCGGCCTCTCGGCCGCACGCGAACTACCGATCATCGCAAAAATCGCCATTGGTTCTCTCAAGAACAAACTGGTGTTCCTCCTGCCGGCCGCACTCATCCTCAGCCTTCTCATGCCGCAGGCAGTGACGCCGCTGCTCATGCTCGGTGGGCTCTACCTTTGCTACGAAGGCGCCGAAAAGGTCTACGAACTCGTCGTGCCGCACGCGGCCCATGCCCATGAGAACGCCCTCGAGACGATCAGCGTCGACCCCAAAACCTTCGAGGACGAAAAGGTCGCGAGCGCCATCAGAACCGATTTCATTCTCTCGGCCGAGATCATGGCGATCACCCTCGGCTCCCTGTCGGAGTCGGGTCTGGCGATGCAGGCGCTGGTCCTCGCCCTGGTCGGCATCATGATCACGGCCGCCGTTTACGGCGTCGTCGCCTTGATCGTGAAGGCGGACGACTTCGGCCTCTGGCTTGCCCAGCGCTCTTCCCGCTCGCGGACAGGCGCGTTCCCGCGCATGCTCGGGCGCGGCCTTGTGCAGGGCATGCCCTATCTTCTCAAGGTGCTGGCTCTCATCGGGACGGCGGCGATGATCTGGGTCGGCGGCGGCATCATTGTGCATGGCGCCGAAGGCTTTGGCTTTGCCTGGCTGAGCCATCTGCTCCACGATGCCGGAGAAGGCGCCGCGCACGCAATGCCGGCCGTTGGCGGCGTGGTTTCCTGGCTGGTCCAAGCTGTCGGCTCAGGTCTCGTCGGCATCCTCCTCGGCCTTGCGGCCATCCCGGCCGTCAGCTACGTCGTTGCGCCTGCATGGCGGTGGTGCGCAGCACGCCTGCGCCGGATGAGGACCGCGTAAGCGAGTGACAGCAGATGTTGCTTACGACACCACGTGCGCCACGGCCCGACCAGATGCTTCGGAGCGCCGGCGCCGTCAACCGGCATCCCTTTCATCATAAGCACGCTGCGACGCAAAGATTGCGTCCATATTCTGCACCTACGCCGCTGATTACGCCGCGGCGCTGAAGGCATAATCGCCACCTTGTCGTCATGCTCGGCCTTGTGCCGAGCATTTGCAACCGGTGCAGCAGATCCTCCACGCAGGCCGAGGATAGCATCGAGAGTGGTGCTGCGGCCCTTCTTCTATCGGGATGGAAAGCGGCAGACGCAGCTCCGATCATGTCATCGCCGGGCCAGCGCATTACCACCCGCCCCCGTCCTTCGATGCTCCGACCCTCGGGCCTACGCGCCTCAGAATGAGGGCTGATCGCTGTGCCGTGCCGCTGCAGCTTCTGCTCGATGTGCCATGCCGCTACGGCAGTGGCAGGGTGAGCCGCGACCTCTCTCCGACCTCATCCTGAGAGCCTGTGAATCTATCGATTTTTCGATTTTTCGATGCGAGTCAAATCAATGACTTAGCTCTCGTAAAAACGACGAAAATCCTAAAGATTCACAGACTCTGAGGTGCGCAGGCCAGAGGCCGGAGCCTCGAAGGACGAGGGCGGCCACCCCACCTCAGCAACGCAGGTGCTCGACATCAGCCGCCAGCGAGAGCGACACTTATCGCAACGGCAGTTCGAAGCTCCGCTTCAGCGTTTCCATCGGCACATCGGTCTTGACGCTGAGGACGCTTGGAATGCGCGTCAGGTGGTCGGCCTGGAAGCGCCAGTAGCTGTGCAGATCGGCCGTGACGATCCGCAGCACGGCATCACATTCTCCCGTCGTCAGGTGGCATTCCATCACCTCTGGAAACCGCCTGACGGCTTCGGCGAAGCGCAGCGTGACCTCGGCATCCTGGGTCCTGAACCACACGCGGGCAAAAACCGTCAGCCCGGCCCCGACCTTTGCCGGATCCAGCACGGCGACGTAGCGATCTATGATCCCGGCCTCTTCCAAAAGGCGCACGCGGCGCAGGCAGGGCGAAGGCGACAGCCCCACTTCTTTTGCCAGCTCGACATTCGAAATACGGCCGTCACGCTGAAGCACCCGCAGGATATGGCGATCGATCGCGTCCAGAAGAACTGGCATTTTATATCCCATCTGATGAGCCATCGCGGCACAATATGCCAATCTTTTGCAATTTCCGGAATGCTTCGCAAGCTCATTGCGCACGACTTGGCCTATCGTTCCACGCAATTGATGTGGAGATGACTATGGCAGCAAAGATAGAGAAAATCGTGCTCGCTTATTCGGGCGGACTGGATACCTCAGTCATCCTCCAATGGTTGCAAGAGACTTACGGATGCGAGGTCGTGACCTTTACCGCCGATCTCGGTCAGGGCGAAGAGCTCGAGCCGGCGCGGGCGAAGGCGGCAATATTCGGGGTCAAGGATGTCCGCATCGTCGATCTGCGTGAGGAGTTCGTCCGCGACTTTGTCTTTCCGATGCTGCGGGCTAACACAGTCTACGAGGGTCAGTATCTCCTCGGCAGCTCCATCGCCCGACCGCTGATTGCCAAGCATCTGGTCGCCATAGCCAGGGAGATCGGCGCGGACGCCGTTGCCCACGGTGCGACAGGCAAGGGCAATGACCAGATCCGCTTCGAACTGGCCGTCGATGCGCTCGATCCGTCAATCAAGGTCATTGCTCCGTGGCGTCAATGGAACATCCGCTCCCGCACGCAGCTGCTGGAATATGCCGAGAAGCATCGCATCCCTGTGCCGAGCGACAAGCGTGGCGAGGCGCCGTTCTCGATCGACGCCAACCTGCTGCACACTTCGACGGAAGGCAAAATTCTTGAAAATCCAGCGGAGGTCGCACCCGATCATATCTACCGGCGCACGGTCGATCCTGTCGACGCTCCCGATGCCCCTGAGATCGTCACCATCGGCTTCGAGAGCGGGGACCCTGTTGCCGTCAACGGCAAGGCGATGACACCGGCAGCCTTGCTGACCGCACTCAATGAATTGGGCGGCCGGCATGGCATCGGGCGGCTCGATCTGGTTGAAAACCGGTTTATCGGCATGAAGTCGAGGGGCGTATACGAGACACCGGGAGGAGCGATCCTGCTTGCCGCGCATCGCGGAATTGAATCGATCACGCTCGATCGCGCCGCCGCGCACCTGAAGGACGAGATCATGCCACGCTACGCCGAGATGATCTACAACGGCTTCTGGTTCGCCCCCGAGCGGGAGATGCTGCAGGCCCTGATCGACCGAAGCCAGGTCTTCGTCAGCGGCGAAGTGGCAATGAGGCTCTATAAGGGAAGCGCCTCGGTCATCTCTCGCACGTCGCCCTCCTCACTCTATTCCTCAGACCTCGTCAGCTTCGAGGAAAGCTCCATCGCCTATGATCATCATGATGCCGAAGGCTTCATCAGGCTCAATGGCTTGCGGCTCAAAAGTTGGGCGGTCCGCAATAGACGGTGAGCGGCTGATCTTAACTCAGCAGCGCCATCTCTCAGCATCTGCCAATGCCTTCATCAAGGGCATTGCTCCCAACGCTTCGAGTGCTTGTGGAGCGCACGATGCGGATCTCGCTCGCGGCCGATCCGCTGACCAATCCATGGGAAAACCGAGGAAGCTAATTTCAAACGATTTTAAAAAAACCACCAAAAAGCTAATCGATTTTAATTTTATCATTCAAATTTTCTTGTTGCGGCGCGAGAGAATTTAACCATTATTTCCGCAGGTGCTCAGTATGTTCGTTGGAGGAACCCGCATGACTGTGACATTTCCGCTGACCGAGAAGCGTGACGCAGAGGCGTTGCTGAAGCACTTGACGATGCACAAACTTAGCTTCCCGGGAAACTGCGTCGTGTCGGTCAAGGCGCACGTCGCCCAGGTCTCATCCTCTCATACAACAGCACTCGGCACCGCCCGTACCGCCTGGTAGGATTGAATGTTCCAAGCTTTGGGGTGTCTGGGTTCTGATGATCGCGACGTTTGCCGCTGAGGCTCCTTCCCCCTCATCTGCCTGATCCACTTCTTCTGCCAGCGGGAGAATTGGAGCCGGATGCTATGGTTGCGTTCCTGCAGAAGAAGGAGGCAGGACGCGGCCTCGGCGTTTCACGAAAATCTTGGAATACCAATCGCGGCTGACAGTCATTGCTGTGCCGGCAAAAATTCCTATTCTGGGCGTCACCGATGGCGATGAAAAACCCGGCGCCGCAGCCGCACGATAGGAAATTAGATCTCGTAATGACTATTCTGACACCAATGCCCTATCTCAAACAAGCCATGCTCGCCGCGGCCGTGATGCTGGCGGCAATGATGACATTCCTGCCTCAGGCGCATGCAGAGCCATGCGATGAGGAAACTTTCGAACAGGCGACATACGTCGTCTGCACGCTGGAAGCAGGAAAAGCCGATCTGCGCCTGTTCTGGAAGGGCGCCGATGGCGAACCATACCGCGCTTTTTCAAGCCTCGCCGAAGCCCTTCGCTCCGAAGGGAAAACGCTGGCCTTTGCCGTCAACGCCGGAATGTACCGGGCCGACTTTTCGCCGATGGGACTGTATGTCGAGAACGCCAGGGAATTGAAATCTCTCAATACGGCAGAGGCCGGAGGCTCTGCCGGTCAGGTCCCGAATTTTTATAAGAGGCCGAACGGCGTGTTCTTTCTTGATGAAGCAGGCGCCGGCATACTTCCGACCGACGAATTTCTGAAGCGCGCCCCTAAGGTGCGGTTCGCCACGCAGTCCGGCCCAATGCTCGTCATCGCTGGAAAGCTGAGCCCGATCTTCATCTTCGGCTCGACAGACCGAACCCGCCGAAGCGGTGTCGGCATCTGCACAAGCGGCGCAGTTCGCTTCGCGATCAGCGAAGACAGCGTCAATTTCCACGATTTCGCACGACTCTTCCGCGACCGGCTGAAATGTCCCGACGCGTTGTTTCTCGATGGTGGACGCGGTGTCGGACTCTTCTATCCGGCAATGGGCCGCAACGATCGCTCCTGGCACGGCGGCTATGGCCCGATCTTCGGGCTTGTGGAATAGGACACGAGGCATTCCGCGTTCGCTCCGCGATCTCGTTATACGGCCTTTGAAATGAAGAAGCATGGCCACAGGCCCCTTGAACGGCGGCGGCCTACAGGCAGCATGATCCGGATTTCGAAAGGATTGCATCTGACATCGTCATGTGCCGACCGGATCAATAGGCAAGCGGCAATTGCGGTCACCGCGCGATTAAGGCACGATGCGGTGCTTGAAGGAGAGCAGCAAGTGAACTCACGCTCATGCTGACGGGCTCATGTCATTGCGGCAAGGCGAGTTGGACGCTCCAAGGCGATCCTGGATCGATCACCGCGTGCAATTGTACCCTCTGCCGGCGCTACGGCGCGCTCTGGGCCTATGATTACGAAGGAGAGCGTATTGCGCTCACCGGCCAGACCGCCTCCTATACCCGCTCCGGCAGGGAGACGTCATCCCTCGAAATTTTGTTCTGCCCATCCTGCGCCTGCGTCTTGAGCTGGCGCGGTCTGCGCCTGCAAAAGGATGGCCGCCGCCGCATGGCGGTCAACATGCGGCTTGCACCTCCGGAACTCGTCGCCGATCTCCCTATCGATCACTTCGACGGGCTGGAAACATTCAAAGACCTTCCCTCCGACGGGCGCTGTGTACGCGATCTCTGGTTTTGACAGGCCATCATCTGTCGGCCTCGGGCGGGCGAAGGCGCCTCAACCGCGCCGAGCCGCCTCGATCGCCGCGACATCGATCTTTCTCATCGTCATCATCGCGTCAAAAGCACGCTTTGCCTGATCACCACCCGCCGAGAGCGCTTCTGAGAGGACGCGCGGGGTGATCTGCCACGACAAACCCCATTTGTCCTTGCACCAGCCGCACTCGCTTTCCTGGCCGCCATTACCGACGATGGCGTTCCAGTAGCGATCGGTTTCCTCCTGATCCTCCGTGGCGATCTGAAACGAGAAGGCTTCACTGTGTTTGATTGCAGGGCCGCCGTTCAGACCGATGCAAGGGATACCCGCGACGGTGAATTCAACAACCAGAACGTCTCCCTGCTTACCGGCAGGATATTCTCCCGGCGCACGAGTGACAGCACCCACAGCGCTGTCGGGAAAGGTCGCGGCATAAAAGCGGGCGGCGTCCTCAGCGTCTTTGTCGTACCATAGGCAGATCGTGTTTTTTGCCATGGCGCGGTCCTTCCTCTTGGTTTGCAATTCCCACTCAAATAAGAGGGAAATCGCCTTTCTCCAGCCCATGGAGGTTATTTCGGCAAAGGCTCTTCGGTTTGATCCACGCACACCCGGCACGCTTGCGGTGTTCGCACCGCAAAAAGCATGTCAGACTGCGCAAGCTGCGCATCGTCTGCGCGCCGATTGAAGGGGCCGAACCCATGCACAAGTTCACCGTTACTCTCACCCGCGAAATCGAGGCCGATACCGCCGAGGAGGCAGCCTTGCTCCTGTACCAGGAACTTTCGAAGGGACCCGTCCCTGACCGCTACTCGGTCACCGACGAGACGAATGTGACCACGGAGATCAAGCTGGATCGGAACAAGGCTGATGAATTCGCCAGCATCGATCACACCGCCGATCCCGGCAATTGGTGATGCCTCAGATCATCGGCCAACAGATCCCACTTTGCGCTTGGAGCAGAACTGCGGTAATTGCCGGCAATTGCCAGCTAAGGAAAGAACGTGATTTCACCGATCAAAGTAGCCGTCGCAGGCGCGAACGGTCGCATGGGCCGCACCATACTGCCGCTGCTCGCGGCCGATCCGGCTTTTGCGGTGATCGGCGGCATCGGCCGTCCCGGCTCCGTCGGTGAAGGGCTGATCGACCGTGCGGCCGCAATCGCGGCCGCCGACGTGATCCTGGATTTCACGACGGGAAATGCCGCTGCCGAACTCGCCGGCCTCTGCGCCTCGGCAGGCGGACCGGCCCTGGTGATCGGAGCGACAGGTTTCGAGCCCGATGAGATCCAAAGGATCGCAGCGGCCGCCCGAACGATTCCTATCCTGCGCTCCGGCAACTTCGCCATCGGCGTCAACATCCTCGTCGGTCTCGTCGCTCAGGCTGCGCGCGCTCTTCCCGCGCATGGCTGGGATATCGAAATCCTCGAAGCCCACCACAACAGGAAGATCGATGCCCCGTCCGGTACGGCGCTGATGCTCGGCGAAGCGGCCGCCGAGGGGCGCGGCGTTTCCCTGGCGTCCGTCGAGCGGCGCGGGCGTGACGGCGTCACCGGCGAGCGACCGCCCGGCGAGATCGGCTTTGCCGTCCTGCGCGCCGGCGGGATCGTCGGAGAACACAGCGTCCTGTTTGCCGCCGCCGAGGAAGTCGTGACGCTGTCGCATTCGGCTTTCGATCGCGGCATGTTCGCCCGCGGCGCGCTTGCCGCCGCCCGCTGGATCGCAGGGCGCGCACCCGGCGAATATGGCATGCGGGATGTGCTGGGCCTCACGGCAGGGCGCGAATAGATAGAGTGAACAGAGGCTTGAAGCGCGTCTTTGACTCAAAGTCCACACCCATCCCCCACCCTATCGAGCACCGCCGCGGCGACGACGACTTCAGTTCCGGCAAGGCCCACGGAGCAGAACAGCGTTATCTCTTCGGGCGATGCCCGCCCTGCCGCTTTCCCGGCAATGATGTCGGCGAGATCGACCAGGCGGCCGTCGGTGCCGGAGCCTGCCAGGAAAAAGGGCGATGCGTATGCGCGCGCCTGTTCGTGAGAATCCGTCGCGATCACGGCCGCGGCGTCGGCGACATCCAGGCCGAGTTCGTACCCGTGAAGCGTTTTCGGGCCGACTGTGTTGACGTGCGCGCCGGCCTTTAAATCGCCGACGTGGAGGACGGGCGTTTGGCTTGTCGTCGCGCAGATGACGATGTCGGCGTCAACAACGGCTTTCGAGACGCTGCCGACAGGCTCCACCTCAAGACCCAGGGCGAGCTGCATCTCGCGTGCAAAGGCAGCACGATTTTTCTCGTCGCGACTGTAAACGCGGGCGCGATCGAGGTTACAAACGGCGGCAGCCGCTGCAAGCTGGGTTCGCGCCTGCGCTCCGCTGCCGATGATGCCGACGATCTTGGCGTCAGGCGCGCCGAGATGCCGGATCGCGAGACCTCCGATCGCACCAGTCCTGAGGCTTCCCAAGCGCGATCCGAGAACAATGCCTTTGAGCCTGGCGTCGTCGGCCGACCATACGGCGACGATCTGCGCATGCTCAGCCCCATCGAATGTGTCGTAGACGCGAAAGCCCGCAAGCGGCTTCTCGCCCAGGATACCGCCAACGGTAAAAACGAGATCGCCTCGGTCAGCAAACGACACATGATGCCTCGGCGGCGAGATCAACCGGTTGGCGGCCCTGGCATGGAAGGCGGTCTCCAGCGCATCGATCGCGATCGCCATCAACCCGCTATCGTCAAGATCCTTGTCCATCAGGATTTTCATTACGGCAACCTCCGATTCAGGCTGCATCCTGCAACCCCAATCCCGCTTGAGGTCAAGAGGCCGGATGGCACGCCGCGCCGCGACGGGCCTAACCCACCAGCCGCCGCGCCATCATGACATCGTCGATCTCCCGGCCATCCTCCAGCACGCCGCCGGGGATACGGCCGATCTCGGCAAAACCTTGCCGCTGGTAGAACCGCATCGCCGCCGAATTTTCGGCGCTGACGAAGAGTTCCAATTGACGGATGCCGATATTGCGCGCGTGATTGGAAATCGCCTCCAGCAGTTTGACGGCAACGCCCGTTCCGCGCAGTTTGGCGCAGACATAGACCATGACGATCGTGGCGCGGTGGGCCATCTTGCTCGACCGCTGCCGAAACAAGCCCATGATACCGACGGGTTCGTCCTCCTGAAAGGCGATGAAAACCGGCTCGTTCAGCCGATCGCGCCACTCCTGCAGAGATAGAATTTCCCAGTCTTCGTAACGGCTGGCAAAAGAGGATGGATCGACGCGAAGCGCTTCCAGGCGGATGCGCCGAAAAGCCTCCACCTCGTCTGCACCTATGAGCCTGATCGTCACGCCACCTGCATCCATCGCCACCTCCCGAAATATCGGAGATATGTCATCGCAGCCGGCTGCAGTGGATGCAACCCGGAAGCGCGAGTTCGATTGGCGCCTTGCCCCACCGCGGCCCCGCCAAGACTCAAGAGAGCCTTGTTCTGAGGTGCGATCCGTAGAATCGCCTCAAAGGACGAGGCGGGTGTGTCGGCGGTGATGAATGCAAGAAGCGGCCGTTGGGCCGCGTGCTTCGAGGCTCCGCCCTCCGGGCTGCGCGCCTCAGCATGAGGGAGGCTGGAGGATGCCGCTCACTTATAGTGGCAGGCGTTGGAGGATACCGCGCCTGACAAGTTGGGAGGCCTCGGCGCGAACGCTGCTCCAAACTCCCTCAGCCCTGAAGACATAGGAATTGGTGAGGGAGCGGAAGTAGTACCCGCAGCAGCCTCAAAGGAAGAGGCGCGCCGTACGCCGTCAAACAAGCGGCAGCGCCAACTCCACCTACTGCGCCGGCGTTCCCACCCGGCCACCTTTGCGCACGCCTGATTGATCGCGCTGCGCCGGCTGATTGCCAAGCCGTAGATCCCATTGGCTGGGAGGCCGCATAGCGGGCTGGTCTGCCCCCGGTTCGCGTGTCGACCGCACGACCAGATCATCCGGTTCGAAGGCCGTCTGATCCCCAGGCCTCTCCATCTGAACCGGTGCAATTTGATGGAAGACGACGAGAAGAATTATCCCGACTACCGAGCACACGAGCGCATAGAGAATGAAATATTTCAGTGCATATCCCTCGCTGATCGACAGAGCTGCCTTGATAGCAGCGCGAATGATATTTCGTACATTATTGATGGATACTTCGAAATATGGCAATAGATTTTAACCGATCCTTGGGAAATTCCGAGAACAGGCAGCGTAAAATCAACATTTATTGGAGAAATCGTCCAACTCCTCCCGCAATGCTTGATTTATTCAATATCGCGATAAAGACGGCGAGCCATAGAGCAACAGCTCAACCCTGCTTATATCGCATCCGGAATTCACGGGGGCTGCAGCCCTCGCGCTCACGAAAGACGCGAGAAAAATAGAACGGGTCTTCGATGCCAACCATGGCCGCGACGGTTTCGATCTTCTCGTCTGACGTGGCGAGCAGCTGCTTGGCCTGGTCCATACGGGCCCGAAGCTGGAAGTCCTTGGGCGTCATGCCCGTTTCGGCGATGAATTTCCGCCGCAGCGTCGCCGGCGATATGCCGTGCTCGGCGGCAAACGAGGCAAGGTCGAGCGGCTGCAGCGCCCTGCTCCGCAGCGTCTCGACGAGATCACCGGTCGCGTCCTCGCCTTCGCGACCTGCAGCAGCGCTCGCCTGCCGCGCAGTGGCGATGACGATGCCATGGAGCGCCAATGCCGCCGAGGCTTGCCCGAGATGGCTGTCGTCGACGAGATCGGCATGCAGCCGCGCGAAGAGCCGCGCCACCTCATCGAGATGACGCAGAGTCACGAGGGGATGGCGCTCGCCAATCAGCCGCATCCGCACGAAATCGCGCGTGAACGAACCTTCAAACAGCGCCCAGCGCTCGTCCCATCCGGCTTCGTCAGGTCCATAGGAATGTGGGCGGTTCGGGAACAGCCAGAAGAGCGCCGGCCCCTCCACGGGCTGGCGCCCGCCCGCGGCGGTTTCGAGAAACCCCTGCCCGCGCTCCACCAGCACGGCCGCAAAACTCGGCAGCTTCCTGTCGTTGACGGCATGGCGCGCACGCTGCCTGCCGCTGCCGGTCACGGCAAGCCCGCTGGCCGCGGCAAGGGGAGATCGATAGATGGCCTCGGCTTCTCTCATGAGCGAAAAATCCAGCTGCAACTTTCCTCCATGGCGATTGGCTCACGTAACCAGCAAGCTGGAGGCAGGAAAAGTCAAAGCAGGAATGAATGAAATGTCAATTGTCGCGAATGCCGCCGGGATGGGAGTGACACAAACGCCCCTCGCCGCCCAGGGCAAAACAATCCCCCCTGAAAGGCTCGGCCCGCTCGCGCCGACCGATCCCGGTATCGGTATCGAGGCCATTCGCCGCCGCTATGAGGAGGATGGTTATGTCTGGCTGAAAGACCTCCTGGCGCGCGCCGAAGTGATCGACTTCCGCCGTTGGGTCTTCGCCCACCTCGCCGAAACCGGCCTGCTGGCGCCCGGCCATGATTTCGCACTCGGCATCGCGGCCGCCGAAGGCTTCGATCGGAACCTCGCCAACCGCCGCCTAATGTCGATCGTCCGCTCCGCCGCCTATGAAGGCTTCTGCGCCCAACCGCGGCTCGTCCACTTCATGGACATCTTTCTCCAGGGCATCTCCTATCTCCATAAACGCAAGCTGATGCGCTATGTCCAACCTGGCACGGCGGTGGCCACGCCCGCCCATTACGACCTCGTCTATCTCCGCGGCGGCACCAGCCGGCTCGTCACCGCCTGGATTCCGATCGGCGACACCCCCGCCGAGATGGGCGGCCTCGTCTATCTCGAAGGCTCACATGCGCTCGGCCGCAGGATGGAGGCAGAATTCCAGGAGAACAGCGGCACTCTCTCGCCGGAGGAGCGGATCAGCGCCTATAACAATCACATGGCCGAAGGCGGCTGGATCTCCAAGGATCTTCCCGACATGGCCGAGCGCTTCGACGCCCGCTGGCTCGCCGCCGATTACGAGGCCGGCGACGTCGTGCTGCACTCCCCCTACATGATCCACGCCGCCACCAACAACGAAGACCGCGCCCGGCGCCTGCGCCTCTCCACCGACATCCGCTACCAGAACGTCGACGACGAAATCGACGCCCGCTGGAACAACCACTGGAGCCTGGGTGATATGCTGTAGGCTTTGGCTCCGCGCCGCAATGCTTCAGCCGAAGCTAAACCCGCCTGGGATCGATTTTTCGCGAACCAAGACAGCGACGGCGATATCGGCTAGACTTGCCGGCGCCGGCAAGCTTGCCTGGGGGCGGTCCCAGTGACCGGCGGGCGTCCGGCGCAGAGGGACCCGTATGTCGGCAATCGCATCTTTGTTTCAGGAAGCCGCCCGGCTTGCGGCCGGATTTCGCGAGAGCGCGCCGGCCCGCCATGTGCCCCGGCACGATTATGCCGCCTCGCTCGCCGCCTTCGATGAGCCGTTGCCGGCGGCCGGCGCCGATATGGCCGATGTCATCAGGCAGCTCGCCGCGGACGCCGAGCCCGGTCTGCATTTCACGACGGGCCCGCGATTCTTCGGCTGGGTCATCGGCGGCTCTCATCCGGTCGGCGTCGCGGCCGATTTCCTGACCAGCGCCTGGGGCCAGAATGCCGGAAACCACGTCGCGGCGCCGGCCGCGGCCGCCGTCGAAACCATCGCGGCGAGATGGCTTCTCGATATCCTGAAGCTGCCGGCCGAAAGCTCCGTCGGCTTCGTCACGGGAGCCACGGTCGCCAATTTCACCTGCCTTGCCGCCGCTCGCGGCGAGGTGCTGCGCAAGGCAGGCTGGAATGCGGATGCCAAAGGCCTGTTCGGCGCGCCCGAGATCACCGTGTTGATCGGCGACGACGCCCACACGACGGTCTTCTCGGCGCTTCAATTCCTCGGCCTCGGCCATGACCGCGTGCTGCGCCTGCCGACCGATCCGATGGGCCGGATCGATCCGGCCGCGGTCGCCGACGCGCTTGCCCCGGTCAGCGGCCCCTGCATCGCCATTCTCCAGGCCGGGCAGATCAATACCGGCGGCTTCGACGATTTCATCCGCTTGATCCCGGCTCTTCGGGAAAAAGGCGCCTGGGTGCATGTCGACGGCGCTTTCGGCCTCTGGGCGCAGGCATCGGAAAAATTCAGCCATCTCAGCCGCGGCGTCGAGGCGGCCGACAGCTGGGCGACGGATGGTCATAAATGGCTGCAGACGCCCTATGACTGCGGCTATGCCATCGTGCGCAACGAGCTTGCCCACCGCCGCGCCATGACGATCGCCGCAAGCTACCTGCCGCTCGCAGCCGAGGGCGAGCGCGATCCCTCCCATTACGTGCCGGAACTTTCCCGGCGCGCCCGCGGCTTCGCCACCTGGGCAATGCTGAAACATCTCGGCCGCGATGGCATCGCCGCCCTCATCGACCAATGTTGCGCGTCGGCCCGCCTGCTGGCCGAGCATCTCCAGCGCGAACCCGGAGTCACTATTTTGAACGAGATCACGCTGAACCAGCTCATCCTCCGCTTCGCCGCCGACCGCGCGGACGATGAATGCGACGCGATCACCCGCGAGACCATCGCAAAGATCCGCGAAGACGCCACCCTCTTCGCCGGCGGCGCCAAATGGCGCGGCCGCGACGTCCTGCGCCTCTCCGTCACCAATTTCCAGACGACCGCAGACGAAGCCCGGCTGGCCGCCGACAGCATCATCGCTGCCTTCCGGAGTGTCAGCCGCGGCTGACGTCTGCGCTGACTGGCATTGTGTCAGGCCGGCCAATTCGTTGTGTATGGCGCGATGCTGCCAGGTGCCCAACCACCGCCCCGTCCTTCGAGGCTCCGGCCCCTGACCTGCACGCCTCAGGATGAGGGCCGACCCTTGTACCATGCCGCTACAGCTGCCGGGCGAGACAAGCGGCGCCCTGTAGCGGATCGGCTATTGACTCATCTCCGAGCAAAGCTACCGTCCTCTCTTCTGGATTGCGGATTTGAAACCAGCACCCCCTCCCTCTTCACGTTCCACGGCTTTCCCATGTCTCAATATCTCCCTACGGTTGCCGCTCTTCTCGCTCTGATCCCGGCCGCCTCCCATGCCAGCGAGGCACGTGGCAAATCCACGCCTCCTCCGGCGAAGGACTGCGTGGAGGTCAGCGGAACTGCTCTGTCGGGAACAGCCGAAGGCCCGGCCTATGCGGCAGCCGAGGTCAAATGCGGCGCAAAGCTGTCGCTGGTGCTTCAACGCCAGACCGGCAGGAATGGAATCCTTCCCGTCTGGACCGTGATCGACCAGGTTACGATCTCAAAGCCGTCGCTCCGCCACGAGCTTCTGCAGCCGGCCTATTGCTCATCCAGCCGGTTTCCCGACGTCGCCGTCTTTGCCCTCGGCAGGATGGTGGAGCAACCGGATGGCTCCTATCGATCCGAAAATGTGGTCAAAGCCTGGCGGTTCGACATCAAGCGCGAAAGGCTGGCAGCCATTCCCGCCGACGGTGTGACATGTGCGTTGGACGGGGTTGATTGACCGTCGTCGCCCTCTCTCCGCCCTCATCCTGAGGCGCCCCGCAGGGCCTCGAAGGACGAGGCCGGCCACCACACATCGCTCACAAAGCTATTGGATTTACTGGAACCAGCGGAAAGCTGAAATTTCCGGCATCATCGTCGAACGGCAACGACCGAGCTGGTGCGGTAACGTGACAGCTGGACGCGGTTGGATTGGTTGCCGCCGAACAGATAAACGTATTGGCGTCGTTGGTCGAAGTGGTCGAACAGGCTGACGTGGAAGCGCCTGCCGCTTCGAATGACAACGACATCTCCCCGCCTTGCGGAGCGGAAGAAGACAGGCTTGCCAAAGCTTTTCCAGGAAACTGCCATATTGGGATTGGGCGGCGGCTGGCGGGACGATCGTTTGGCGACGAAGGCGAGGAAGGCTCCGCACCACGACGTTCTGCGGGGATTGATTCCGAGAAAGGAAATAGAACGTTCGTGCATGCGATTATATTTCGAAGCCGTGACGAGCATGTCGGCCTCACACGGCACGGCAAAGACCGTGAGGGCTATGACGAGAATAATTTTCATTGCTTCTCACCATTGTTTGGATAATTTGGAACATCCGAAATGTGGCGAAGAAAAAATCGCGGTCGGAACGTATATTTGAATCATGGCGGCAATTAGAAGCAATTTAACCGCGTATGTTTTCAGAATTTACAGAAACAAAACTTTACGTAGACTGCAGCATCGCCATGAAAACAGAGAATGTGGCAGTATCCAAACGCTCCATTGGTAAAGCCGTACGATGGGGAGTTCGGCCCGGAGGCAACGAGATACCCGCGCAATGAGGATACTCATGGCGGGCCGCCCGCCGACACCTCACAAAGAGGCAAAGGTAAGGCTATTAGCCGCGAGGCGATTTATATTTCGAGATCGCGTGGAATACTTCGATCTGCTCGAAAACTATTGAAGACCGGCTGTCTTCAATCTGGCCGAACCGCGAAAATTAGGCTTTGGCTGAGATCGCGCTCAATTCCTCGAGATCGAGATCCCGCTCCAGCTCCTGCAGCGTCTCGTCATCTATATCGCCGGCGCGATGGAGCCGAATGAGTTCCCGGCGTCCGGTGGCAACCGCCTCGAGAACGACATCGAAATGAGCATGGAGCACCGGGATATAATGTTCCGTTCTGGCGGCGTAATCGACGATCGCTGTTGCACGGCGCTGGTATCGTTCGAGCAATTGAGGGTGGATAAGATTTCCCTCCGGATCATATGCCAGGTTTTGGATGGTTCCAAGCTGCGCCTGCGCCATGGCGGCTTCGGCCTGACTCATCGTAAGACGCGCTCTCTCCGTCTCCGGCTCCACCAGCCGTGCCCAGGCGATAATCCGCCCCAAACTCGTTCCCTGGACGAGCACGGTTCCGACAATGACGGCAAATGATGTTGCGAGGATGAAGTCGCGGCCGGGGAATTCTTCTGGCAGGCTGAGCGCCAGGGCAAGCGTCACCACACCGCGCACGCCGGCCCAGCTGAGGACGGTGGCGCCGCCGGCGCCCAGCGGCTGGGCACGTTCGAACCCCAGCGGCGCGCAGAGCCGGATGACGAGATCTGAGGCGAAGACCCACGCAAATCGGGCGATCACGAGCGTCAAGAGGATCGCCAGCATCGGCAGTCCCATGGTGGCGATCACTGTGGTCAAACCGCCGCCGCGCTCAACGACATCGCGCAGCGACAGCCCAATCAATGTGAAAACAGAAGCCTCCATCAGGAAGATCATCACAGTCCAGAACGACGTGCCTCGCATGCGCGTTGCGGCCGAGAATACGGTGTGCTGGTGCCAGGAAGCGATCAGACCCGTAGTAGCGGTGGCGATGACGCCGGAAACATGCAGCAGTTCGCCGAGCAGATAGGAAATCCAGGCAAGCAGCACGGTGGCGGCGATGATGAGATATTCGTCACCCAGGCGCCGGACGAATTTCACCCACGCCGTTCCGACAACGACGCCGACGACCGCGCCGCCGAGCGCCAGCACAAGGAAGCTGGCAGCCGCCTCCACCGCGCTGAAACTTCCCGTTGCGGCGGCGGCGACGGCAAAGCGGAAGAGAACCAGACCGCTCGCATCGTTCAGCAAACTCTCGCCTTCCAGCAGAATCTGCAGCCGCCGCGGCAGCTTTACACGCTCCAGCACGGCACGGGCCGATACCGCATCAGGCGGTGAAACGATCGCGCCAAGTGCTGCACAGGCGGCCCAGGGAAGTGACGGAAAGAGAAAATGGGTCACGACGGCCACGACGGCACAGGTGAAGAATACCGCTCCGACGGCCAGCGAGGCGATGCCGATCATATGGCGCCGTAGCCGCACGAGAGCAATGGCCCAGGCGCCGTCCATCAAGAGCGGCGGCAAAAAGATAACGAGCACCAGCCCGGGATCGACGGTAATCGCCGGCAGCCCCGGCACGAAGGCCAGCAGAGCGCCGCCGGCCAGCAGCGCCACGGACGGCGGTAAACCCAGCCTATGGGCAGCGTAATGCAGCGCGATGATCGCCAGAAACATCGCAACGACCAACTCGAACAATTGAGTGGGTTCCATCTCGCTCGGCCCCTGCCTAGAAACTGCTTTCGAATGCCTACTACATTATTTTCCGGGCCGAAATCGGCTTCATTCTGAACTCCTCGCGGCAGCCATGTCGGGCCGGCACCCATGCTCGCTTCGCCACGAAAAGTTTGCAACGACACGAATTTACTTGCCCTTCTCCAATGCGGCATATGTTTCTGTCTGAAAGCAAGCGGCATGAGCGGGGAAACATGACTTCAACACATGCGGAGAAAACCGGTGATGCCCTCAGCCGGACCGGCTTTGTCGGATTGGTCGTCGGCGCAGTCGGCGTCGTCTATGGCGATATCGGCACCAGCCCGCTTTACGCCTTTCGCGAGGCGCTCAGACCGTTCACGGCCGATGGCATCCACGAGTTCGAGGTAATTGGTCTTATTTCGCTGATGGTCTGGACGCTAACCGTCATCGTGACCTTCAAATATGTGCTGTTCCTTCTCAGGGCGGACAATGACGGCGAAGGTGGCACCCTCTCGCTTCTTGCCCTCCTGATGAAAAAGATGGGACGAAACGTGCCGGTGCTGTTCTTCGCGGGCCTGATCGGAGCAGCCCTCTTCATCGGCGATGCGATGATCACGCCTGCCCTCTCGGTCATGTCAGCGCTCGAAGGCTTGAAGCTGGTCACGCCCACCTTTGCCGATTATGTCCCGCTCGCCTCGGCTGGGATCATGATCGTTCTCTTTGCCGCGCAGTCGAGGGGGACTGCAGCTGTCTCCATGTTTTTCGGGCCGATAACGGTCTTGTGGTTTCTGGCCATGGCTGCAGGCGGCTTGATCCATATCGGCGACGACTGGAGGATTCTGGCCGCCCTCAATCCGATCAATGCGCTCTCATTCCTCGCCCATGCCGGCACAGTCGGCCTCATCGTGCTCGGCGCCGTCTTTCTGACAGTGACGGGTGCCGAAGCGCTCTATGCCGATCTCGGACATTTCGGGCGGCGCCCCATCCAGACGGCATGGTTCGTGCTCGTCTTTCCCGCATTGCTCCTGAACTATCTCGGCCAGGGCGCGCTCGTTCTCTCCCATCCCGAAACGGCTACCAACCCGTTCTTTCTGATGTATCCGGATTGGATCCTGCTCCCGGTGGTCATCCTGGCGACGATGGCGACGATCATCGCCAGCCAGGCTGTCATCACAGGCGCGTTTTCCCTGGCCCGCTCGGCAGTTCATCTCGGCTTCCTGCCGAGGCTGCGGATCAAATTCACATCGGAGACCAACACCGGCCAAATCTACGTACCGAGCGTCAATCTTCTCCTGCTGGTCGGCGTACTGATGCTGATCTTTTCCTTTGGCGACTCCGAGTCACTGGCGACGGCCTACGGCATCTCGGTAACCGGAACCATGGTCATCTCCACCATGCTGGCCTTCCAATTCCTGCGGGCTGTCTGGGGCTACTCTCTCACGCTCGCCGCCATGCTGCTGCTGCCGCTCTTCATTATCGAAGTCTTGTTCCTCGCGGCCAATCTGCTGAAGATCTACGATGGCGGCTGGGTTCCGGTCGCCCTGGCGCTGGCGATCATGATTTTGATGTGGACATGGACCCGCGGACAGGCCTACCTCAAGAGACTGCGGGCCAACAACGAGATTCCGCTCGATTCCTTCATTCGGTCGATCGAGCGGAAGTCGGACCATTCACCGGTTACCGTTCCGGGAATGGCGGTTTTTCTAACCAGCGTGCCGGACCGGACGCCGAACGTTCTGCTCCACAATCTCAAGCACAATCACGTGCTCCACGAACAGAACGTCATCCTGACTGTTTGGACCGAGGACGAACCCTATGTTCCCGACAACAGGCGCATCAAGATAAGCCAGCTCTCGCCGCGTTTCGTCCGTCTCGACATCACTTTCGGCTTCATGGACGATCCCGACGTCACCAGGGCGCTGGCGCTTTGCAGAGAAGGAGGTTTCAAGTTCGAGATCATGAAAACGTCCTTCTATCTCGGTCGCCGCAACCTCGTCAGGACGCCGAACACCGGCCTGCCCGGCTGGCAGGAACGCATATTCATGGCGCTGGAAGGCTTTGCCATCGATCCCTCCGACTATTTCAACCTGCCGTCAAACCGCGTCGTCGAGCTTGGCGAACAAGTTGCCATATAAAGTCTGATGGCCTCGCCCCGCTTCGCGGCGACATCCTCGGCATCGTCGATCATTGCCGGGATTTAACTGGAAGTCCCGGCCTATCCCCCCTACACGCCAGGTCTTGAGACATAGGAGGACATATGAAGAGGCGGACTCTTGTACTTGGCGGCGCCGCGATTGCCGCATCGTCGGTCATTGCTGCAGCAATCTGGCCGCGACATGTCGTGGCGGCAGCCAGGACATTCGACTGGAAGGGCACTGATTTCCTGAGTGGCGGCACCAAGTCCGTCGCCCTGGAAAAGCTGCCCGCGCCGCTCTTCCGCACTCGCCCGAATTGCGTCGTGACCATCGCCCAGACCCTTGGCCCCTGCCATGTCAACGACGTCCCGCCCCGCCAGGACATCTCTGAAGGAGAAGCGGGACTGCCGTTGCGGCTGGCCCTCCGTATCGTCCATGCAGCCGATTGCCGGCCGGTCGAAAACGCCGATATCGAAATCTGGCATACCGATCACCGTGGCATCTATTCCGGCCGAGAGGCTGCGAAGATGTGTACGCTCGGTGATGCCGAGGCAATAAGCGGGCTCGCCTTTCGCGGCCGCCAGCTGACCGACAAGGCCGGGCAGGCAAGTTTTCTGACCGCCTATCCCGGATGGTATAGTGGCCGCACGCCGCATGTTCATTGCCGCATCCTCGTGGATGGCAAGGAGCTTCTCGTCAGCCAGGTCTATTTCGACGATGTCCTGAGTGACATCATCTATGGTGAGCACCCCGACTATCGTGGACGCCCCCGCCGGGATACGCGCAACGACGATGACGGCCTCATTCCGCAGGACGCCACCGATCACATCTTCGATTTTGAAAAGCTCGATGGCGGCGTGCTTTCCGCCACGATTACGATCGGCCTGTCTTCGTGAGCCGATAACGGCGGAGCGTCAGGAGAGTCCTTTCACCGAACGCTGCTCGGCGACCTCTGATGCCGCCACGGCTTCTCGCCGTAGCGGCGATGCGCCCGGCTATCCTCAGTGCAGCACGCCGTGTTGAAGCATAGAGACGATCAGCGGGTCCGCTTCTGAATGATGCAACGGCTGAGGCGCGATCTCATGGTGTGAAATTTCGCTGCCGTTTTCCGGGCCAGCAAGATCGGCGGCTTCGATGGTGACGCCGTGATCGCCGTTGCCAAGTGTGAACCCGTGCTTTTCGACAGCCGCCTTGCCGAAGTGACGAAGCAGCAGGGTTTCATCCGATATACCGTTTTCCCAGACGGGATTGTCGTGGTGGGCGCCGAGCTTATCCGCTGCAATCTTGTCGGCCGCAAGTTTCAGGTCGTTGTGGGATGTGAGCCCGGTGTCCGATACGAGGCTGACACTCGCATCGGCGGCGGCGAGGCTGTCGGCGCTTGCAAGCGTAGTAGGACCTTCTTCGATGATCGTGTTATCGCTGACGGGAAAAGTGCCTGCAGCGATGATCGACGGGGAGATGCTGTATGGCGTGACATCGCTCGCAATGAAATTGTCATGGAAGGATCCGGATGCCGGCCGGTCGACCTTCAATGCCGCTTGGGTAAGATCATCGAAGAGGTTGCCTGATATATCGATGCCCTCGCGAACATAGGTCGTCGTGCCGGCGGAGCTGACCGCTACGCCCCAGACGCCGTCATGGATATAGTTGCCTGATATATCGTAGTTGCGCGTATCGCCCGAGTCGCCGAGACCGATGGCGTAAGACCAGCTGTAGCCGCCATAGCCGGAGATATCATTGTCCTGGATCGCAATATTCGTGCCGGCTTGTGCGCTGATCCCGAAGCCGCCGCCGATGATGGTGTTCCCCTCGATCACAGCGTCCACAGGTCGGATGAGCGTCAGCACGCCCTTTGGCGTCACCGCACCCGTCTGATCGAGATAATTGCCGCTGATGACGATGCTGCTGCTGTCGTTTATCTGGACGGCATCCGC
Source organism: Rhizobium sp. CBN3 (assembly GCF_030518245.1). Lineage (NCBI taxonomy): Bacteria > Pseudomonadati > Pseudomonadota > Alphaproteobacteria > Hyphomicrobiales > Rhizobiaceae > Rhizobium > Rhizobium sp. CBN3. The sequence continues at coordinate 94,888 of NZ_JAULSE010000017.1, forward strand.
CGTGGTGCCGTGGGCGTTAGTGACGGTGTTGTTGAGGAGAGTGACGCCGTTGATCTTCTCAATCCACATGCCGTCGCCGTTGACATCGTTGATCGTGCTGTTTTCGATGGTGATGTTCGAGCCGGTCCTGATGCTGATGGAACCGGCCTTGCCCGCCAAACCGGTGTGGTCGACCTCGACATTGTTGATCGTCCAGTTCGAAACATAACCGCCATAGATAGCCGCGCCACCGGTGTCGGTGATCTTGATGTTCTCGATGACGATGTTCGAGGTATAAAGGCTGTGAATGCCGTCGCCCGGGCTATGAATGACCGGAGCGTCGCCGATCCCGTAGCTGCCGATGGTGATCGGGGCGTCGACAGTGCCGGAATATTTGAGATCGAGCTGGTCGTTGAACACGCTTCCGGCGGCGAGAAGCACGCTGTCGCCCGGCTGGAGTTTCAGGTTTTCCACCGCCCAGAACGATGCGAAGGGGGAATCCTCGCTTGTTCCGGTGTTCGAGTTGGAGCCGGTCGCTGAATTCACATAATAGACTGTCATATCGCCTTGTTCTCACATTGTCGCGCAGTCGACTGGCTCGACTGCAACGAGTGGATCGGATGCGATCGGGACTAAGGCCGAAAACGCCCCCAATGCTGCGGTTACAGCGATCGAAGGCCCATCGGCCTGCCTTGGTCCCGAGAAGCGCCTGGCGGTGGCGGCACCCTCAAGGCTACAACCTCAACGAAAATAATCCATCGAACAACGACCAAAAGGTGAATGAACGGTATCGGACTGCCTGCGGGCAAGGGCTGTTGAAATGATGTTGACCGCGGTCTTGCCGGTTCCCGGTGCACTTTGAATGCGATTGTGGCTCATCGTGAGACACCGCAATGTTCCGAAGGCAAAGGCGGGGTGAGAACGCCAGACCCGTGTACCCGCTCGATGCACGATCAGGGCGCAATTCTGGTGAATGTTGCGTTCATTCGGCCGCGGCTGGTCGTCAATCCAGTCCCGCAGCAGCAAAGCGGCCGGCTGCCGCTCATGAAACCCCGGAAATTATCCGGGATTTCTCTTTGGTTCAGTTTCAGCTGCGCGCCCTCAGCTCAGCAAGCTATCCATATGGAGGTAGACGGTCAGCGTATCGCCGTCGCTGTGGTACGAGTTTCCATCGTCGATCCCGTAGCTGAAGGTCTCGCTCACATGTCCGTCATGGTCATGGTCGGGGAGCTTCGTTTCATCGAGCGTGTAGGCATAGTTGCCGTCCCGGTCCACGTGGATGACGCCGTAGTCGCCGGTCAGCGTCAGGCCGTCCTTGCCGACGCTTTCGTTACCGAAGCGGCGCAGCACCAGGGTGCCGTTATCGGAGCTGTCGTTTTCGAGGAGATTGCCGCGGTGGGCGTCGCCCGTATCCGTGAGAATCTTCAAATTGTCGTGGACGGCGACAACCGCCGGATCCGCCGACGCCTCCGTGACTGCGGCAGTCGTGACAACCGGGCTCGCCAGCGCCGTCTCGACATTGGCGACCGTATGGTTGTTGCTGACAGTGAAGGTGTGCGCGTCGACGATCGAAGGCGATATGCTGGTGGCGTTGGTGCCGCTCTCGATTGTATTGTTGGAGAAGGAGCCGGAGGCCGGTCTGTCGACCTTCAGCGCCGACTGCGAGAGGTCGTCGAAGACATTGTCGTGGACCTTGATATTCGTGCGGGTATAGCTCGGAGCGTCGGCGGGGGCGGTAATGACGACGCCCCAGGCGCCATCGTGGATGTGGTTGCCCGCAATATCGTAGTCTCTCGCATTCCCGTCATCACCGAGACCGACGGCGAAGGACCAGTTGTAACCGTGAAATCCCGATATATCGTTGTCGCGGATGGCGACGTTCTTGCCCGCTTGTGCGCTGATGCCGAAGCCGCCGCCGCTCAGCGTATTATCCTCGACCACCGCGTTCACCGGCCTGATGAGCACGAGGACGCCCTTGGGGCTATCGGCTTGCGTCTGGTCGAGATGATTGCCTTGGATCAGGATGTTGCTGCTGTCGTTCACCTGGACGGCATCGGCCTTGGCGCCGTGGCTGTTCGTCACCGTATTGTTGAGAAGTTTGAGGCCCTCGACCTTGTCGATCCAGATGCCGTCGCCCTTAGCGTCCGAAATCTTGCTGCTTTCGATCGTGATGTTCTTGCTGTTGCGGAAATTCATGGCGCCTGTTTCACCCGACAATCCCGCCTTGTCGACTTCCACATGGCGAACCGCCCAGTTCGAAACACTGCCGCCAGAGATGGCCGAGCCACCGCTGTTTGTTATTTTAAGGTTCTCGATAACAATGTTCGATGCATAAAGGCTATGAATGCCGTCGCCGCCACTATGGATGACGGGTGCCGCCCCCGTCCCGTAACTGCCGATCTTGATGGGCGCGCTCGCGCTACCGGAATATTTGATATCGAATTGTTCGTTGAACACGCTCCCCTTGGCGAGCAGCACGCTGTCGCCTGGTTTCAGTGCCAAGGATTCCACTTTGGACAAAGTCGCAAAAGCCGAGTTCTGGTTCGTCCCATTGTTGCGGTCGGAGCCAGTCGCTGAGTTCACATAGTAGATTGTCATATCACCAATGTTGCCCTGTTCGTCGGATCGCTATGTCGCCACTGAGACCGACCGGGATCGGCCAATCGTCCTGCGGCCGGGGCAACCGTCCACGGCAAGAAGGCGAGAAGATGTTGTCAATGCGGCAGCGACCGGTTTACGGGTTTTGTTCCACAGGCAACGGCGCCCGGTCTGACAAGGCGCTGAAAAGCCGCAACCAAAACAGGGAAAAGAGCCACTTAGAGGCGAATAAAATCGAGGAACGTCGGGGCAGCGAGATATCTTCTTTCCAGGCTGTACCGCAGTGATTCTGCTTGCGATTCGCATGAAGCCACAGCGCCAGCTATGCCAAGCAGCCCCAATCGTGAGCAGGCCAGAGGGCCTCTCGAATGACGGGGCGGGTGATCATCTCAGCGCTATTTCTCCCCTCGCCTGCAGCGCCGAAGTCAACGGCAGGCGAGCGGCGGCAATCGCCGGCAGGGCGCCGCCCAGGATGCCGATGGCAAGGCCCAGCAGGCCGGCAGTGAACACCACGTCGGGAGTGACGTCGAGCTGAAAGGCCATCCTGGTCGTGTTGCCGCCCATCGTGCTTGCCTGCCAACCATCGAAAGCGAGCTTGGAGGCGAAGACACCGAGGCCGGTGCCGGCCACCGACAGGAGCACCGCCTCCACCCAGGTAGCGACCAAAGCCGGCAGGCGGGCAAAGCCGAGGAGGCGCAGCGTAGCGATCTCAACGCTGCGGTCGGAAATCGAACTCATCATCGTATTCAAGGCACCCGCCGCCGCACCGATCGCCATCAGCAGCGCGATCGGCCAGCCGAACAGGCGGATCAGGCTCTCGGTGCGCTCGGCCTGGCCGGCGTAGAGCTCAATCTCGGAAACGGCCACGAGCGGCGTGCCAGGCAAGGCCGACAACCGATCGCGCAATGCCGCCAGTGCTCTTGCGGGATCGCCTTCGCCGTCGAGCCGCACACGCAGGCTCTGCACCTGCCCCTGCCGGTCGAAAGCCGATTGCACCGCCTCCAGATCCGCCCAGATCTCGGATTCAAAGGCGCTGCCGCCTGAAGTGAAATGTCCGACGATCCTCCAGTCGAGCGCGCCGAGTCGGATCGTGTCGCCGACCGCAAAGCCGGGAAAAGTATCGGCGATGCGGGCGCCGACGACGATCTCGCGCGCGCCTTGCGAAAACAGCCGCCCCCGCGAAAGCCGCGCGCGTTCACGCAAGCCGGGGCCTGCCGGATCCATGCCTCTGAGCGACAGCGTCTGCTCGATGCCCTCATCTTGTCTGACGTCGACGGGAACGACGGTCTCGCGCGACAATGCGGGCCCGCCCGCGCCGTCGCGAGCGATCCCGGTCTCGCCACTCATGGCCGCAAGGCTGCGGATTGCCTCGGCCGGCACCTCCGAACCAGTCTCCTGGTTGGTGCCGCCGCCGAGAATGACTGCGATATCAGGCGAGCCGGCGCCGGCGAGCGCCGCCTCGAAGCCGCGCGCCATCGCCAGGAAACCTGAGAGCACCGCCACGACGAGAGCGACCGACAGCACCATCGACAACGAGATCCACAGCCGGCGCGGCAAGCTGCCAAGGTTGACTCTGATCATAAGAAAGGTCTGCTTGAGCGTTGATGACATTGGATTATCTCGTTCTGAAGGCGTTGACGATGGGCAGGCGCACTGCGATCACCGCAGGCAACAGCCCGGTCAGCAGGCCGAGCCCTGCCATGATGGCGAGAGATTTCGCAAGCACGCTCGTGCCGAAGACGAGGCCGAACTCCGGTCCGATGAAAAGCGTCGCAAGCTTGGCGAGAACAAGTCCGCCCGCGCCGCCGACAAGAAAGATAAACAACGTCTCGCCAAGAATGAGCGCGAGAATCCGCGGACTGGAAAAGCCGAGCACCTTCAAGACGCCGATCTCGAAACGCCGCTCTCTCACCGCGAAGAGCATAGTGTTGACCGCGATCATCAGGATGGTGACGAAGGCCGCCCCCACGACGAGGCTCACGATCAGGCCGATATCAGCGAATTGCCGGAGAAACGCTTCAAGGAACTGCTTTTCCGACTGCGTCCTCGTCTGCGCCGCCGAATTGGCGAATAGAGCATCGATCCGCGCTGCCAGCACACTTGGTGACACGCCTGGGCGCGGACGTACCACAAAGGCGTCGACAGTATCCTTGTCGCGCGCACGAGCCGCATTGAGGGCGTCGTAGCGGGCGAGCATGAAATAGGTATCGGTGTTGGCATCCGCGCCCTCAAAAATACCCGCGATCGTGAAGCTCCAATTGCGGCTGCCGTCAGCCCTTGCAAGCTGCCCGGTAAAGCCGATGCGCTGGCCGATCGACCAGCCCTCGGCTTCCGCCAGTGCCCTGCCGACCAGCACCCGATCACCGGCCTCGTCCAATGCCGCGACCAACTCCGGCGTCAGTTTGAGCTCGTCGCCGTTGGCGGCGGCGATCGCCTGTGGATCGACGGCGCTGACGGCAACCACATTCTTTTCGACCTCGACGAAGCCCCGCATCCGTGCGGTATAGGCGACTGCGACGACATCCCGGTCGGCCGCGATCCGATTGAGGTAAGCAAGCGGCAACGGCAGCCCGCGGCTCGCTTTGTTGAAGACTCCGAGCAGATTGTCGCTGGCGCCGGCCGCTCCTTGGCTGCCGCTGACGAAGCTCGCCGTAAGCCCGTAGATCAGGAAGGCGACGCCGACTGAAAACATCAGCAAAATGGCGCGCAGCCGCTTGCGCCAGACATTGCGCCGCATGAGCTGAAGGAAGGTCATCGGCCCGTCCGTTCCTCGCTGACGAATTCACCCTTGTTGAGACGGAGAGTGCGACGGGCAAAGGAAGCGGCCTCGGGATCATGCGTGACCATGATGATGGTCTTCTGAAGCTCGCGATTGAGAAAACTCAGCATCGCCAGGATATCATCGGCCGATTTGCGATCGAGATCGCCGGTCGGCTCGTCGCACAGAATAAGATCGGGATCGGTGACGATGGCGCGGGCAATGCCGACGCGCTGCTGTTGCCCGCCCGACATGCTCGACGGAAACTGCCGCTGCCGGCCCGCAAGCCCGACGAGATCCATGACCGTATCGACGCGAGCCCGCCGCTCCCTGCGGCCGAGCGGCTTCAACAGCAGCGGCAACTCGATATTCTCCGCCGCATTCAGCATCGGCAGCAGATTGTAAAACTGGAAGACGATGCCCATGGCATGTGCCCGCCAGACCGCTCTTGCCCCTTCTCCCATCTGCTCGAGACGGCTGCGGCCGACCCTGATTTCACCGGCATCCGGGCTGTCGATACCGCCGAGCATGTTGAGCAATGTCGATTTCCCGGAGCCAGAGGGTCCCATGACAGCAACGAAATCGCCGCGCGGAATGGAGAGATCGAGCCCGGAAAAGATCGAAATCGTCTCCGCTCCGATCCTGAAGGACTTCCTGACGCCGACAAGGGCGATATAGGGTTCTGCGGTGTCGGTCATGGTTTTGCTCCTTGGTGTTGCTTGACTAGTCCGAGCTTTGAGGGGACGGAGAGGCTGCCGTGAATGCCCTTCTCCATAGGGGCAAGCGAAGGGCAATGAACGGCGTGCCGTGCGGCCCCCTCATCCGACCCTCGGGCCACCTTCTCCCCGCTGGGGAGAAGGGGGAGCAAGCCGCGGACTTTGCGCGGGCACGTCCTCTCTCCGGCCAGAAGGCCTCCCGCAGGGGACAACCGCGGCATCCGCCATTCTCATCTTGACGCGCGATCCGCAGGATCGCCTCTAAAAACAGCAACACCCGCCCCCTCGCCCACCACCAGCCGAATGCGCGCCGCCATTGCAGGCCGCATGCCCGGTGGCGGCGAAGAGGGCGACAGGCGCAATGTCACCGTGCCCTTCTCCTTGGAAATAACCGGCGCAATTTTCGCCACTTCGACTGTGAATGGTTTATCGGGGAAGCCGTCGAGCACGGCCTCGCCGTTGAGACCCGGGTGCAGCAGCGCCATATTGACCTCGGCCACATCGGCATCGATGACCAGACTTGCGGTATCGGTGATGGCAAGCAGGCTTTCGTTCTCCCGTACGCTATCTTCGCGCGACAGCACGGTGTCGCCGACATGCGCATCAAGCCGCGTCACGGTGCCGGAAATCGGCGCCCGCACGGTCAGCGCCTCCATCTGCTCGCGCGCCCTGTCGATATCGAGCTTCGCCTTTTCGAGATCCTGCCTTGCCTGTGCCGCGGCATTCCCGGCCGTATCGAAAGTGGTGCGCGCTGCCTCCAGCGCCTCGGCCGACATGGCGTCGCGCCCAGCCAACCGCTCTGCACGATCCAGCGACGACCGCGCCTGGGCAAGTGTGATGTTCCTCGCCTCCAGCGCCAGCTCCGCCGCCCGCCCTGCTATATAAGCGCCTCGGAGCGCGAAGCGTGTACCGGTATCATCAAGCCGCACGAGCACCCGGCCAGCAACAACCGGATCGCCTGCCTCGACCTCGACGGCGACGATCCGCCCCTCATATTTGGAAAAAACGGTGGCGATGTCGGGCGCCACGACATAACCGGAGCCTGTGATCTCGCGGCTTGGCGTACCCCGGTTCAGTGCGACGATGCCCGGTGGCGTGGCGTCGTCAATCGCCGCATCCTCAGGCAAAGTCGTGACTGGCAACGCCGCTCCACCAGCCGATAGAACTGCGTCACCGCCCATAAACCTTGCAAGGGTAGCGATCCGCTCCAGCGCGTCCGGCCGATAAAGAAGAGCCACCGCCAGCGACACCGCCCCCGCAAGGGCCAGCATCGCCGATACTCCCCGCCGCCGGGCTCGGCGCTCCCGCGGCTCGATCTCGAAGACCGTGGGCTCGATCGAAAGCGATCTGAGCCTGGCGGCAAGGTGTCGTTCATGTTCCGATGTCGTGTTCATGCCGACAGAATGACCGCGGGCGAAAAAACCGCGACCTGGAACATGTTTCAGGCATGCCTCGATCGCGATTGTGTACGTGGTGGCTGCACTATTGGCGGCCGTGACTGCGCATGCGCGCCTCACTCAACAACTGTATTGCCGTGTGGCCCCCCCTCTGCCCTGCCGGGCATCTCCCCTACAAGGGTGGAGATCGGCAAGAGGCTTGACCATTGGTCCCTCTCCAACGGCATCGACAATTACAATGCTTTCGTTATTTTGGGGCTTTGGTTGTTTGAGGAAGCCATCTCGCCCAGCCCATCTCCCCCTTGTGGGGGGAGATGCCCGGCAGGGCAGAGGGGGGTGTCCCACGGCACGCCCGCCACAACAATCGATGGCGAGTCCTACAGAAGAGCAAGGCCGGGTGGCCCCGCACCTCACCTCTTCCTCCGCCGCCAAGCCACCGGCGTCATATCGGTCACGCGCCGGAACTCCCGATTGAAGTTCGACTTCGTCTGGAAGCCGACCTCGAACATCACCTCGGTGACGGATTTTTCAGTGGCGAACAACAGGTGGCAGGCCTCGTCGATCCTATAGTCGTTGACATATTGCGAGACGTTCTTGTCCATCGCCCGATTGATCGCTGCCGAGATCTGGCGGGCGGGGATCCCGGCCTTGCGGGCGAGCCGGTCGAGATTGAGATTGGCGTCGCGATAGAGCTTTTTTGCCTCCATCAGCGCATCGACCGCCGCGATCGTCGCCTTGTCTTCGCTGGTATCAGACCTCGGCGCCAGCTCTGTTATCTCCGGCGGCACCCGGCTGCGGCTGGCGGCTGCCGCAGCAATGCCGAGGATAACGAGGGCGGCGAGATTTCCCACGCTGATCAGCGCCAGCGCCCGCTCGCTATGCGCCGAGATGAAATCGAGGAAGACGAAAGTATCGACGGCAGCCGAGAGACAAAGCGCGGCTGCCGCGAAGATGATCGCCCGATAGGCCGGAACGGCGCCTTCGAAGGGCGCGAGCCGCAACGCGTCCGCCCCCGGGCGCATCAAAAGCAGGATCGCCACGGCGTAGCCGACGAAGACGAGCACCAGCGCCACGTCGATCGCATCCCGCCAGAAGCTCACCAGCAGCAGGATGAGGATAGCGGGCACGGCATGCAGCCCGATCCGCGCAGCAAGCGACCGCCGGCTCGTCCTCACCAACCTGGAAACCCCGGCATAGGCAAGCGGCGGCACCACTGCTGCAATCACGGGCGCAACCAGCCCCACCCCCTGCACGCCATAGCCCCAACGCAGGCCGGAAAGCGCGGATTGCAGCGCCGAGACCAAGATCAGCGCCAGAAAAGGCAGGTTCGGCGCCACCTCCTCATCGCGCCTGAGAACAGTGGCGAAGAGGATGAGCAGCAGGAGAGCAACGACGAAGGGAAGCGGAATGAAGATCATGGGACTCCAAGATCGGAATGACGAACGGCGCCATCATTGCCGAGACCGCCGCCCAGCGCGACCTCCATCATGTTTTAGAACATATTTTATGTGGGAATTTTTGGATTGGCGGTCGCGGCGTTCGAGCGAACCATGAACGCCGGAATCAGACGCGCCCCAGAAACGCAAGCACGCGGTCAGTGAGCAGCACGGTCGCATCGGCGTCATATGACGGAAGCGAGCTGTCGGCGAAGTAGTGCTGGTCGCCGGGATAGAGGAAAAGCTCCGCGTCCGCGACTTTTGCCACGATCTCGCGGGCGGCATCGATGTCGCCCTCGCCGACGAAGATCGGATCTTTGTCCATGCCGTGGATCTGGACCGGGACGTCGTCTGGCCAGGGTCCGAAGGCCCACTCGCCGCTGATCGGCAGGCAGGAATAGAAAAGCAGAGCCCCGCGGGCTCCAGGCCGTGTTTGCGCCAGCTTCTGCGCTGGCAGCACGCCAAATGAGAAGCCGGCATAGACCAGTTCGGAAGGCAGTTCGTCGGCGAGCCGGACGCCGTGTTCCCTGATGGCGTCGAATCCGATCTCGCCGACATAGGCAAGCCCCTCCTCGATGCTATGGAACGTGCGTCCGTCGAACAGATCGGGCGTGTGGACGATGTGGCCCGCCGCCCTGATGTCGTCTGCGAAGGCACGCACTCCAGGGGTCAACCCTTGTGCGTGATGGAACAGCAAGATCTCAGTCATAAGGCGTCTCCCGTCGAGGTGTTGGCCCGCTCGATAAGAAAATTCAGAGGAGTTCAGACTGGGCCTGCGGCAGTCATCTCAGGCGTCGCACTCGGCCCCGATGACAATATTTAAGGGGCTGCTCCGAAAAAGGCGAGCCGCGTAACGATCGTATATTGCGATTCCGATACCATCAGCGCCACGAAGACCAGCACCAGCACCGGCGGCATCAGGATGGCGTAGACGAGCGCCAGCCGCTCCCAGGCCATATGCATGAAGACCGCTACGATCAGCCCGGCTTTCAGCATCATGAACAGAAGGATCAGCGTCCATCTGAGATAACCCTGAATGCCGAAATAGTCGACAAGGTAAGAAAAGGCGCTGAGCACGAAGAGCAAGCCCCAGACGAAGAGATAGAGCCGGATCGGATGCTGCTGTCCAGTGTGTGCTTGTGCATGCACCGTTTGGGTTTGGGCATGCGCCGTTGTCTCGCTCATGACGACCTCACCACAGATAGAAAAACGCGAAGATGAAGACCCAGACAAGGTCGACGAAGTGCCAGTAGAGGCCCATGATCTCGACGGCTTCGTAGCGGCCTTTCCGGCTGGTGAAGAAGCCGCGCCGTTCCACGTCGAAATCGCCCCGCCAGACCTTGCGGGCGATGATGAGCAGGAAGATGACGCCGATCGTCACGTGGGTGCCGTGGAAGCCTGTTATCATGAAGAAGGTCGATCCGAATTGCGCCGCGCCCCAGGGGTTCTCCCAGGGGCGCACTCCTTCGGTGATCAGTTTCGTCCATTCGAAAGCCTGCATGCTGACGAAGGTTGCGCCAAGAAGTGCTGTCAGCAGCATCAGTATCGCGGTCACGCGGCGGTCGCGGCGATAGCCGAAATTGACCGCCATCGCCATGGTGCCGCTGCTGGAGATCAGCACGAAGGTCATGATCGCGATCAGGATCAGCGGAACATCCTGGCCGCCAATATGCAGCGCGAAGACCTCGCTCGGATTGGGCCAGGGGACGGGGGTCGACATGCGGGCGGTCATATAGGCGATCAGGAAACAGCCGAAGACGAAGGTGTCACTCAGCAGAAAGATCCACATCATCGCCTTGCCCCAGGAGGCGGTCTTGAAGGCGCGCTGATCCGAGCTGAAATCGGCGGCGACTCCGCGTAGGCCCCCGGGCCTGAGGTTTGCATCGCCGTGTGTCTCGATAGTCTGTGCCATCTGCAAATCCCCTAGCTTATCAACGTGCGGCAGAGGTCGACGAAATCATTCGCCCAGCCGGCAAAGACCGCGAACAGCAAAAGCCAGACGGCGAGCATGAAATGCGAATAGATGGCCGAAAGGTCGACGCTGAGGCGCAGTCTCTCCGGCGCAACATCGGCTGCGAACGCCTTGACCGTCGTATGAGCGAGGACGGCAAGCCCGCCCAAAATATGCAGCCCGTGCAGGCCGGTCAGCATATAGAAGAAACTGTTGGCGGGATTATCGGCCAGCACGTAGCCGGCCGCCATCAGCTCCCGCCATGCCTGGATCTGCCCGGCGAGAAAGAAGACGGCAAGCGCAAATGCGGCGACGAGCGCCGGTCGCAGACTTTCCATGCGGCCATGCTGCGCTTCGCGTTTGGCCCATCGCAGCGCCGCGCTACTGAGCACAAGGGCTGCGGTATTTACCCAGAGCAGGCGCGGAACCGGCATCCCCCACCAGTCGGCCGAGGCCGCACGCATAAAATAGGCGCTGACGGCAAGGCTGAAGAGCGCGCCGACGACGCCCAAGAACACGAAGAGGCCGATCTTGACCGCCGGTACGGGAGGCCGTTCGGCGCCGCCATGCGCCGGCAGCTGCACCGATCCGGTTTCGAGCCAGGGCTTCGAGGCCAGCCGCTGTCCGGAGAGCCACCAGATGATGATGGCGGCGACAGCGGCGAGGAAGGTCAGCATGACGTTCATGCCGGAACCTCCCGCGTGGTGCCGCCCGTTGCAGGCACGTTTTGCGGAATGAAATCCTCGGCCGCCCCAGGCACGCTGTAATCATAGGCCCAGCGGTAGACGACGGGCAAATCCGTGCCCCAGTTGCCGTGTGCGGGCGGCGTCTGTGGCGTCTGCCATTCGAGCGTCGTCGCCCGCCAAGGATTGCCCCCCGCCTCCTTCCCCCGCAAAAGGCTCCAGACCAGGTTGAACAGAAAGACCATCTGCCCGGCCCCGACCACAAGCGCCATGACGGTGATGAAGATATTCAGCGTGTGAGCAGAAGGCGGAACGAAGGCCGTCTCCCCCATCTCGAAATAACGGCGCGGCACGCCGAGCAGACCGAGATAATGCATCGGAAAGAAGATCGCATAGGTGCCGAGGAAGGTGATCCAGAAGTGTATATGGCCGAGCGTATTGTCCAGCATGCGTCCCGTCACCTTCGGATACCAGTGATAGATCGCCCCGAAGATGACGAGGATCGGCGCGACCCCCATGACCATGTGAAAATGCGCAACGACGAACATCGTATCCGACAGCGGCACGTCGACGACGACATTGCCGAGGAATAGGCCGGTCAGGCCGCCATTGACGAAGGTGACGATGAAGGCGAGCGCAAAGAGCATCGGCAGCGTCAGATGGATATCGCCGCGCCACAGCGTCAGCACCCAGTTGTAGACTTTGATCGCCGTCGGGATGGCGATGATCAGCGTCGTGGTGGCGAAGAAGAAGCCAAAGGCCGGGTGCATGCCGCTGACATACATGTGGTGCGCCCAGACGACGAAGCTCAAGCCCCCGATGATGACGATCGCCCAGACCATCATGCGGTAGCCGAAGATGTTCTTGCGCGCATGCGTGCTGATCAGGTCGGAAACGATGCCGAAGGCCGGCAGCGCGACGATATAGACCTCTGGATGCCCGAAGAACCAGAACAGATGCTGGAACAGGATCGGGCTGCCGCCACCATGCTGCAGCTGCGTGCCCATCTCGACGATCGCGGGCATAAAAAAACTGGTGCCGAGCAGGCGATCGAACAGCATCATCACACAGGCGACGAAGAGGGCCGGAAAGGCCAAGAGTGCCATGACGGTTGCGGTGAAGATGCCCCAGACGGTGAGCGGCATCCGCATCAGCGTCATGCCGCGGGCGCGGCCCTGCAGCACTGTCACCACATAATTCAGGCCGCCCATGGTGAAGCCGATAATGAAGACGATCAGCGAGGTGAGCATCAGCAGGATGCCCCAGTCCTTGCCGCCTGGTGTGCCTGACAAGACGGATTGCGGCGGATAAAGCGTCCAGCCGGCCCCTGTCGGACCGCCGGGCGCGAAAAAGCCGGCGACGAGGATCAGCACCGCAAGCAGATAGATCCAGTAGCTCAGCATGTTCGCATAGGGAAACACCATGTCGCGCGCACCCACCATCAGCGGGATGAGGTAGTTGCCGAAGCCGCCGAGGAAGAGCGCAGTGAGCAGATAGATCACCATGATCATGCCGTGCATCGTAATGAACTGGTAATAGTGATCGGCATCGATGAAGGCGAAATAGCCGGGAAAGGCGAGCTGAATGCGCATCAGCCAGGAGAGCACCAGCGCCACCAGGCCGATAGAGATGGCGGTCAGCGAATATTGGACGGCAATGATCTTGGCGTCCTGGCTGAACACATATTTGGTCCACCAGCTGTGCGGATGATAAAGCTCGACATCCTCGACTTCGGCGGTCGGGATGACACCTGCGCTGCCGGACGGAATCTCGACCATGATATCTCCTCCTATGTCAGCCGGTTGGTTCAACCGGCCTGCGGCCTCGGCCGTCTTCCCGCCAGTTCAGTTCGCCGGTGGCGGCTCTCCCGATGACGCCGTCAGCTGAGTGAATGTCTGCTGCTGCCCGAGCCAGGTCTGATAGTCCGCGTCGTTGTCGACAATGACGGTGCCGCGCATCTGCGGATGACCGACGCCGCAAAGTTCGGCACAGAGGATCTCGAACGTGCCCGTGCGCGTCGGTGTCAGCCAGAAATAGGTGACCATGCCAGGGATCATATCCATCTTGGCGCGGAATTCCGGCACGTAGAAATCGTGGAGCACATCGACGGAGCGCAGCAATATGTGCACGGGCTTGCCGATCGGCAGATGAAGCTCGCCGCCTTCGACGATGATGTCATCAAGGCCGTTTGCATCGTTCTTGTCGAGGCCCAGCGGGTTGTCGGAAGTGACGTCACGCGTCTCGGCACGACCGAGCTTTCCGTCCGCACCCGGCAGGCGGAAGCTCCACAGCCACTGCTGGCTGACCACTTCGACCGATGCGGCATCGGCGGGTACTGTGATGAACTGGTTCCAGACGATCAGGCCGGGCGCCAGCATTGCCGCGACGCCAACCGCCGTTCCCGAGGCCAGAAGCAATTCCAGTCTGCGATTTTCAGGCTCATAATGCGCCCGGTTGCCCGGTCTGTGGCGGAAGCGGAAGACGCAATAGGCCATGAAGGAAATCACCCCCACGAAGACGATGCCGGTGATCCAGAAGGTGATGACGAGCGTGTTGTCGATATAACTCCAGTTGGACGCGATCGGGGTCCACCACCACGGGCTCAGCACATGGAAGAGCACGGAGCCAACGACAACCAGGACGAGAACCAGTACAACAGCCATTTCCGCCCCTCCTGGGCCGACCGACCGTGAAACCGCACTCCACAAATGTCGAGTTTATTATCGCACAAATAGAAAATGTCGGCAATTACGGCGATTTAGGCATGCGCCGCCGCCGGCAACCCGTCATTTGGAGTATGGCCCATCATTGGGAATATTGTTTGAGATAGGCGATAAGGTTGGTGATCTCCTGGTCATCCTTCACGCCTGCGAAGGCCATCTTGGTGCCCTTCACCTTCGCTTTCGGATTGTGCAGATACTCACGCAGCGTCGCCTCGTCCCAGACGAGACCACCCTCGCCGGCCGCCTTCATCCCCGCAGAATACGCAAAATCAGGATGCGTCCCGGCCTTTCGGCCGAACAGCTTGTTCAGTGACGGACCCACCTTGTTCGTGTCGGACTCGGCGACATGACAGGTGGCACATTTCTTGAAAACGGTGGCGCCGGCCGTCGCGTCCCCCTCCTGCGCTCCAGCGTTGAGAGGGAAAAGGGCGATGACGGATGCAGTGATCAGCAGAATAACACGGTAATCCACGGCAAACCTCATCCTCCTTAAGGTCGCCAGCCACTCTCACCCTCGGCCATCATTCGCGCGGTGGTGGTGGTTGCTACGGGTTAAAGTTAGTCCTTTGCGGATGCAAGTCAATCGCTTCCACGATTGATGCCACCTGGGCGAAAACCGATAGCCTGTGGCCCCAACGCCAATACCGGATCCGAAATCCGGCCAGCACTCGGTGATCTGCTGGAGAATGGCGCCGCGCCATCCGACTTATACTTCGATCGAAAGCGCCTCCTGCACCGCCATTTCGGCCATGGCAAGCGCCGCGTCGCGGGTCTTGGCGGCAGCGATGAAGCGGCCGTTATGGCAGAAGCTCGCGCCCTCGACGCCGCAGACCGCCTCCAGCTCACCATTGGTAAGGCCGGCCCAGGTTGCCGGCAGATCGGCCCGGAGCTCGAACCCGTCGTCGCCACGGCGAATGCCGGTCACGCACCAATCCTTTTCGCGCGGGTGGACGACGAACAGCAGGTGATCGGCGCCGGCCTTGACGATGGCGGGACGGAAGGGCATCCCTCTCGGCAACTCCAGAATGCGCCCCTGCCCAGCAGCCTCGATCGCCCGATAGACGATCGCCTCGGCCCGCAGTTTTGCGGCCCTCTGGGCGATCCCGGCATCGATGAAACTGCGGGCAATGGCCAGCGCCGCATGGAAGGCACGATCGTCAGCCTCGGGTTCCTCCTCATCGAACACCGGTTTCAGGGTCTCGAGCAGCACCGGCAGCGTCAGGCCAGCCAAAGGCCCCGAGGGGCTGAGCGCGCCATTGTCGGTCAGGTCGATCGGCAGCACGAAACCGGTGTCGAAAGCGGCGTGCAGGGCCTCGAGATGAAGATCGGGAAGACCGGTGGCTGCGAGATATTCGCGGCCATAATGTTTCCAGATCAGGCCGAACGAGCTGTAGGGCTGGCCATCGTCGCGCAGCGGCGCGCCGCGCTGATGATGATCGAATATGCCGGCGGCAGGATCATAGGCCCCGCCGACATCATAGATGATCCGGTCCGGGGCTGGCGTGATCCATTCCAGCGCCCGGCTGCGGATCAGACGCGCCTGGGGGAAAAGCCGCGTCAGAATGACGCTCGACAGCAGCTCGTCGGCATGGAAACCACCGGAATGGGTAACGAGGAAATCGGGGCTCATCGAAGCTATGCGCCTTGTGGTTTGGCGGAGGATCCGCTTGCGGGTCTGAACGAGATAGCCGTTGCCCGCCGCTATCTCAACCCGCCTTCGCGCATTCTGCATAGTGTCGGAAGGCGACCGGGCAGCCGAAACGACATGTGTGAAGGCAAAGGCCTAAGGCAGCGCCGGTCCCGGCTGTGCTGCAACGAGCGCGCGGCCGGCCGCTGCACCGGCATGCAGGCAGATCAGCCCGATTGCGGCGAGAGAATTGATCAAAAAAACCTCGGCGACGACGGCTGCCGAAAACGCACCATCGCCGGACGGAAGCACGACCGTCGCGGCAAAGAGCACTGTTTCATAGGCGACGAACCCGGCGATAAAGGCGCCGGCCATGGTGACGGCAAGGCTGGCCTTGAGGCGGAGCACGCCGAGTGATGCCACGAGCGATCCATATGCGGCGATTCCGATCGCCAGCCCCCAGGCAAAGCTGTCGAAGGTCTGGGGATAGCCGAGTATGAGATATCCGACCGTCTGGTTGGCAAGCCAGGCGAGCAGCACCGCCATTATCGCCATTTTTCGGGGAAGAACGACCGCCGAGACTGCCGCCAGGGCAACGAAAGGCGTGACGCAGGCGAAAAGCAGGCTGAGAGCGACGCTGGCGCCGGCAATGACCGTGACCCAGGCGACGGCGAAACCGGGAGCTGCCGGGCGCAAAGGAAGCTGATTTCGTTCGAGCATTTCGAAACTCCGTTCGACCGGGCGCATACATTCCGGGAAATCATAGGCCAGTCCGGGAAAAAGGCCAGCGAGCTCATGACGGCCGTCGCCGCCTCGCCGCCTCCATCATAAGGCATCCAGCGGAATCTTCAGATACCGGCGGCCGTTCTCCTCTGGTTCCGGCAGCCGGCCGCCGCGGATGTTGACCTGCAGCGCATGCAGCATCAGCTTCGGCTTGGGCAGCGTGCGGTCGCGCGCCTGACGCAACGCCACGAAACCGGCCTCATCCATGCCTGCAATATGCGGATTGGCGCGCTTTTGGGCTGCGACCGTGCTTTCCCAGCGCGGGTGACGACCGCCCGGCTGATAATCGTGGCCGGAAAAGAGCCGAGTCTTCTCGGGCAGCGACAGGATCGCCTGGATCGAGTGCCAGAGGGCGGCCGCACTGCCGCCCGGAAAATCCGCGCGCGCAGTCCCCGAATCCGGCGTGAACATCGTATCATGCACGAAGGCGGCGTCGCCGACCACATAGGTCACCGATGCCAGCGTATGGCCGGGCGAAAACATCACTCGGGCGGTAAGACCGCCGATTTCAAACGTGTCGCCATCGGCAAAGAGCCGGTCCCATTCCGAGCCGTCGGTCGCGAGCGCCGGCCAGTTATAGATCTCCTTCCAAAGCCTCTGCACATCGGTGACATGGACGCCGATCGCCGTCGGCGCGCCAGTCTTTTCCTTGAGATAATGGGCGGCGGAGAAGTGATCGGCATGCGGATGCGTGTCTAGTATCCACTCGACGGTCATCCGCTCGCTTTCGATGTAGGCAAGGATGGCATCGGCGTTCACCGTTCCCGTCGCGCCCGACATCTCGTCGAAGTCGAGCACCGGATCGATGATGGCACAGCGTTTCGTCGCCGGATCGGAGACGACATATTGCACGCTGCAGGTGCGGGGTTCGAAGAAGGCCTTCACCTGAGGCCGCGGGCTTGCCGCTTTTTCGAGCCAGCGGCGCGCGCCGGCAAGATCGAAACCGAGGCCTTCGCCGAAGGTCTGGACATCCGCCGCCTTCATCCGCCCTTCGAGCACCTCGCCCAGCACATAGAGCGTCAACGCCCGCGTACCGCTCTTGCAATGGGCAACGACCGGCCCCCTCGCCTCAGCCATCGCCGCCTGAAAGCCGGCAATATCGGCCTCGGTGATCTCGCTCCCATTGACCGGCACGAATCTATAGGAAAGCCCGGCGGCGGCGGCGGAAATCTTTTCTGCCGCATTGCCTGGCTGGCCCGGCTCCTCGCCATCGGGTCTGGCGTTGATAACGGCGGCGAACCCCTGCTTGGCGAAATCGACAAAACCGGCTGGGTCGGGCTGCCCCGCCACCGATATCCGCTCATTGACCCTCACGGGCATCATCGAAGCCTCCGCGCCGCCTTGACCACGCAGTATCGCACGTATAACCGTACAATCTCACAAGTATATTGCCGAGCGCAAGAATAGAGGCGCCTGATCTCGCGCTCGCCCGCTCCTCAAAACGACAGCGTCGCCGCCCCTTGCCTGATCTCCGCATGCACGGCACCGCCGCCGACGATGACGACGCCGTCGAGCAGGTCTACCTGCCCGTAACCTCCCGGCGGTGTGAAGGTTTCCCACAGGCCGAATGCGCCACGGTCTCGGCGGCCGTGGCATGGATGACGATTCCCGCCCCGAACGGCGTCTTGGCAATCCGGTCCCTGCCAGGCAGAGAAACGACGGCATTTTCGAAACTCGACATATCCACCTCCCCCTACGGCGGTATCTGATAAGGCCGGCGTCCTTACGCCTGCGGTTCGTTGATCATTGCCTCGATATTGTATCCATCGGGATCGAGGACGAAGCAGGCATAATAGTTTCCGGCATATTCCGGCCTCGGACCGGGCGCGCCGTTATCCCGCGCTCCGGCCAGAAGGGCCGCCTGATAAAAGGCCGCGACCTCCGTCCTGTCTCGCACCCGGAAGGCGACGTGCACACGCGTGAGCGGCGGCTTGTCGTCAGTGCGCTGGATCTCGAACAGGCTGCCGCCGACGTCGAAGGCCCAGAACACGCCCTCCTTGCCGAAGGCGCAGCGATAGCCAAGGGGCCCGAGAGCGCTTTCGTAGAATGCCTTGCTCTTCTCGAGGTCACTCACAGCGATGGTGATGTGATCGATCATCTCATCTCTCCCATTCCGTTCCTGTCATGATTGATGCCCTCTTTTCGAGCCTCTCACGTGCATCTCCCGATGGCAATGCACGCCGGCCGCAATCAGTCCGTTTGGCCGCTCGACATCGAATGTGACGTCCGTTTATGGTCTGCAGGAAGGGAATGCCGCAAATGCCTTACGGGATCAGCCTCAAATGTTTGAACGACACCGCCTCGCCGGTTTTCAAGCTCTGGGATGACGCCGCAGCATTCGAAGAGACGGCTTCGATGCGGGCTTTGAATTATCCGCCTCATATTACCCTCGCCGTTTATCAGGAGATTGCGGTGGACCGGTTGGCAGAGGCAGCCGAGCGTGTTTTCCGCATCCACCCTGCCGTAGCGTTAAGTTTTGCAGGAACCGGTTACTTTGAGAACGAATTCCTCGTCTTATGGGCGCGGCCGAACCAAGACGAACGCCTCTTCCAGCTGCATGCGGAGCTTCACCGGGAAATCGATCCCGTCCACTGTCACGAGTGCTATCGGCCCGGCAATTGGTGCCGCATTGCACGATCGCCACCAAAATCCCGAAGGCAAAATCGCAGGCAGCGATCAACTGGGCAAATCGCAACCGGATGCAATTCTCGGTGACTCTCGATGCCGTAGACTGTGTGAGATTTCCGCCGGTCGAAATCTTGAGCGAAATCGGACTGGCGTCGCAATGATCGCGGACAGCGCCGGCGCTTTGGCGAAGCTCGCGGCCCTCAGGAGAACGCGGGTAATGGCGTCATAACGCGTTCTCCAAGCGCGGATACGTGAAGTCAATCCCGGCCCTGCAGGCGATCCATCACCTGGAGCAACAGATCGGCGCAAACCTTCATCGGCTCGTCCTCAGCGCATTTCAGGTCGATCCGTGTATTTCCATCCTCGATCTGAAAACGGGCCGCCTTGGACAGCGGCGGCAGGCGATGACCACGATAACCACGGAAGCCCATGTCGCCTCTCGAACCATGCCACTGGTAGTCGGGGCGGTCTCGGGACTGCTCATCCGGCCCGTGACGCATCACCCTCTCGTCATCAGGCACAGGCGGGGGTGGTGATGCAGGCTCGTTCGCTGCGGGTGGCTCGCCGGCGGGTGGTGGGGCGGGCGGCTGTTGGGCGAAGGCGGTGGCGGCCGATGCTGCAAGGGCAAGACCGGATAGCAAAAGTCTTTGCATGGGGATGTTCCTTTCAGAGAAGACGCATGCCTGTAAACACCGCGGCGCGGCTTTAGTTCACGCCCCGTTGGCGCTTGTGATCAAAATCACCAGCGCGGCTAGGACATTTCACCTGCGAACACGCCGTGCTGCGAGAGGAAGCGCCATGCGCTGCCCGCCGCTTCGGATTTGCCGACGCAGAGCTGACGAGAACTTCGCGTCTCTCAGGCGCCACCGCTTCTTTCGCCTCGCCTCTGCCTTGTTGGGCGACTATGCTCAACGCCGATTCGCTGTCCGCGACGAGGGCGTGCGGAAACGAGATATCGAAGGAGAAGACGATGACGGACGCCAAGAGCGGCATTACCGGGCTGCGGCCGCAAATCACCGTGGTTGGCGTCGGCGGCGGCGGTGGCAATGCGATCAACAATATGATCGCGGAAAAACTGGCAGGCGTCGAATTCGTCGCCGCAAACACCGATGCCCAGGTTCTCGCCACCTCCAAGGCATCGCGCCGCATCCAGCTCGGCGCGAATGTGACGGAGGGCCTCGGCGCCGGTTCCCTGCCGGAAATCGGACATGCGGCGGCAGAAGAATCGCTCGACGAGATCATGGATCACCTGGCAGGATCACACATGTGTTTCGTCACCGCCGGCATGGGTGGAGGAACGGGCACCGGCGCAGCCCCGGTCATCGCGCGCGCCGCACGTGCGGCCGGCATCTTGACCGTTGGCGTCGTCACCAAGCCGTTTACCTTCGAGGGCAATCGCCGCATGCGGACTGCGGAGGCTGGCATCGAGGCGCTTCGTCAGGCCGCCGATACCGTTATCGTCATTCCCAATCAGAATCTCTTCCGCATCGCCGATGCGAAAACCACCTTCGCCGATGCCTTCATGACGGCCGACCGCGTGCTCTTTGCCGGCGTCGGCTGCATCACCGATCTCATCGTCAAGGAAGGTCTGATCAACCTTGATTTCGCCGACGTGAAGTCGGTCATGCAGGGCATGGGCCGCGCCATGATGGGCACCGGTGAAGCCGCCGGCGAAAGCCGGGCGATGAAGGCGGCGGAAGCGGCAATCGCAAATCCGCTTCTGGACGATATCTCGATGAAGGGCGCCAAAGGCGTGCTGATCTCAATCTCCGGCGGCTCGGATATGACCCTGTTCGAAGTGGACGAGGCGGCAAGCCGCATTCGCGACGAAGTGCAGGACGACGCCGATATCGTCGTCGGGGCGATTTTCGACCGCAGCCTCGACGGCAAATTCCGCGTCTCGGTCGTGGCGACCGGCCTGGACGGAAACTCTCTCTCTGCGTCCCCTTCTCACGCGCCGGCTGAACCCATTCAGACGCGCACACTGCAATAATACGGTCGCAGTCACCACGGCTCACTCATGGCCGGGCTGCCGGATAGACGTTGCCCCGCCAGTGGAGAATGGGCAGGGCAACGTCGGTATTCGGTCTGTGAAGGCCAATCGGACGAAGAGTATGTCCAAGGCATCGTGCACCATGGAGATTTTGACGGTCTCGGTGCTTGAGATGCAGAGAGCATCTGCCGCGGAATCATCGACTAAATGTAATCGTCCCCCGGCACGCGATGTTGATACCGCCGACTTTTTGACCCGGTCGCGAAGTCGGACGCCCGCACCGATAGGCTCACTGCCATAGGAATCGCCGAAGACGAACGTCCGTCGGCTGCAAAGCCGTATCCTTTACGGCGAAAGTTATGGATTCGATCGAGGTCAGCGTGCGCGAGTGCCGGCAAGAATCAACGTTGCGACGCGTGCTTCGAGGCTTCGCCCTCACGGGCTACGCGCCTCAGCATGAGGGACGTCGCAGGATGCCGTGCCCTGACGGCAGACGTTGGAGAATGCAGCACCAGAGCTCAAGAGAGCCTCATCCCCGACAATGGCGAACCAATTTAGCTGGCCGGTAAATAACGCGGATAAACCGTCACACCAGCAAACTCCTGATCCTCGCCGCATCCTCCGCCGTCGCCGGGTTATACACCACCATGCTTAGATCCGGCCGGCCGTCTACCTGAAAGGCCGAATATTCGAAGGAGAGCAGCCCGAGCATCGGGTGCTTGATGTGCTTGGCGCCCTCGCCGTGGGTGCGCACGTCGTTGTCGCGCCACATGGCCAGGAATTCCGGGCTCTTGCGGCAGAGTTCGTCGACCAGCGGCTCCACCTCGGCGGCGGCACCGGCGCGCGCCGCATCCACCCGGAAGGCGGCGACGACGAAGCGGGCGACACTTTCCCAGTCATATTGAGCGGCGCGCACGCGCGGATCGAGGAAAATGAAGCGCAGCACGTTGCGCTCTTCGGGCGGCAGCGCGCCGTAATCGGTGAGCAGCACGGTCGCCGCCCGGTTCCAGGCGACGACGTCCCAGATCGCGGTGCGGATCAGCGCCGGGCACGGATCGAGCGCGTCGAGCACGCCCTGCAGCCGCGGCGTGACACCTTCCTCCTTGCGATAGCGCACCTCCGGCGGGCGGCCGAGACCAATGAGGAAAAGGTGTTCGCGCTCGATATCGGTCAGCATCAGCGCCCGCGAGATCCGGTCGAGCACATCGGCGGACGGCGCGCCGCCGCGGCCCTGCTCCAGCCAAGTGTACCAGGTCGAGCTGATATTGGCGCGGCTCGCCACCTCCTCGCGGCGAAGCCCGGGCGTACGGCGCCGCTCGCCGGCAAAGCCCAGGGCGGCGGGATCGAGCTTGCCGCGGCGGTCCTTGAGGTAGCTGCCCAGCCGATTATTGGAGGCGACGAATTCGCTCATCCTGTTAGCCTTTATACCATGATAAGATCACTACTTTACCATGATATCAGCCTGCTCGATATCTGTCTGCGTCCAATCAGGAGATATCGACATGCGCGTATTCGTTACCGGGGCCACAGGGTGGGTCGGCTCGGCCGTCGTCAGCGAATTGATTGGCGCCGGCCACCGCGTTCTTGGCCTCGCCCGCGCGGACAAGGGAGCAGCCGAATTGGCGGCATCAGGCGCCGAGGTCCAGCGCGGCACGCTTGACGACCTGGAGAGCCTGAAGCGCGGCGCGGCCGATGCCGACGGCGTCATCCACACGGCGTTCAATCATGATTTCTCGAAGTTCGCCGAGAATTGCGCCGCCGACCGGCGCGCCATCGAGGCGCTCGGCGAAGCCCTCCGCGGCTCCAACCGCCCGCTGCTGGTCACTGCAGGACTCGGCCATGCGCCGGGCCGCATCGGCACCGAGAAGGACCCGCCGATGCCGACGACGCAGACCTATCCCCGCGCCTCCGAAATCACTGCGGTGTCGCTTGTGGCCCGCGGTGTGCGCGCCTCCACCGTCCGGCTGCCGCCATCAGTGCACGGCCGTGGCGATCACGGCTTCGTGCCGATCCTGATCGAGACGGCTCGACAGAAGGGCGTCTCCGCCTATATCGGCGACGGGGGCAACCGCTGGCCGGCCGTGCACCGGCGCGATGCCGCCCGCGTCTACCGCCTGGCGCTGGAGCGCGGCGCGGTGGGCGGCCCCTTCCTGGCGGTCGCAGAGGAGGGCGTAGCGTTCCGGGAGATTGCCGAACTCATCGGCCGGCGGCTCAACGTGCCGGCCGTCTCGCTGTCGCGGGAAGAGGCGGCGGAGCATTTCGGCTGGTTCGCCATGTTTGCCGGCTTCGACGTGCCGACCTCCAGCAGTCACACCCGCGCCCTCCTCGGCTGGCAGCCGACGGAGCCCGGCCTGCTTGCGGATATCGACCACCCGGCCTATTTCGGTGGTTAGCTTAAGCCTGACGGGGAGAAATATCGCGCCAACGCTCACGAAAGCCTCATCCTGAAGTGACCCGAAGGGCCCTCGGTGGACGGGCGGGTGCGCTGGCGGCGGATGGATGCAAGAAGCAAGGTTGGAGCGCGTCCTTCGAGGCTCCGGCGCCTTCGGCCTACGCACCTCAGGATAGGGAGCCGTGGAGAAGGCCGCACCGGTAGGAGGCGCTGGGGACACCACGTCAAATGAGGCGGCATTGGCAGGCGCCGCGCCGTCCAAGAGAGCCTCATCCTGAGAGCCTGTGAATCTATCGATTTTTCGATTTTTCGATGCGAGTCAAATCAATGACTTAGCTCTCGTAAAAACGACGAAAATCCTAAAGATTCACAGACTCTGAGGTGCCCCGCACGGACCTCGAAGGACGAGGCGGGCGCACCACCATCTCAGCGCATCCGCCCCTCGTTCATATCGGCGGGATCGTAGTTGATGTCCCAATCCTTCTCGGGCTTCTTCTTGCCGGGCGGGTGCTTGTTCACCGTGGCGTCCTCGGAGCCGGTGATCACGGTCGGCTTGGCGCTCGCCACACCGCTGGCTTTGCGGTCGGCCCGTGATTTGGCGAACTGGCCGGCTGCGTCTTTTTCGGGATTGGCCATGTCATTCGCCTTTCTGCTTCATAGCGTCGGAAATGTCGTTCATTTCGGGATCGCGATTGTTTTCGCCATTGGCGTCGCGATTTTTGTCCGGATCGTCCTTGGCTTTGAGATAACCGCGCGGCCTATTGCCCTTCGGTCCTTCCCAGCGGGGGGACTGGTCGGTCGTGCCAGGTGCGCCGTCCTTGGGGGTGGTCATGCCCATCTTCATTTCTCCTTCTTGAGTAGGGAAAACCGGAAAGATCGCGAAGTGTTCCGGCGTTACCGGATCGAGGCAAGCGTGGCGCAGCAGAACGCGAGGAAGGTGACCGCGGCATTGGCGGCATGCGAATACTCCCACTGGCGGCGCAGGCCCTCCCAATGTTCCGGCTGCACGGTCCAGTTCTTCGTCGCCGCATTGGCCGGCCGGGTGAAGATCATAAAGATGACGAGGTTGACCACGATCAGCACGGCGGCAGCGATCGACAGCGTCATGGCCGGTCCATCGGCTTTGAGGGCCGCGGCATTGCCGATATTCGCGAGAAAAGCGAGCGGCAGCATGAGGCCGACGATCCACCATCCGGCATAGGCCCGCTGAGCGACAAAATAATCCGCCTTCCCCATCCCGATCTTGTTTGGGAGCGAGAGAAGGTGGGCGGCAGGCGCCAAGACCGCTAAGCCCGTGATGATGACGGCAAGGAATCTCATGTGTGAGGAACCAGCGGCCGGACGAAGGGTTCCCGGAAATATGGAACCGTGTCGGCCCCCATCGGTTGGTGAAAGGTCGTGAACCTCGAAAAAGGAGCCGAACATGAGCAAGACCAACGTTCGTGAACTTCAGAAACGCGCCGAACAGCAAGTCAAGAACACCAGCGCCGGCGGCCACCTCGGCGGCACCTATTTCGGCCAGCAACCAGACGGGAAAACAGCGTCGGACACCACCAACGACAGCGCCAAGGCAAGGCCGAACGATGGGAGCAATTGAGGCGGGGCGCCTTTCCTATCGCGTTTGCGGTGATAGGATATTGCGAAAAGGCGCGCTGTGGGACACCTCCGCGGCGCGCCCCTTTCTCCCTCCCTGTTTAACCTTCGCCAAGAGCACCAGCGTATCGCAACGACTATGAAGAGACGTCCAGCCCGAAGGGCGAGCCTCGAAGGATGCGCCGCAGCACTGCACCCATCGACGACAGAGCACCTTGCCGGGCTACCTTGAACGGAAACGCCCCCGCGCTAACTTCAGCGGACCATAGCGGGACTAAAGCGGAGGGGCGACGTGGCATCCTATTCGATTGACGATGCGATCCGGGAGCTCACTCCGGTTCTCGGAAAGGCGGCGCCGGCAGGCGCCGTCAGCGGCGAGTGGATCGCCACCACCATGCAGGCCGGGCATTCCTCGCGCACGGGCGGCTATCGCGATGCCGGGGGAAACCTTGTCAGCGAGGAATCGACCAAGCCGCTTGATATCATTGAGGATGTGCTCGAGAAGCTCGATGCGGCCGCATCGCAACGATTCAACAAGGTGGTGATCCGCTGGAAGAAGGCGAAGCTTCCCTTCATGCGCGGCGAGATCACCATCGACACCACCTATGATCAATCGATCGTTCCGCGCGGTCCCGACGACCCGGTCTATGAGGCGGCGGCGGCCGCGCGGCGCGCCTTCTGGCAGACTCGCGGCGGCGTGCGGGAGGGCTTCGCTGCCGAGCGCGAAACGGCGAACGTCTATAATCAGACGAAATGGTTCGGCCCGCACCGCCGCGTCCTTGCCGTCGATGCGCCGGAAAAGCTCATCCTCGCTACCGACGGGCTCTCCACTCCTTGGGCGGGCATTTCCGAGCCTGAAAATGGCGTCGAATGCGAGCTCTTCATGGAATTCGATCCTGCGACACTGGATTCGACCGGAACGGCAAACTGGGCAAATCTCCTGATCAATCTCGGCGATCTCGTCGCCGACGGCCATCGCGTTGCCCGTGACGTCGAAAAGCACGGCGCGATCCTCTTCTGCCGGCTGACGGAGGACTACGCGCCGCTGACCCGCATCATCCTGAGCTGCGACCCCAGCCGCATCGACGGCTTGCCCTTCGGCTCCGTGCCGCTGATCCGCGCGACGCCGGTCGCCGAAGCTGAGATCGAAGGCCGCTACCCTGACGAGGACTGGGGAGCGACAGCGGCGCGCCAAGCGCTGGCGAAGCGCGGGATTAGGCTTTAGAGCCGATCATTTGGGGAGCAATAGATGTCGGCACGCTGCCGCACGCGTGTGACATGATGCTATCCACCACCCGATGAATCCTGCGCGCCCGGCGCTAGGCGCACAAAACTCCCGGGAGGCCCTCACCGTCTCCGAGCGGGGTCAACGCTTACGTGATCAAAGACCGCCTCAGCCAAACAAGAAGTCGCCCGAGTTGAAATTCGCAAGCCCCCCAAGGGTGGTGATGTTGTCGAATTCAGCGACCAGCACCGCGCCGCCGGCTGAACCTGGGTTCTGATCGTAATAGACCGCCGCATGGCCGAGGTCCGTATTGTGGAACACGAACAATGCCCCTGTGGTTATGTTGCTGTAACCATCGATGGTGCTCTGGATGGTTGCGTTCGTGACGCTCACGTCCGTTTTGATGGCAACCTCCGTTCCGGCGACATTGATCGTGGCGTTGTTCCCCACCTTCACATTGTCCACAATTGTATTGTTGTTGCCGACGGCGAACTCGAACGTGCCGCCTCCAACATCAAATTGAAGCTTATCCACGGTTGTGCTATTCGTCCCAGCATTGAAGTCGGTCATATGGTTCGTGGTGGTGGCAAACCTTTGGAAAAAGAAGGTGTCAGTTCCCACGCCCCCGGTAAGGGTGTTGTTGCCAGCACCACCGTTGAGGGTGTCATCGCCGTCTTGGCCGAAAAGCGTGTCGTCACCTCCCAGCCCGAACATCACATCGTTACCGCCACCGCCGTAGAGCACATCGTCGCCCGTTCCACCGCTCGTGTCCTGTGAGTTGCCATTGCTACCGGTGATAACAGTGAACGTCTCGGTCTTTTCGAAGGCCGGCCCTATAGGATCACCGGTCTGCGTTGCCGTTACCGTCACTGAAAATGTACTGTTCACCGATAGCGCACCCGAATGAAGCGTATTGCCGGTTATCGAAAACAAGCCCGGATTCGACTGCGAGGCAATGTTGAAGCTGAATCCACCCGTGTCGGGATCAGTCGCCGTCAGCAGCCCACTGAACTCGAAACTATTGAAGTTGACATTGTCTGCCGGAACGACCGGCGTCAGCTTAATGTCGGTCGGCGCCTGCCGAGCTGGACCATCATCTGCGCCGGTGATGGCGACGACGATATTGTGGCTGGCGGTGCCGTCGAGCGAGCTGACGCTCAGCGTGTCGCTGACGGCGTCACCCTGGTTGAGCGCCTGCGTCGCCGCCCGGCTGTTGTCGAGCGTATAGGTCCAGCTGCCGGTGGCGGCATTGAAGCTGAAGCTGCCATAGATGCCGTTCAGCGATGCCGGGGCGGCAAACACCGCCTCGCCGTCGTCGACGTCGCTGACCGTCAGCTTGCCGGAAGCGCTCGGATCGCCGCTGTCGGCCGCCCCCGCCTCGACCGTCGCCCGGTCGTCGGTCACCGTCGCATCGACGACGATCGCAGCCGCGTCGTTGGCGCCGGTGATGGCGACGACGATGTTGTGGCTGGCGGTGCCGTCGAGCGAGCTGACGCTCAGCGTGTCGCTGACGGCGTCGCCCTGGTTGAGCGCCTGCGTCGCCGCCCGGCTGTTGTCGAGCGTATAGGTCCAGCTGCCGGTGGCGGCATTGAAGCTGAAGCTGCCATAGAGGCCGTTCAGCGAAGCCGGGGCGGCAAACACCGCCTCGCCGTCGTCGACATCGCTGACCGCCAGCTTGCCGGAGGCGCTCGGATCGCCGCTGCCGGCCGCCCCCGCCTCGACCGTCGCCCGGTCGTCGCTGACCGTCGCATCGACGACGATCGCAGCCGCGTCGTTGGCGCCGGTGATGGCGACGACGATGTTGTGGCTGGCGGTGCCGTCGAGCGAGCTGACGCTCAGCGTGTCGCTGACGGCGTCGCCCTGGTTGAGCGCCTGCGTCGCCGCCCGGCTGTTGTCGAGCGTATAGGTCCAGCTGCCGGTGGCGGCATTGAAGCTGAAGCTGCCATAGAGGCCGTTCAGCGAAGCCGGGGCGGCAAACACCGCCTCGCCGTCGTCGACGTCGCTGACCGTCAGCTTGCCGGAGGCGCTCGGATCGCCGCTGCCGGCCGCACCCGCCTCGACCGTCGCCCGGTCG
>NZ_JAULSE010000018.1:0-114329 GCF_030518245.1 Rhizobium sp. CBN3
GAAGGGCGTGCTGCACACGACCGGCGGTTACCTCGTCTATGCGGCGATGACGCATGAATATGTCTTCGACTATCATCACGGCGACGTCTACTGGTGCACGGCCGATGTCGGCTGGGTCACCGGCCATTCCTATATCGTCTATGGGCCGCTGGCGAACTGTGCGACGACGCTGATGTTCGAGGGCGTGCCGAATTTCCCGGATCAGGGCCGTTTCTGGGAAGTGATCGACAAGCACAAGGTCAACATCTTCTATACGGCGCCGACGGCAATCCGCTCGCTGATGGGCGCCGGCGACGAATTCGTCACGCGCTCCTCCCGCTCTTCGCTGCGGCTGCTCGGCACGGTCGGCGAACCGATCAACCCGGAAGCCTGGGAATGGTATTACAATGTCGTCGGCGACAAGCGCTGCCCGGTGATCGATACGTGGTGGCAGACGGAAACCGGCGGCCACATGATCACGCCGCTGCCGGGCGCCACCGAACTGAAGCCGGGTTCGGCGACTGTGCCGTTCTTCGGCGTCAAACCGCAGTTGGTCGACAATGAGGGCAAGGTGCTGGAAGGCCCGGCCGACGGCAATCTCTGCATCGCCGACAGCTGGCCGGGCCAGATGCGCACGGTCTACGGCGATCACGAGCGCTTCATCCAGACCTATTTCTCCACCTACAAGGGCAAGTATTTCACCGGTGACGGCTGCCGGCGCGATGCCGACGGCTATTATTGGATCACCGGCCGTGTCGACGACGTGCTCAACGTCTCCGGCCACCGACTGGGAACGGCGGAGGTTGAGTCCGCCCTCGTCTCGCACAATCTGGTCTCGGAAGCGGCCGTCGTTGGCTATCCGCATTCGATCAAGGGTCAGGGCATCTATTGCTACGTGACGCTGATGGCCGGCCACGAAGGCACCGACACGCTTCGCCAGGAACTGGTGAAACATGTGCGCGCCGAAATCGGGCCGATCGCCGCGCCCGACAAGATCCAGTTTGCGCCCGGCCTGCCGAAGACCCGCTCCGGCAAGATCATGCGCCGCATTCTGCGCAAGATTGCCGAGGACGATTTCGGCGCTCTCGGCGATACCTCGACGCTCGCCGATCCCGCCGTCGTCGACGATCTGATCGCCAACCGGCAGAACAAGGCGACCGCCTGATATACAGAGCCGCTCCGACCATCCGAGTCCGGGCGGCTCACTTTGTTTTGGCTGGCTGAATTTGGATGGCCTGCACGAGGCCCGGATTTCGGGCCCGACAATCCGTGCTTAAAAATCGATTGCCCTACCGTTGATCTCATAATCGCCGAAGCGCGCGGGCTCGGCTCCGCCGCGGCCGCCGATCTCGGGTGGCAAATCTAGCGGTTTGTGGTTTTTCCGTCGTTCCTCAGCCTCGGTAAGCGCACCTCGGGCCGCATTACGATCTCCAATATTTCGTGCTGCAAGAACGCGGGCGTCCGTCGTGCTCGAACTAGAGCTTTGGTATTTCGACGCGATCCTCTGGTCTAGCTCAAGGCATGGCCCGCAAGGCCATATACCGCCGGTTCGTTCGCCTTTCGGTTCAGGAACGGGCCGCCTTTGGACATGGTCGTAACGGTCTCGGAGATAGCCAGCCGGCTCTGTTGAAGGAAGTGGGCAAACGGTCCTTTTTCTCGCGTATCGACGCGGGCGAATTGGCCAGTCAGGTCTTTCAGATGCACGGCCGCGAGATGGATCGCGTCACGATCATTGCTTGCGACGACGGGCCCGACGACATGACCGCGCCCGAACTCGCGGCACATCGAATAGCCTACCATTGCACCGTCACGCCGGAGCACACAAATAGATGCGCCTTCTGAAAGGAGTGTAAGCAGTCGACTCCTATCCGTTCCGAAGGCAAACGTGTCCAAGGCGAAGATCTCTTCAATCTTATCAGGCGGCAGTTCACTTAATTCACCGTCCAAAGGTGGCAGTGCGGGAAGCGCCGCAGCGACGTCTCCCTGATGCTGGTAGACCGTTGCTTCCGCTGTGAAACCGAGTGACACATAGAGCTTATGGGCGGCGATAGACGAGTTCAGCGCCAGCCTGCGCTCGCCGCACTGCTCGAACACTTGCTGCATTAACCAGCGGCCGGTTCCCTGCGCCTGTGTGCGGGGTGATGTGATCACCAAACCGATGGTGGCAAAATCGTCTCCGTGGGGAAACCACATTGCACTTCCGAAGACGCGTCCAATTCCATCGACGGCCGCGATACCGCGGCCGGCGCGGCGCAGGAACTCCCAATCCTTGAAGCGGTGCGGCCAGCCGACACCCGTCGACAGGGCATGAAGCAAGCTTAGGTCAACACTATTGATATCCTGCGCGATTAATTCGAACGATTTGAGGCGCACCGACTTTTGCATTTTCGCTTATTCCGCTCCCTTCTCCCCATCGTCTACGTCAGCTCAACGCGGCACCGCGGCTGCTTCCGATCCTTGGATCAGCCTGTCATCCTACTGCAATATTTACATGCGGAGAGCGGCAGGTTCGGCTTACTCTTAGCGATTTTTCGAAATTTTCAGCCAAAACGGACGGCCGTTCAACAGGAACGACTTACCTCTCCCCTGATGTCATCCAGATCAGCCCAAGGTATATTGTGATCCCACAGGAACCGCTTAGGCCGCAAGCGTGGCTTTCGAAGCAGCCCGTGCCGGGGCAGAACGGACTGTCAATGGTAACTTGGGGCCCTGGGCAAAAGACCCGTGGAGACGAGAAGTCCGCAGCGGCCCGGAAGCGATGACGAGCACCATTGAGGAGTACGCCAAAGTTCGGCGATTTCAACTCGACGTCATTCAGATCGACGAAGAGACAAGGAACCCCGCCGATGACACAGCGTCGTGATGGATCGGCGTCTCGCCCAAGATCCGCGTGAGTGACCGCTGGCGATGAGCGACGGCGGCACACCACTGGAACATCGCTTCTATGATCTTACGGGCGCAACGCTGGAGGCCGAAAAATTCTGAAGCGCTGCGTAGCTTTAGCGTTAACAGAATATCCTTTGGTTTGCGGCTTACAATACAGGCGATCATTGTGAAACGCGTTCACTTGTGCCGCACTCCTCCGGCACAAGCAGGCATATACTCGATGAATTCCGATCGGATGAGCATAAGGGCTTGCTGCGATGAAATTTGCTTCCTATTGGCATGATACTTCCACTCCATTTGCAGGAGGCATCGCGGGTCCGGTTTCTGGGGATTTCGAGGTTGCGGTGATCGGTGCGGGCTTCACGGGCCTGAATGCTGCGCGCAAATTGGCGCAATCCGGCAAGAAAGTTGCTCTGCTGGAAGCCGAGCACGTTGGGTATGGTGCGTCCGGGCGCAATGGCGGGCACCTGAACAGCGGTCATTTCGCAAGCTTCGGCGCCGCCAGGCAGCATCTCGGGGAAGACCGGGCGCGCCGCTTGTGGCGGGCCTATGACGACTCGATCGACATGATCGAATGTATCATCGAGGAAGAAAAGATCGCCTGCGACTTCCGCAGGGGCGGCAAGCTCAAGTTAGCTTCGAAGCCGTCTCACGTCAGTAAGCTGCAGGCGATGTCGGAAGAAATCCGTCGCGAAGTCGACCCATCAGTCGAGTGGCTGACACGCGAGGACCTCCGCAGGGAAGTTATATCGGACGCCTTTCATGGTGGAGTTCTCTACCCGAAATCCGCAATGATGCACATGGGACGCTACGCCAACGGCGTGGCGGAGGCGGCCTGCCGCCACGGTGCGGCGATCTGGGAGCGGAACCCGGTCACCGCCCGGGAGCGCGCGGCGAATGGTTGGCGGCTGACCACACCGACCGGCTCACTCACAGCCCGCCAGATCATCCTGGCGACCGACGCCTATACGCCAGGCGTGTTTAATTATTTCCGCCGAAGACTGATGCCAATCGCTTCCTTCATCATTACGACACGCCGGCTCACCCCACAGGAGGTCGCCGCGACAGTTCCGGGTAACCGCAATTTCACCAATTCTCTCAACATCTCCAACTATTTCCGCCTCACGCCGGACAACCGCATGCTGTTCGGAGGGAGAGCGAGATTTTCGGCCGTGTCCAATCAGAAAACCGACGTCAGCTCGGGCCAGCTTCTGCGCCAACAGATGGTGAGCATCTTTCCGCAGCTCGCTGACGTCGAGATCGACTATTGCTGGGGCGGCCTCGTCGGGTGCACCCAAGACCGTTTTCCTCGGGCGGGCAGTGCCGACGGGGTGTTTTACAGCATGGGTTATTCCGGTCATGGAGCCCAGTTGTCGACTTACATGGGTAGTGTGCTAGCGGATTTAGTCATGGGCCGTAAAGATGGCAACCCGCTAGAGGGTTTCGATTGGCCCGCCGTTCCGTTTCATAGCGGAAATCCGTGGTTCCTGCCTATCGTGGGCACCTACTACCGCGCAAAGGACCTGCTGTTTTGATCGATCTCCGCGATTCTATCATCGCCCTGAAAACGACTACTGTCTGGGATCGTGTCGTGGCCGGCGATCACTCCACTCGAGAGCCAATTACCACAGTGATCGCTTCAAGTTTGTCGAGGATGGCTTGAGCTTCTTTGTGGGTTGAAGGCAATCATCAATGGCGCCTCGGCATCCGCGGCCGGCGCAGTTATCCTGCGTTATGAGTTGGTCAAGGCGTGACCTTCACCGGCCGCAGCAATGCCGCGGCCATCAGGTGCCGTGGCTGGAAGGATTTGCGAGAAGTAGACCGGTCAGGATTGGCGATCTCGAACAGAAGATCTTTTGCGGCTTGACGCCAAATCAAAGTTACTTAATCTAAGCGTCGACAGGATCCCGCTGGGAGGAGGGGCCGGCATTCGCGATACCTATCGCATCATCTTCATCTCCCAAAGCCATGATTCCCGATCGCGCGCCGCCGATTTTCAACAGGATAAGCCATGCCGCTCACCATTGCCCAACGCCTCGACAGTCTGAAGGTCCGTATCGCCGAGCTCGCGCATTGGCGGGACCGGCATAGCAGCCGGATCGATGGCTGGACCTTCGAGGGCGAGCCGATCGCCCATCAGCAGGACTGGCCGCATCGTCAGGGCGTGGTGCATTTTGCTGCGAGTGCTGAAGCGCCGCAGAGCTGGCCGCTCGAAGATATTCGCTTGCAGCTCGATCTCGGCGGTGAGAGCCTGATTACGCTCAGCTATCCCGACACTGAAAACGAAACATTCGGCCTCGATCCCTATCACCAGGAATTCCCGGTGAAGGGCCGACGCTTTTCGATCGCGGCGGAAAGCGTCGCCCGCTTTCCTTTCGGCGAGCCGAACCGGGCGCCGCGGCTCAACAAAGCCCGTCTGATCTGGCTCGACGGTCCCGTTCACCGCCTGCATCTTCTCCTGAAGCAGATCGCCGAGGCGATCGGCGTGCTCGGCGAGCATGAGGTCGTGCCGCATCTGGTCGGCGCCGCGGAGCAGGCCTTGCGCAGCCTCGACTGGCCGTCGGATACAGCGGCCTACATCTCCCGCACGTCGGGCGCCGTCATGCAGCAGAAGATCTGGGAACTGCCGGAGCTTGTTTCCGATCCGGCCGGCCTCACCGACGAGCAGAGCGCTTCGGCCGCCGCTGCCTTCGAGGTCCTGACGGTGCGGTTGACGGAGCTGCAGCAGCGCTTCCCCCCGAATGGGGAACTGGTGCTGACCGGCCACGCGCACATCGATCTCGCCTGGCTCTGGCCCTATCGCGAGACGCGGCGGAAAATGCGGCGCACCTTCAACACAGCGCTCTCTCTAATGGAGCGCTCCGCCGAATTCCGCTTCAACCAGTCGACCGCCCATTATTACGCGCAGATGGAAGAGGAGGATCCCGAGCTTCTAGAGCGCATCAAGACGAAGGTCGCGGAGGGGAAATGGGAAACCGTCGGCGGCATGTGGGTCGAGCCCGATACCAACATGCCGACCGGCGAAAGCCTTGTGCGCCAGGTGCTCTACGGTCAGCGTTATTTCGAAAAAACCTTCGGCGCCCGCCACACGGTCTGCTGGCTGCCGGATTGCTTCGGCTTCTCCGGCGCGCTGCCGCAGATCTTGAGGCAGGGCGGCATCGACAGCTTCTTCACCATCAAGGTCAATTGGAGCGAGACCAACCACATCCCCTCCGATCTCTTCTGGTGGAAGGGACTCGACGGCAGCCAGGTGCTGACCCACACCTTCGACAATCCGATGCAGGGCTACAACGGCTTCGTGCAGCCCGATTGCTACCTGCCGACCTGGAAGAATTTCCGCGGCAAGGCGCAGCATCACGCCTCGCTTCTCGCCGTAGGCTATGGCGACGGCGGCGGCGGCGTGACGCCTGAAATGGTTGAGCGCGAAGTGCAGCTGCGCGATTTTCCCGCCATTCCGCAAGCGCGCTGGGGCACGGTCAAGGGCTTCTACGAGCAGGCGCATCGCAGCGCATCGGAGAAGAAGCTCCCCGTCTGGGACGGCGAAATCTATCTCGAACTGCATCGCGCGACGCTGACGACGCAAAGCGGCGTCAAGCGCAAGCACCGCCAGGCCGAACGCGCGCTGATCACCGCCGAGACCCTCGCTTCGCTCGCCCATATGCTCGGGGCAGAAAAGCCGAAAAGCCTAGAGGCGGATTGGCGCGTGGTGCTGAAGAACGAGTTCCACGACATCCTGCCGGGTTCGAGCGTCCGCGAAGTCTATCAGGATGCGGAGCAGGAACTCGGCGGCGTCATCGACCACGCCAAGGCCGAGCAGTCCAAGGCTTTGCAGGCCCTTTCGGCCAATTTGCCGAAGGGCGGGGTCGCTGATGCCCTCATTGTCGTCAATCCCTCGCTTGCGCCGCGGCCGGTGAGCGCCACGCTTGCTGACGGCACGGTACTTTCGGCCGCCGATATCGTCGCTCCCTTATCGGTCGCAGTCTTCGACAGGCAGGCGCTGAAGCCGGCGGGCGGGCTGAAGGCCGGCTCCGATCGCCTGGAAAACGATCATCTCTCGGTGGTCATCGGCAACGATGGATCCGTTGCCAGCCTCATCCACAAGGCGAGCGGCCGCGAAGTGGTCGATGGCTCCGCCAACCAGCTCTGGGTCTACCCGGCCGATAAGCCGCGCAACTGGGATGCCTGGGATGTCGACGCCGATTATGCCGAAAAGGGCGTCCGGCTCGAAGCGCCCGAAAGCATCGGCCTCGTCGAAAGCGGCCCGCACCGCGCGGCGATCCGCGTCGTCCACCGCTACCGCAATTCCAGCGTCACGCAAACCTATGTGCTGACGGCCAATTCGAAGCGCCTCGATATCGAGACGACCATCGACTGGCACGACCGCCGCACCCTGCTGCGCACGCTGAACCCGGTCGACGTGCAGGCCCGCAAGGCGACCTTCGAATGCGCCTTCGGCGTGGTCGAGCGGGCGACACACACGAATACCTCCTGGGAGCAGGCGATGTTCGAGGCCGCCGCCCATCGCTTCGTCGATCTCAGCGAGCCCGGCTTCGGCGTCGCGCTCCTGAACAATGCCAAATACGGCCACAGCGCCCGCGGCAATGTGATCGGCATGAGCCTGGTGCGTGGCCCGATCTATCCCGATCCGCTGGCCGACGAAGGCGAGCAGAGCTTCACCTATGCCCTGATGCCGCATGAGGGCGCGTGGCATGAAGGCGGCGTCCTCGACGAGGCGCTCGATCTCAACCAGCCGCTGGTGACGGCCGAGGCAAAAGGCCTTTCCGCCGGCATTTTCGCGCCGCTTGGCGTCGAGGGCACTCCGGTCGCACTTTCGGGCCTGAAGCCGGCGGAGGAGGGCGAAGGCCTGATCCTGCGCCTTTATGAACCGGCCGGCCGGCGTGGCCGACTTTCCCTCGCCCTGCCTTCCGGATGGGCGGCGTCGCAGCCGCTCAACATTCTCGAAGAGCCGATGGAGCGTAAAGGCCCCGCCGACATCATGCCCTTCGAAATCAGGACTTGGAGGCTGCGAAAGGGCTGATCAACCATCCGCGACGCGCTGTATGTGCGGGACAAACGTCATTTGATACTATTTCCGTTCATCTAAGAATGGAGATAGTCTCATGGCTGGTTCTGAGGTCCGGCTGCATCGTGCCCGTCAGGCAAGGGTCGCCGACCGCGTCGCCGCCAAAGTTGCCGACGCGCTGAAAGCCGACGCCGCATTCGAGTCCGGCTCGGTGGCCCTGTCTGCCAGTATTGCGGGCGCGGCGGCTGCAGCCATCGTCGATCTTCCCGTCGGCGTAAAGCGCGAGCTTAGCAAGCGCCAGGGCGAACTTGCCCGCCGAATTCGTGGCCTGGTGGAGACGTTCGGCGATGCGCCTGCCGGCGGCAAGATCGTGCTCGAGATTCCGAAAACCGTGGAGCCTTCCGCCGGCGAAGGACTGGGGAAGATCGTTACGGCCGAGGAGGGCGCGCGGTTGCTGGGCGAGCTTGCGGTCGCCCGCAGGCTTGAGGATTGGGCCGGGCCGGTTGCCGGTGCCAGCGAACTCCAGCGCGATTTTCGAATTGCGCGCTCCACGCTCAATCGCTGGCAGCATGCCGGCGAGGTGATCGCACTGTTGAAGGGAACGAGAAAGCACGTCTATCCGATCGAACAATTCATCGACGGGCGTCCCGCAAGGGGCATAGCAACGGTCGCCGCTCTCGTGTCCAATCAGCGGGTGGCATGGCTGTGGCTTTGCCAGCCGAACCCCATGTTGGGCCGGCGCAGGCCCATCGACCTCCTGAAACAGGATCGCGCTGACGAGGTCATCGACGCGGCTCAGACCTATTTCGCCGTGCAATGAGACTCGACAAAACTATCCTTCAGCGCCTCGCCGTCCGGGCTGATGTCACCGACTATGTCAGGATCATCGCGCGCGCCCATGCCGGAACGCCGCTCGGCATGGGTTTCGTCAAGTCGCGGTTTTCGAGCCCCAAGGACAAGTTCCGGCTGCTCTACCTCGCTCAGGACCCCATGACCGCGGTCGCGGAAACGATTGTTCGCGACCGCTTGAGCCAGCTGTCATATCCACATCCTGCGCTAGCTATCCCATCGAAGGTGCGGACTCGGCCAAGGCGAGGGCGACGAAGGCTGAGGAAGAGGCCGATGCCTCCGCTGCCCTCGTCTTATACGTCACTCGGTGTCGGTCTGTTGACCATTATCACGGTTATCGGCGCCGCTGTTTTTGGCGCCCGCGTGATCGTAAAGCCGATCGGCGAGATCACCGCAAGCATGAGCGGTCTAGCAGAAGGCAATCTCGATGCCGACATCCCATTCGCCAACCGGCGTGACGAAATCGGCCGGATGGCCCGCGCCGTCTAAGTCTTCAAGCAGAACGACGCCGCCGCGCGAAGGTCATTGAAATGCAGAGGAACGTCGATGTGGTCATCACCGCAGCGGTCGCCGGCGACTTCACGCGACGCGCCGCCGCGGAATACGGCTACGAGGATCTCGATCAGTTCGCATTGGGCGTTAATGAACTCGCCGCCGCCGAATCTGGCATTCACCGGCTTACGGTCTTTGGGCGCCGGTCGTTGCAACGTAGACCGAATAAAGCGAGCGCGTTGCGGCTATGAACAGACGGTTGCGTCCGGGGCCGCCGAAGGTGAGGTTGGCGACGGTCTGAGGGATGCGGATCTTGCCGATCAGTTTGCCTGCCGGATCGAAGCAGTGCACGCCGTCACCGGCGCTCGACCAGAGATTCCCATTGACGTCGGTCCGGATGCCGTCCGGAATGCCGTTGTCGATGTGGCAGAAGACGCGGCCGTTTTCGAGCCGGCTGCCATCGATCACATCGAAGGCGCGGATGTGACGTGGCAGGCTTTCGTCGTGGCTTGCTGCCGAATCCGCGATGTAGAGGATCGTCTCGTCAGGCGAGAAAGCGAGACCGTTCGGCTGGATGAAATCCGTGATGACGGCGGTTAGCTGGCCGGTCGCCGGGTCGAGCCGGTAGACGTTGCGCGTCGCCTGCTCGGGCTCAGCCTGATAGCCTTCATAGTTCGACATGATGCCGTAGGTTGGATCGGTGAACCAGATCGTGCCGTCAGATTTCACCACCACGTCGTTCGGCGAGTTGAGCAGCGCGCCCTCGAAACGGTCGGCGAGCACGGTGATCGAGCCGTCGATCTCGGTGCGCGTGACGCGGCGCCCGCCATGTTCGCAGGAGACGAGCCGGCCCTGGCGATCGCGCGTGTGGCCGTTGGTGAAGTTGGATGGCTGCCGGTAGATGGACACGCCGCCCTCGGGCGTCCATCGCAGCATGCGATGGTTTGGAATGTCGCTCCACAGAAGCTGGTTCGCATCGTTGAACCAGACAGGACCCTCCGCCCAGCGGCAGCCTGAATAGAGTTCGTCGAGGCCGGCGCTCGCCACGATCAACTGCCGGAAGCGCGGGTCATGGATTTCGTAGATGCTGGCCTCGGCCATGGTGATCTTCCTGATTATCGCATGCCGGCCCGGCGACCGCCGGCGAGCATGATCACGCTGATGATGATGAGGCCGGTCATGATGAGGCGGATGCCCGCGCCGAGCCCATAGGTGTTGAGCATGGAGACGACCAGGAACATGAAGAGCGACGCGCCCCAGATGCCTGGCACGTTGGAATCGCCGCCGGCAACCGCTGTGCCGCCGATCACGACGACGGCGATCGAGGTCAGCAGATATTCCGAGCCCATATTGAGTGCTGCGCCGCCGGAGAAGCAGGCGAGCAGATAGCCCGCGACGGATGCGAGCACGGCGCAAAAGAGGTAGGTGACGAAGCGCGTGCCGTCGACCGGAATGCCGGCCATGCGTGAGGCGGGCATGCTCTGGCCGATCGCCGAGATCCAGCGCCCGTAGATCGTCTTCTCGAGCAGGAACCAGGCGAGCAGCGAGATGAGTAACGCGACGATCGCCACGTTCGGTACGCCAAGCGTGTTCGTGGTGGTGAATTCGGCAAGCACGCTGGGCGGCTTGATGCGCAAGCCACGGTTCGTCCAGATCGCCGCGGACTGCACGATGAAGCTCATGGAAAGCGTGGCGATGATCGGCGGAATGCGCAGCGCCTTGATGAGCGCGTAATTGCCGAGGCCGACGACGAGGCCGATGAGGATGGCGACAAGAAGCCCGGGCAGGATCAAGCCGTTTTCGACATTCATCAGTTTCAGCGCCACCGTACCGGCAAGTGTCATGGTGGCCGGAACCGACAGATCGATATTGCCGGGGCCGAGCGTGATGACGAACATCTGGCCGATGCCGACGATCACCGAGAAGGCGGCGAAGGTGAGTGCTGCCTGCGACAGGCCGAGCGCGCTGGCGCCGAGGGTCACCATGATCGTCAGGAGCCAGACCACGAAGGCGGCAAGCCATGACCAGATCCAGGGTTTGCCGAAAAGGCTGAGGAGGGGCGTCATCGGCGGCGTTTCTCCCGTTTTTCCAGCCGGTTCAGCATGAGGCGAAGCGCGAGCACGATGATCAGGATCGCGCCCTGGGCTCCGATCTGCCAATCGGGCGAGATGCGCAGGAAGGAGAGGAACGAGCCGGCGAGCGTAAGCGTCAGCGCGCCGATGACGGCGCCGACAGGGGAGACGCGGCCGCCGATGAACTCGCCGCCGCCGAGGATCACGCCGGCGATCGACAGCAGCGTATAACGCAGCGCGATATTGGCATCGGCCGAGGTGGTGAGGCCGACGAGGGCGATGCCGGCAAGCACCGCGAAGAAGCCGGCAAGTCCATAGGCGATGGCCCGCGCCCCGACAATCGACCAGCCGGCCCGCTCGACCGAGCGCTGGTTGCCGCCGATGCCGCGGATCAGCACGCCGAGCGAAGACCGCATGACCAGAAGATGGGCGACGGCGGCTATGATGATGCTGGCGACGATCGCCATCGGCGCCAGCGGCGGCTTGACAGTCATCAGAAAGCGCACCCAATCCGGCGCCTGCCCGCCCGGCGCCGGCAGCAGCAATACGGCAAGTCCGCCCCAGACGAAGCTCATGCCGAGCGTGACGACAATGGACGGCAGGTCGCGCAGGTATATGACGACGCCGAGGGTCGCATAGGCCGCGATCGCTCCCGCAAGGATCAGGATGCCGGTCGCCGGGTCGTCGCGCAGAAAGGTCGCGCTCACACAGGCGACGAAGCTGACGAAGGTGCCCATCGACAGATCGAGATCGTTCACCGTCATCACAAGCATCTGAGCGATCGTCGCAAGCGCGATCGGCACAGCGAGATTGAACAGCAGGTTGAGGCCGACATAGCTCATGGCGCGCGGCTGCAGCCAGAATACGGCGGCGAGCAGCAGGGTCAGCGAAAGGGCGGGAATGGCAAGACGCAAGGCGTCGGATGACAGCCGGACCATCATGCGGCGACCCCCTCGAAGGATGCGGCGATGATGTTCGTCTCGTTGACGGCGTCGCCGGCAAGTTCGGCAGTGATGCGGCCTTCGCGAAAGACGTAGACGCGGTCGCAGAGACGCACTTCGTCCATTTCAGTCGAATACCAGATGAAGGTGCGGCCGCGCGAAGCTTCGTCGCGGATGATGGCGTAGACCTCCTGCTTAGTTCCGACATCGACGCCACGCATCGGATCATCCATGAGGACGACCGGCGCGTGCGTAGCAAGGGCGCGGGCAAAGAGCACCTTCTGCTGATTGCCGCCGGAAAGCGACAAAATGCGGTTGGCCATGTCGGGCGTACGGATTTCGATCCGCCGCCTCCAGTCGGCGCCCTTGGCATCCTCTTTATCAGCGGCAATGAGGCCACGCCGCGACAGGTCACTGAGCGAGGCGACGGAAAAGTTGCGCAGGATGCTCCAGAGTTCGAAGATGCCGTTGAGGCGTCGGTCGCCGGCGACGAAGGTGACGAGCGGATCGCGCTCGGGCAGCCAGTTGCCGGACTTGGCGGCGTGCAGGGCAAGCAGAAGCTCGGTCTGCCCGTGGCCGGCAAGACCTGCCAATCCGATGATCTCGCCCTTGCGGGCCGAAAAGGGACGGCCCGCCGTCTGATGGGAGAGAACGAGCGGAGCGGCGGATTGCTGGTGCGCCGGGCGCTGCCCCGTCTCCTCCTTCGCAACGCTGCCCATGGCCTCCACCAGACCATGATGGTCGAAGCCGTGGGCGGGGCGTTCGGCAACGACGCGGCCGTCCTTCATGACAACGATGCGGTCGGAGGTTTCGAGGACCTCGTGGAGGATATGCGAGATAAAAATGACGGAGCCACCGGCCGCGACGAAGCGGCGGACATGGTCGAGCATCTGGCGGGCGAGGCTCGCGTCGAGCGAGGAGGTCGGTTCATCGAGGATCACCAGCCGCGGCGGGGTGCCGGCGTCGGAAAAGGCCATCGCGATCTCGACCATCTGTCGCTCGGCGATCGAAAGGTCTCCCACTGCCCGGCCGCTGTCGATGCCGTGGCCGGGGAAGACCGCATCGAGGCTCTTTTCGATGATTTCTGCGGCGCGCCTGCGCCAGCCGAAGCCGCCGAGATCGCGGTGCATGATGCGCGTGTTCTCGACGACGGAGAGGTTGGGGCAGAGCGAAAGCTCCTGGAAAACGCAGCGCACGCCGCGGGCTCGTGCCGCGTTGATGCCGTAACGCTCCAGCCGCTCGCCATCGCTGGACACACTTCCTTCATGGGGGGCGAGGCCGCCATTGATCACGCTGACGATGGTGGACTTGCCGGCTCCATTGTGCCCGACCAGCCCGACGCACTCGCCCGACATGACGCGGAGCGTGACGCCGTCAAGCGCCCTGACCGCGCCGAAACTCACCTTGGCGCCATCGACGGCGATCACCGCCTTCAAAACCTCATCCATGCTGCCCGCCACATCTGCTCGGAAGGACTGCCGCGCGGCCATTTTCGGCGCGCGCGGCAATCGCCGGGAGAGTTACTTTGCCGACTCGATGACCTTGATCGCGTCTGCCTGCGTGTATTCCACATTGGCGACGCCGCCGGCCTGGGTATTGGCGAGGTTCGTTTCGAGATTGTCCTGGTCGATGCGCAGGAACGGCACGACGAGATCCTTCTTGACCTGCTTGCCGTCGAGGATCTGCTGGGCAACCCAGAAGGCGAGGGTGGAGACGCCAGGCGCGATGGACACCGACATCGTCTCGTAGCCCTTGGCGTCCTTCTGTTCCTTCCACCACTTCAGCTCGTCTTCGCGGTTGCCCATGATGATGATCGGCATCTTCCGGTCGGTCGCGGCGATCGCTTGTGCGGCCCCATAACCGTCGCCGCCCTGCGTCACAACGCCGACGATGTCAGGCAGGCTCGGCAGGATGCCGGCGACGGCCTTCTGCGCCACGTCCTGCGCCCAGTCGCCGTGAACGGAGCCGACGATCTTGAACTGCGGGAACTGCTTGACGCCTTCGTGGATGCCGGCCGAGATCTCGTCATCGACGAAAACGCCGGCAAGGCCGCGGATCTCGAGCAGATTGCCGCCCTGCGGGAGTTTCTTCGACAGATATTCCACCTCGCTGCGGCCCATTTCCTTGAAATTGACAGCGATGCGCCAGGCGCACGGTTCGGTCACGATGCCGTCGAAGGAAACGACGGTGATGCCTGCGTCGCAGGCTTCCTTGACCGCGCCGTTCAGCGCCGTCGGCGAGGCGGCGTTCAGCACGATCGCGTCATAGCCCTGCAGGATCATGTTTTGGATCTGCGCCGCCTGTTCCGTCGCCTGGTTCTCGGCAGTGGTGAAAGGATCGGCCGCGGCAACGACGCCTGATTTTACGGCTTCGCCCGTCACCTTGCTCCAGCTCGTCAGCATGGCCTGGCGCCAGGAGTTCCCGGCATAATTGTCGGCAAAGGCGGATACGGGCATGGCGGCGCAAGCAATAGCGGCCGATGCCAGAAGCATCTTACGGATTGTCATGTCTTCCTCCCTCATGATCGCGCCGGTCGGCGGATCGCTTCACTCCTGCCGGCTCAAAGCGGGCCCCGAGTGAAAATTGTTCTTGCACTGAGCTTCCTCCTCTCAGTAAGGGCAGGATGCGGGAGATCGGCCTGCCTGTACAGGGGCAAGGCGGCAACTCGTTTGCGGGTTTTGCGCAACAAGCTGCGGGTTTACGCAAGACGGCGGCCCATTTGCGGGCGCTTACTGGGAAACGATCACGCCGGGTTGAGGAGCCTGTCGTGACGGGGGAGGAACTGACAATGCTGCATCTCGCACCGGCAGCCCTGTTCGACCACTATCTCGGCATTTCCCGGCTGCTCGCGGGCCAGCTCGACTTCCGCTCGGCGATCCGATCGGTCGCTGCCGAGGTCGCCCACATCATCCCCCACGACCATCTCGACGTCTGCGTGCTGCTCGAAGGCGGCAACTATCACACGGCCTATGAGACGGGCATCGAGACCGCCTGGGGCGAAATTGCCGGCGCGCCCGTCGTCAACAGCCCCATCCGCTCGCTCCTGCGGGGTGAGGTCGATTTTCTGCTCTCGGACGACGCCATGAAAGATCCGCGCTTCCACTTCGAGGGGGCGTTCAAGCGGCCGATCGTCGAACAATCGCTGAGGAGCCGGCTGCATGTGCCGATGAAGGTGCAGGGCACGATTATAGCAGCACTTTCCTGTTCGTCTCACACGGCGGGCGCCTATACGATGGAAGACGTCGAACGCGCCCGCATCATCGCCGATCTGCTGACGCCCTACTTCTTTGCGCTGCAGGCGGCCGAGCAGGCGCAACGCTCGGCGATCGTGGAGGCGGAGGCACGCGCCCGCGAGGAGGGGCTGCGTCAGGGCGCGCTGAAGCTGACCGAAGCTCTGGAGCAGGAACGCCAGCGAATCGGCATGGACCTTCACGACCAGACGCTTGCCGACCTGACGCGGCTTGCCCGGCGAATCGACCGGCTGTCGCGCAACGGCGAGGTGACGCCCGAGGCGCTCGAGCCTGTTTCGCGGTCCCTGCAGCATTGCATGCAGGATCTGCGGCAGATCATCGAGCAGGCAAAACCCTCCGTGCTCCAGCTCTTCGGCCTCGCCCAGGCGATCGAGCATCACCTCGACCGATCGACCCGCGACACCGGATCGGGCATCGAATGGGGCCTTGTCGACGAGACGAACGGCGCGCTGGAAAGGCTGGAACCGACCGTCAGCGTCGCCTTGTTCCGCATCGCGCAGGAGGCGATCAACAATGCCGTGCGCCATGCCGCGCCGTTGGCGATCATGGTGCGGCTCGAAGCCGACGACGAACAGCTTTCGATCGAAATCTCCGACGACGGGACCGGCCTTGCCAAGACGCGGGGACGGATCGGCGGCGGCATCGACAATATGAAGACCCGCGCGCGGCTGATCTCGGCGCGCTTCACGACGGGCCCCGGCCATAATAACCGCGGGACCGCGGTGCGCGTCGTGCTGCCGCTGGCACCGAACGGCCCGGCGGGCGAGCCAGACTGAGGAGAAAGACACGATGAAGGTTCTGATCGT
Source organism: Rhizobium sp. CBN3 (assembly GCF_030518245.1). Lineage (NCBI taxonomy): Bacteria > Pseudomonadati > Pseudomonadota > Alphaproteobacteria > Hyphomicrobiales > Rhizobiaceae > Rhizobium > Rhizobium sp. CBN3. Next base: position 16,300 of record NZ_JAULSE010000018.1, read on the forward strand.
CGAGGACGACCCGCTGCACCGGTCCTATCTACACGAGGCTGTTAACGCCGCCCTGCCGGAATGCGACACGGTGATCGAGGCGGAGAACGGAACCGCCGGCGAGAAACTCGCCCGCGACCACAAGTCGGCGCATATCGTCATGGACCTGCAGATGGCGAACCGCAACGGCATCGAGGCGGCGCGGACGATCTGGAAGGAGCGGCCGGAGACCCGCATCCTGTTCTGGTCGAATTATTCGGACGAGGCTTACGTGCGCGGCGTCTCGCGCATCGTGCCGGATGGCGCCGCCTATGGCTATGTGCTGAAATCCGCCTCTGACGAGCGGTTGAAGCTTGCGTTGCGCTCGATCTTCATCGAGAGCCAGTGTGTCATCGACCGCGAGGTGCGTGGTCTGCAGCAGAAGAGCCTCGGCCAGACCAACGGCTTCACCGATTCCGAATACGAGATCCTCGTCGACATAGCCCTCGGTCTAACCGACCGGGCCATCGCCAAACGCCGGAGCCTGTCGCTGCGCAGCGTGCAGAACCGCCTGCAGCAGCTCTACGACAAGCTCGACGTCTATCAGACGGCTGGCGACGACCACGATGACGGCCGCTTTAATCTCCGCGCCCGCGCCGTCACGATTGCTTTCCTGCGTAAACTTCTGAATTACAGCGCTCTGGAACGCGCTGAGGCGGAGCTGCAGGAATGGCTTGATGGAAAGTAATTTCCCGAAGAGATCGGCGACATAGGCGAGCTTTTCTTTTGAGGCGCAGCCGTTTCAAGGCTCCTGCTTGACGCTGAATACACTCGACATCAAAATCGCGGTATCGAAGGTGAGCCGGCTGTAGCGCTTTCACATCGTTGCTTGCCTCAAAGGATTGGCACGGGATTGACCAGGCGCCGACCCACACCGCTGGTCGCAAGCTCGCGAGGCAACGCAGTGAATAAATTGTTCTCAGCAGCCGGTTCTTCTAGCGACAGCCCATACCAGGGCTGGAAGTTCCCGTTGCTGAGCAACCGCCGCTCGTTACGTGGGCCAGCGCTATCGGTACTCGCCCTGCTTGTTGCAACTATCGCAGTTTCTTACCTTGACATCCGCCGAGCCGAAGCTCCGACCGAAGATTTTGAAAAGCGAGCGCCCAACAAGGCTGCCCCTTCCTCACGCCTAATCGTCCGCCCTGATCCGGCTGCGTCGTCTCCTCGTCCGACGATATCGATATCGCGGCATCTGATCGAGCTGCCGAAGCTCGACTTGGCAAGTCAGTTTCTGCGGACGTGGCTGGTCTCAGGCGCCAATATATGCGGCGCGCTTCGGGAGGCGGGCATCGAGGTCAGTGAATGGAAAGCCGCATCGATGCGCAATCGCGATTATGAATGTTATTTTCAGCGCATCTATGAACGGGACGAGGCGCGGCCGCTCAGCTCGACCTTCCTCAGGGTTCGTGGAGATGAGACGGGTAATATTGTTGAGATCCGTGCCAAGATCGTCGGACCGAAGATTGATCCTGAGGGACTTCTTGCCCCTGAAGTGCTGCGCATTTTCGAGATCATTGTGAAGCAGGCGTGCTGGCGAGATTTTGAAGATGCGCTTGCGTCGATCCGAAACCTTCGCCATGTCGAAACCGAACGATTCGGCTCTTACCTCAGCTTCACGCGCGAAGCCGGCCGCGAAAACAGCTATAATTTCGCTCTTGGCCTCAAGGCGGCTCCAGGTTCGCAGGCAAAAACCAGGGCGTATTTTTCGGCAGACCGCTGGCTGGAGACGGCAGATTCACGCATCCCGCAAACGTCATCATCATCGACCGCATCGGCAGGTCCAAGATCAAGCTGGAACTGTGGCTGAGCATCAAAGCCTCCAGCGTGATGAGCAAGATCAGCGCGCCAGGCTGGCCGCCGGCCGAAAAGCGTCGGGTCGGGCGGCACAGTTTTCGACGACGAAATCCACGAAAGCGCGGACCTTCCGCGAAAGCTGGCGGTTCGACGGCCAGACGAGCGAGAGTGAGCCGAAGGGCACCATGAAGGAGGTGAGGGCGGGGGTGAGCGTCCCCGCCCGAAGGGCTGACTGCGCGACATAGACGGGCACATGCGCGAGGCCCAAACCATCCTGTGCTGCCCGCAGCCCTGCATCCGTGTTGTTGAATGTCAGGCTTTTCGGCAGAAGCAGCCGCTCGTACGGCGTGCTGAATGCCCAGGGCGCGACGCGGCCGCTGGACGGGTATTTGAAGTGAATGCAGGCATGCCTGAAAAGATCGCCCGGCGTCTCAGGCCGTCCATGGCGCTCGAAATAATCGGGGCTGCCGCACACGACGAAGTGCTGATCGCCGAGAGGGCGGGCGATCAGCCGCGCATCGGCAAGCTCGCCGCTGCGCACCACGACATCAAGACCCTCCGTAATCAGGTCTACGACCCTGTCTTCGAAATCCACATCCAGCTCGATCTCCGGGAAGCGCTCGGCAAAGGCCGTCAGCATCGGCATCAGCAGATGATGCCCGACGATATGCGGGACGCTGACGCGCAGGCGCCCCCTCGGGCTTTCCCGGCTTTTCGACAGGGTTGCCTCCGCGTCCTGCATATCGTCGATGATGCGCTTGTAGCGCTCGTAAAGGACAGACCCTTCCTCGGTCAGGCTGGTGCTGCGGGTCGTCCGGTTGAAGAGCCGCACGCCGAGCCGGCTTTCCAGACGCGCCACCGCCTTTCCAATCGCGGACGGCGAGACGCCGGCAATGCGCGCGGCTGCGACATAACTCTGCTGTTCGGCCGCATGAACGAAGGCGAAGACGCTCGCGAAACTATCCATAGCAAAATCCGATTGGAGACATTTTGTCCTTTATGTAAGTCCACGCGCGGGAATTGATCAACATTGCGTAACAAATATCCTTTGTCTCGATAGCCGGAAGGATGGGTCGGGATGAAGGAGTGGATGGCATGCGGGACTATGCAAGAGAATTGCCGGAGCACATGGGCAGATATGTCGGAGAGAACGACCTGTTTCTGGAAATCTTTCCTGGGAACTGTCGCCCGGATGAGACCGGGCGACCGCCCCTGCTCTTTGTCCATGGCGCCTTCACCGGCAGCTGGATGTGGAGCAAATATATTCCGCACTTCATGGCGGCGGGATGGGACTCCTACTGCATCAATCTGCGCGGCCACTACAAAAGCAGATCGGTGGATTTTACGACGGTCGAATTCGAGCACTATCTGGACGACATTCGTGAGGCTATTTCCGCAATCGCTGGGGAATGTGCCGCCGCTCCTATTGTGATCGGATTCAGCATGGGCGGAATCCTCAGCCAGAAGCTAGCCGAAAACGTCGGGATTGCGGGGCTGGTGCTGATCGATTCCAGCATCTCCAGGCAGGTGCATGACGAGGTGCCATATCAGGATCTTGCGCCCGAGATACCCGGCCTCGTCGTTCCCGCGCCGGTGCGCGACGAGCAATCCAGCGCCGATGAAACACCCGAGGATATCGCCTTTCAGCGGAAGTACCTCTCCATGGAATCCGGCAGAGCCTTCGGCGCCTTTTCCTTTCATTTCGGTGCAGAGGGGATTTCCATCGACGGCGGCAAGATCGCCTGCCCCAGCCTTGTCATCTCGGCCGTCAGTGATGAAACCGGCGACCGGCGAGGCCGAGCAACGGCCCGGCATATCGGCGGCGAGTATCTCGGTCTCTGGGGCACAACGCATACGGGCTTGCTGGTCGGGCAACGATACCACGAAGCTGTCAGCCGCATCATGATCTGGCTGACGCGCTTCGATTAAGAGCGAGTTCAGTCCTCCAGGCCGAGGCTTGCCAGCAACCGACCGACATAGGCTTCCAGACCGCCAACCATATCGAAGCGATCGGGATCGCGCAGCCAGAGCATCTGCAGGCCGTCCATCACGGCGATCAGCTCGGCCGCCATGGCCTTGCTGTCGATCCCTTTGTCGATCGCGCAATCGGCGATCGCCCGCTCGAAGGTGGCAGCGATATCCTTCTGCATCTCCGTGGCGCGATCCAGAAACCACGCCTTGGCGGGGTGGTCCTTCATCAGGCTTTCGGCATTTAAGATTGCGAAGGCCCTGACAACCTCGATCATTCCGGCGTTGCGGCGGAAGATTTCGACCATGCCTTTCAGCAGGCCGCTAAGATCGGAGCGATAGTGTCCGACGAAATCGGCGCTATCGAGATCGCGCTTGGCGAGGATCGCGAGCAGCAAATCGACCTTGGTCGGAAAATGGTGCAACAGGCCGGGCAGCGACAGGCCGACATCCTGAGCGATATCGCCGATTGCGGCATTCTGATAGCCGTCTTCGGCAAAGCGCCGCATCGCCGCCGCCAGGATCTCTGCGCGGCGCTCTTCTCCCTTGCGCGAACGGCGCCGTCGCTTCTCGTCCTGTTCCACCTTCTGCTCTGCCATCGTTTCTCCCATCGGCCTCTTTTAAATACAATGCGCCGATCCGCAATGCTCCGGCCGATATCTCCTCTGCTTCCTTCTTACATCAGGTCCGTCAGCTTGACATCTTAAAAATACCGAGTAATCGGTAGGTTTAACAGGTGCGATGCTCGCGGTCTTTTTGGGAGGTTTGCATGATCGATTCCATTCTCGACAGGATGACGCTCGAAGAGCAGGTCTCCCTGCTGTCAGGCGCCGATTTCTGGACGACCGTGCCCGTCGAGCGACTTGGCGTGCCGAAGATCAAGGTGACGGATGGGCCGAATGGCGCGCGCGGCGCGGGCTCGCTGGTCGCCGGTGTCAAGGCGACCTGCTTTCCCGTCGCTATCGCGCTCGGCGCCAGCTGGAATCCCGATCTCGTCAGGCAGATGGGGGTTGCTCTTGCGCGCCAGGCCAAGAGCAAGGGAGCGGCCGTGCTGCTCGCGCCGACGGTCAATATCCACCGCTCCGGCCTCAACGGCCGCAATTTCGAATGTTATTCCGAAGATCCGATGCTGACATCGGAACTCGCCGTCGCCTATATCGAGGGCGTTCAGGGCGAGGGGATCGCGGCCACCATAAAACACTTCGCCGGCAATGAATCCGAGATCGAGCGGCAGACCATGTCGTCCGATATTGACGAGCGGACGCTGCGCGAAATCTATCTCCCGCCCTTCGAGCAGGCGGTGCGCCGCGCCGGCGTCATGGCCGTCATGTCCTCCTATAACCGGCTCAACGGCACCTATACGAGCGAACATCACTGGCTGCTGACCAAGGTCCTGCGCGAGGAATGGGGCTTCGACGGCATCGTCATGTCTGACTGGTTCGGTTCGCATTCGACGGCCGAGACGATCAATGCCGGCCTCGATCTCGAAATGCCAGGCCCGGCGCGCGATCGCGGCGAGAAATTGCTTGCGGCCGTGCGCGAGGGCAAGGTGGAAGCAGCGACCGTGCGGGCGGCGGCACGGCGCATGTTGCTGCTGCTCGAGCGGGTCGGGGCATTTAAGAGCAAACCCGATCTTACGGAGCGGGCGGTTGACTTGCCGGAAGACCGGGCGTTGATCCGCCGTCTCGGCGCCGAAGGCGCGGTGCTCCTCAAGAATGACGGCATCCTGCCACTCGCCAAGACCTCGCTCGACCGGATCGCCGTCATCGGACCGAATGCGGCGAGCGCCCGCGTCATGGGCGGAGGCAGCGCGCAGATCGCCGCGCATTACACGGTGAGCCCGCTCGAAGGCATTCGCGCCGCCCTTTCCAATGCCAACAGCATCAGCCACGCCGTCGGCTGCCGCCACAACCGGTTGATCGACGTGTTCAAGGGGAAGATCACCGTCGAATATTTCAAGGGACGCGGCTGCAAGGGCGATCCGCTTCATGTCGAGACCGTCGACAAGGGCGAATTCTTCTGGTTCGAGCTGCCGTCGGGCGAACTCGATCCCGCCGATTTTTCGGCCCGGATGGTGATGCAGTATGCGCCGGAGGAGAGCGGCGAACATGTCTTCGGCATGACCAATGCCGGGCTGGCGCGGCTCTTCGTCGATGGTGAGCTCACGGTCGATGGCCATGACGGCTGGACGCGCGGCGAGAATTATTTCGGCACAGCCAATGACGAACAGCGCGGCACCGTGACGCTCGAAGCGGGCCGGTCTTACGAAATCACCGTCGAATACGAGCCGTCCAAGGCGAGCGAGGAGGGCATCAACCTCATCGCCGTCCGCTTCGGCGTCGAAAAGCCGCTCGGCGCGGCCGATATCGAAGTCGCCGTCGAAACGGCCCGCAATGCCGATGTCGCGCTGCTCTTCGTCGGTCGCGACGGCGAGTGGGACACGGAAGGGCTGGATCTGCCCGACATGCGGCTGCCGGGGCGGCAGGAGGAGCTGATCGAGAAGGTTGCCGCCGCCAACGCCAACACCGTCGTCGTGCTGCAGACCGGCGGTCCCATTGAGATGCCCTGGCTCGGCAAGGTCCGCGCCGTGCTGCAGATGTGGTATCCCGGACAGGAACTCGGCAATGCCGTCGCCGACGTGTTGTTCGGCGAAGCCGAGCCGGGCGGCCGCCTGCCGCAGACCTTCCCGAAGGCGCTTGCCGACAATTCCGCCATCACAGGCGATCCTGCCGTTTATCCCGGCAAGAATGGGCATGTGCACTATGCCGAAGGCGTCTTCGTCGGCTACCGCCATCACGATATTAGCGCCGTCGAACCGCTCTTCCCCTTCGGCTTCGGCCTTAGCTATAGCCGCTTCCGTTGGGGCGAACCGCGACTCTCCGCAGGAGAAATGGATCCTGAAGGCATAACCGTCAGCATTGACGTCACCAATACAGGCGACCGGCCAGGCTCGGAACTGGTCCAGCTCTATGTACGCTCGCCGTTAGCCAAAGTGGAACGGCCGGACAAGGAACTGCGCGCCTTCACAAAGCTCTCGCTGCAACCCGGCGAAACAGGCACAGCCGTTATGAAGGTTCTGCCGCGCGATCTGGCCTATTTCGATATCGAGGCCGGCGCCTTCCGCGCCGAACCGGGTGGTTATCAGCTGGTCCTGGCAGCGAATGCCGCGGACACAAGATCCGTGATCGACCTGCCGTCGCCAGCCGGCTACGTGCTGCCGCCGTCGAGCGCATGATCCCGATGTCGAACGGCCAGGCACCTATCGATTTAGTTGAATGAAAACAGTGCTCAGGAGGCGTTCGGGCCTGCCGGATAAAGCAGGCTGAAAATTTTTAGATTCTCCTCTTGAATCGAAAATCGTGCGAAACCAGATCACCGTAGTCGGCAGCGCAAAAGCGGGCCGATGATCAGAGCGGAGACGCAGGTTTCCGACGCGTCTCCAACCCATGTTGCTTTACGGAGGATATGGCTATGAGAAACGAACTTGACTTCGCCCCCCTTTATCGGTCCAGCATCGGCTTCGACCGTGTCTTCAATCTCCTGAACAATGCGCAGCGCCTGCAGGCGATTGATGCCTGGCCGCCCTATGACATCGTCAAGACGGGCGAAGACGATTATCGCATCGAGATGGCAGTGGCAGGCTTCGCCGAAGGCGATCTTGACATCACGCAGGAGCGGAATCTCCTTCTGGTGAAGGGGCAAAAGACCGAAGCGAAGGACGGCGAATATCTGCATCGCGGCATCGCCGGGCGCGCATTTGAACGCCGCTTCGAACTCGCCGATCACGTCAGGGTCGAGAATGCCTCGCTGACGAATGGTATTCTCTCGATTGCGCTGAAGCGTGAAGTGCCCGAAGCCATGAAACCGCGCAAGATCGCCATCGGGGACGGCTCCTTTCAGCAGGCGCCTCTTCAGATCGAATCCGAGCGTCAGGTGGCTTAAGGAGAGCTTCTCGATGACGTCCCAGATAAAACCATTTATCGTGCAGATCAGGAAACGTCGCAGAAGCAGCGCGAAATACGCGGCGAAGCCTCTATTTTCAAAGTCGTCAGGCAAGCTCCGCGACGAAGCCGCGGTTTCTGAGGCGCGATCCTGAACAGGGCTTCCATGTCAACCGGGGCCGGCGCCATGTGGCCGGCCCTTGTGTACGAATGATGCGGACCGAGTTTGCTCTTCCTCGAACTCTCACCCGCGACGAGATCGTTGCGTTTCGCGCCCGCTCTATCCATCAGCATTCGCCACTCACGGTCCGTCTCCGCAGTGACTTGTGAAGACCTTCGGAAGCCCCGTGCTTCGACCGAGATTGCCCGACATGCATCGGACACCCAGCGACTACAATTTCGTGTTCCTCGCAAAGGCCAGGAATCATGGCTCCGAAGTGCCGTTACATACTACAGTTGATGAACTGCCCCTGATCCCCCGGCGCTGTTCGATCGCAGCTCACATTGTCCATAGAAGTGATAGCGGGGCGGCTTGTAGCTTTTCTCCGAATGGGGTCACTCGGTCGTGGTCGTGTAAGACGAGCCCTCGCACGAAACGATCGCCGACCGCGTCTTGTAACTGGCGCAACCCGCGAAAATCGTCAGACTTCACCGTTGCCGACGCCTTTACTTCTATCCCAACAACCCGGCCGCGCCGATCCTCTATGATGACATCGATTTCATCTTGGTCTCTCGTCCGGTAGTGGGAGAAGGACACGCGCCGGTCTGACCATGACGCCAGCTTCAGCAGTTCTGAAACCACGAAGCTTTCAAGCAGAGCGCCAAAGCGACCTTTGTTGTCGCGTAACGTATCCGCTTCATCCTCTCGCAAAGTGGCAAGCAGGCCCGTGTCCAGAAAGTGAAGCTTTGGTGTCTTGATGAGCCGGCTCAAGCGGTTGTTGGACCACGGAACAAGTGTCCTGATCAGAAAGAGGCGCTCAAGGATAGCAACATATTTCTGTGCGGTGATGCTCGACAATCCGAGCGCTGCACCGAAACTGCTGTGATTGACCAATTGTCCGGCGTGCTCCGCCAGGACCTCGAGCAGCCGCGGAAGCCGGTCCAACTGATCGATGTTGGCGATATCACGCACGTCGCGATCGAGGATCAATTTCACATAATCTTCCAGCCAAGCAGTCCGTCGGCCGGCCGTCGGCCGACGCAAGGCTTCGGGATAGCCGCCCCGTAGCACCGTCAACAACAGATCGTCACCAATGACGGTGTCCTCCCCGGCGGAAGGCTCCTCGCCGGCGAACAGCCTATCCAGCAGACGACCCGGGGTGGATCGGATTTCAGATTGGGCAAATGGCAATAATGGGACGACGGCCATTCGGCCGGCGAGCGAATCTGCAATCGCCGGAACGGTGGCCAGATTGGCTGAACCCGTGAGCAAGAAACGCCCGGGCTCGTCATCGCGATCGACGCTTTCCTTGATCGCAAGTATCAGTTCGGGCGCCCGTTGCACCTCGTCGATAACGGCCCGTTTGATGCCTCGGATAAAGCCGATCGGATCAGTCCTTGCTGCATTCAGCGTACCGACATCGTCGAGGGTGATAAACGGGCGATCGGAGCCAGAGACCTGTCGCGCAAGGGTCGTCTTTCCGGCTTGTCGCGGACCGGCAATGAGCACGACTCGTGTGTCAGCCAGCGCGGTTTCGACGATCGGTCGGGCTTTGCGTTCAATCAGCTTTTTCGGCGGCGAATCTGTCATCGGCTATCATTAACCGAGTTCTCGGCTAAGTTAAAGTCTATGCCCGACGGCTTTTAATTGCTGTCACGGCTATTTTAAAGCTGAGCCGGTCTCATTCCAATCGCACGACCGTCAAATTACAGGTGTTTCCGGCGCGGATGAAGATCGAGATACGCCGGGTGTTCAATGAGAACTTCCAGGTCTCTGGCATGCGCAAGGTCTGGCGGCAGTTTGGCAAGCCGGACCGCCCATGCGGGTTTCGTCCTCGATGCCTCGGACTACGCGCTTCGTGCGGCCCGTCCATCGCGGCCTCATCCACCATTCCGACGGGCGCGTGCAATACATGTACTAATCAGCCTTTGTTCGGCCCCTCCCGGAAAGTTCATCTGCGATCAGACGGCATCCGGCTGGGTGCGCAGATTGGTGACGACGCGCCGGTTCTGCACCTTGCAGGAGCGCTCTGTGCAGTCGCGGACTTCGCGGTCGTTGCCGTAGCCCTTTGCCCACATGCGCTTGGGGTCTACGCCCTTCGATACCAGATAGGCCATCGCCGCATCGGCGCGTTTCTGCGAGAGCGTCTGCATTTTGGAAGCGGAGCCGGAATCATCGGCAAATCCCTGCAGCTTGAGCAGCCAGGTCGGATTCCTGTTGAGCCAGGCGGCCTGGTTGTCCAAGGTGGCCATGGCGACGGAATCGAGCGCGGCGGAGTCCTGCTTGAAATAGATGCGTCGGCCGACATTGAGAATAAAATCCTCTTCGCTGCCCAGCGCGACGTTCTCGAAACCGGGGGCGGGGTCGTTGGTCTGGCCGGTCATTGGCGCCGCCGTCGGTTCTTCCAGGGAGGCGACCTCGGTGGTGGAGCAGGCGGCGAGCGCCAAGAGCATGGCTGCGCCAGCGAGGCGCTTGATGTATCCGATCATCGCAGACATAGGGGTGATATTCCTCATTCGACCGGAGTTGTTTCGCTAACCTGAGTGGCGCCCTCAGCCTGGTCGGCAATATGCGGCAGAACCTGTACAGCAGTGCCAATGGGGCAGCGCTGATAAAGATCGATGGCGTCTTCATTGAACATGCGGATACAGCCGCTGGAGGCGTCCTTGCCGATGCTCCATGGCTCCAGCGTGCCGTGGAACCGATAGCCGGTATCGACGCCGTCGCGATGCAGATACATGGCGCGGGGGCCAAGCGGGTTCTTCGGTGAGCCACCCGAGACGAATTGCGGCAGTTCGGGATGGCGCTTGCGCATCTCCGGCGGCGGCGTCCAGCGCGGCCAGAGCGATTTAGCGTCGATGGTGGCGCGACCGAACCATTTGAAGCCCTCGCGGCCGACCCCGACGCCATAGCGGATGGCGGTCTTGTTCTCCATGATCACGTAAAGAAAATGGTGCCTGGTATCGACGACAACGGTGCCGATCGGCTCGCTGCTGAAATATTTAACGACCTGGCGATGCCAGCGCTTGTCGATTTTGGCGAAATTGGTGCTGCGAAAGGTCACGCCGTTGTCGACGGCTGTGCCGTCGAAATAAGAAGCTGCCGCGGCGCCTGCCGGTTTGCCGACGGCGCCGGTCCCCCACAACGCCAATCCACCGATCATAATACTCCTGCGGGTCCACACCATCGGCTAAATCCCCCCTGAAAGCCAACAAGCGAAGTGGCAGTAAACCAGATTTTTTATTTGTCTCAATAGGAAACTCCTCTCCCTATCAGGATCGCTAGAGAATCTAGGGTCGCCTGATGCTGTATTGCTTCGGTCGTTACTCCGGGCGGGAGAATGTTATGCCGACTGAGTACGGATCCGGAAATGGACAGGAGGCGCGGCCGGAGCCTGCATCGAAGATGTTTCGTGTGAGCATTTCCAACTCGATGCTGCGTGCAACCTCTTCGCGAATGGCCGTGATAGGCAGATCATCGAATAAAAGGTGACTAAAATAATCATCTTATGTTGACAAGCTCCACTTCGCTCCATAGGTTCCGCCCGCATCCGTGACGTAGGGACCAAGCAATGGCGCGTGTTTTTTTGAATGTTTCTAATAATGTATCGCGAATTTACAGAGATAGCCTTTGTGCGACGACTGCAATCATCCTGATCGGCATTGCAGCATCGCCGGCTGCTGCCCAGAGCGCCTCCGCAGGTGACACCGCGACGACACTGGAGCCAATCGTCATTCAAGGTGCAGCCTCTGATAGCAAGACCGACCGGACGTCGGTCACCGCCAAGAACAGCGCGGGCGCGACCAAGATCTACACGCCGCTTGTCGAGACGCCGCGTTCGATCTCGGTGACGACGGAGAAGGAAATCGAGCAGCGCGGTGCCCAGTCGGTCATCGAGGCGGTGCGTTATACGGCCGGCGTGACCACCGGGCCGAACGGCTTCGATCCGCGTTTCGACCAGATCTACATTCGCGGCTACAATGCCACGACAGTCGGCGATTATCGTGACGGATTGCGCCAGCCCTATATCAATTACGGGATGTTCCGCACCGATCCCTATCAGCTGCAGCGCGTCGAGGTGATCAAGGGGCCGGTATCCGTTCTCTACGGCTCCGGATCGCCAGGCGGCCTCGTCAACAAGATCTCGAAGCTTCCGACCGAAGAGCCGATCCGTGAAGTCGGCATTACCTACGGCACCAAAGACCGGGTGCAGGGGATGTTCGATTTCGGCGGGCCGATCAGCGAAGGCAGGGACGATTTCCTCTATCGTATCGTCGGCGTCGCCCGCCGCGGCGACACCAATTTCGATATTGCCGACGACCGCTATTTCCTGGCGCCGTCGTTTACCTGGAAGCCTGACGAGGGCACGACCTTCACGCTATACGGCCTGGCGCAGTCTGACGAAACCGACGCCAATGTCGGCGCGATCACCACTATGGACGGCAGGATTCTGGATCTGAGGGCGAGCGATCCCGACTATGACCACCAGAAAATCAAGCAGCAGCAGGTCGGCTACCAGTTCGAGCATGAATTCGACAACGGCCTGACCTTCCGGCAGAACCTGCGTTATTCGCATCTCGATCTGGAGGCCCGTTACCTCGGCGTTACCAGCTGGACCGGGACCGTCGCGCATCGCGGCACGAACGCGATCCGCGACGAAATGAACGTCTTTCAGGTCGACAATCAACTCGAGGCGAAGTTCGATACAGGCTCGCTTGCGCATACAATGCTGTTTGGGTTCGACTACACCAATCTCCAGTCGAGCTTTGGCTATGGCTTCGGAGCCGCCGATCCGGCATTCGACTTCGATGTCGCCAATCCGACTTATGGAGTCTCAGGCACCACGCCGGACTATAATTTCTTGGCTTCCGATGCCGACATGCGGCAGCTTGGCATATACGTCATGGACCAGATCGAGGTCGGAAACTGGCGCTTTAACCTCGGCGGCCGACAGACCTGGGTGAACCAGACGCGAGATTCGACCTTGCCCTCGGTTAGCTCGGAGGATGTCGACAAGAACGCCTTCTCGGTACAGGCCGGCGCGCTTTACCTCTTCGACAACGGCATCGCGCCGTTCGTTTCCTACGCGACCTCCTTCGATCCGGTCACCAACCGATCGGCAACCAACACGATTCTTCCGCCGACGAAGGGCGAGCAATACGAGGTCGGCGTTAAGTACCAGCCTCCCGGCTCCGATATCCTGCTCTCGGCCGTCGCCTATCACATCGTCGAGCAGAATAAGCCGAGGCTCGCCGACCCGCTGACCTTCGCCTATGACTCCCAGGGCGAGGTGACCGGAAAGGGTATCGAGCTTGAAGCCCGCGCGGCGATCGCCGACGGTCTCGATATCATTGCTGCCTACACCTACAACGACTCCGAAGTGACCGGGGGCAACAACGTCGGAAACACTCCGGCCATCACCCCGACCCATGTTGCGAGCCTGTGGGCGAACTACACTTTCCAGGAAAGCAATCCGTTCAACGGTCTGTCGGTTGGCGCCGGCGTGCGCTACATCAGTGAGACATGGACGGATGTCGCCAATACCTCGAAGAATCCCGCAACTTTCTATGTCGATGCATCCGCCTCCTATGATTTTGGCGCGGTCGACAAGAAATATGAGGGCCTGACAGCCGCCTTCAACATCCGCAACATCGTCGATGAGCGCGAGACGGTTTGCGAAGAGGGTTTTTGCTATCTCGGCCAAGGCCGCAACATGACCGGCACCCTGAAGTATCGGTGGTAGGCATGGCGGTGAAGATGAACGGGGCGTCAGAGCGTCCTTTGATCGCCGATCATTCTATCGCCCGCCAGGCCATTGACCTCGATGGCCTGGTCGGCGATGGCCCGTTCTCCTATTGCCGCGGCAAGCTGCTCAGTGCTCACTCACGGCCGGGCCTGTTCGTTCCCTGCAGCGATCTCGGTGAGCGCGACGTCTTTGACGAGATCATCGCCCGCTATGGCCAGAAGTTCCCCGGCAGTGATCGCCGCGCGATCGTGTCCATGTGGACGCTCTATTATTTCAGCATGCTGACGATCGCGCCGAGCGTCCATATGTTCGTCAACCGCATCGCGCTGCCGATGGAGATCGGCCGGCTCTCGCTCGTCTGCAACGAACTGACAGGCGAGCCGGAAGCGTTCGTGATGTTCGGCAGTCCCGAGCCGACGACCGATCCGGCCGGCGAGCTTCATCGGCTGATGCTCGGCCACGCCGAGCCCGTCATCGCCGCGATCGCCGCCAATGCAGGTGTCGCGCCGAAGCTTCTCTGGAACAATGTCGCGACCTATCTCTCTTGGATTCTGAAAGAGATCGCCCATCGCCAGGAGCCCGCACTCGTCGAAGGCGGCATGGCGCTGCTCGAAGAGCCGAACTGGCCGGGCGGCGCGCGCAATCCGATGTTCGGCATGATCCGCATTGCGCGTCAGCAATGCGGACTCGAATTCGCCCGCCGCAAAGTCTGTTGCCTGCGCTATAATCTGCCCGGCGTCGGCGGTTGCGGTGAAGCCTGCCCGTTGCCGGACGGGCGGCATTGAATCAGACGGTTCTTGCCTGCTCGGCATATCGAGACGGCGGCAATCCGACAAAGCGGGTAAATGCCGTGCTAAACGCACTTGCGGAGCCATAGCCGACGCGCTCGGCGATTTCCTGAATTCCGATCTCGTCGTGCCTCAGCAGATTTTTGGCCAGCGCCATGCGCCACGATATCAGATATTCCATCGGCGCCAGGCCCACAGCACGGCGGAAGCGATTGAAAAACGCAGACCGCGATAGCGCCGCCTCGCCGGCAAGCTGCTCCACCGTCCATTCCCGGGCGGGGTTTTCATGCAGCCGACGAATGGCGAGCGAGAGGCGTGCATCGCTCAAGCCCCGCAGGATTCCGAGCGGCGCTTTGTCCCCCGCATTCGAGCGCAGCGCCTCGACAAGCAGCACTTCCAACAATCGAGCCAGGATCATGTTCTTTCCCGGCCGCTCGGCGCGGGCTTCGTCCGTGACGAGCTGAACGATCGCCGAAAGTCTGCTGTCGCCGCGGATATGGATGATCCGCGGCAGCAGAGAGACCAGCAAGGCCGCATCGGGCGAGCCGAAGGCGAAATGGCCGACAAGCAATCGTGCACTGGGGACGCTTTCGGGGTCGCCGTGCCGGGTTTCGTCGGCGAGCATCGTGACGGTGAGAGGATCGATGCCGGGCGATAATCCGTCGTCGAGGCTCGACATCGTGAAGGAATGGGCCGCCGGGATCAGGATGAAGTCACCTTCGCGCAGAATGATCTGAACGTCCTCGGCGCTCAGCCGCGAAGAACCCTCCACGACGACGCAGTAGAAAGGCTGGCCTGTCTCCTGGCGCTTAACGCGCCACGTCCCTGCTCCGCTGACGAGTTTTGAATGGCGCGCAACTGGCTGAAGCAGCGTGACCATATCCGCCAAAGGGTCGCTCATCGATACTCCTGATAATGAAACAAGGACTACGCATGATATTCAGTAGCGGTATCGCCGTCTACATCTATAGCCGTCAGCATAGATAGGAGACAGATATGAAGACCGTTCTCGTTACAGGATGCTCATCAGGCTTTGGATTGGAAATTGCCAGGTTCTTTCTCGCGCAGGGCTGGAAGGTGATCGCCACCATGCGCACGCCGCGCCAAGACCTTCTGCCGCCTTCGGACAATCTTGCGATCGTTGCTTTGGATGTCACCAGTCCTGGAAGCATCCGCGCTGCGGTTGACGCCGCAGGTCCTGTCGATGTGCTGGTAAACAACGCCGGCATCGGCTGGCTCAACGCGGTTGAGGGAACGCCGATGGAGATCGCTCGCGATATTTTTGAGACGAACACGCTTGGAACGATCGCGATGACGCAGGCGGTTCTGCCGCAGATGCGGGAGCGCCAGGAAGGGGTCGTCGTCAACGTCACGTCAACCGTGACGCTCAAGCCGCTTCCGCTCCTCTCGGTCTATACGGCCAGCAAAGCCGCGGTGAACGCTTTTACCGAATCTGCCGCGCTCGAGCTCGAGCCCTTCAATGTGCGTGTGAGAATCGTTCTCCCGGGGCGGGCGCCGGAGACGCGGTTCGGCGATACGGCGCGCTCACGGATTCAACAACAGGGCGGTTTCCCGGAAGCCTATTCGTCGGTCGTCGCTGACGTGTTCGCGTCCTGGGAGCAGCAGTCGGAAACTGCCTTGACACAGGTCGTCGACGTGGCCGAGGCGGTATGGCGTGCGGCGACCGACCCTTCCTCTCCGTTGCGCATCCCGGCAGGAGCAGATGCCGTGGCATTGGCGGGATAGGAGGCGGCGGCTTCTTAAGGCCGCCGGCGCAGAACGATCAGCAGCATCGGGGCTCCGACCAGAGCCGAGATCAAGCCGGCTGGCACCTGATAGGGGAAGGCGACCATGCGGCCGGCCCAGTCGGCGATGACGAGCAGGGCCGCGCCGATGAGGGTGGCGGCGAGGAGCTGGGTGGAGGGGCGGCGAAGGCCGAGGCCTTGGGCGAGGTGCGGCGCCATCAGGCCGATGAAGCTCAAGGGGCCGACGACCAGTGTCGCGGCTGCCGTCATGATCGCAGAGAGCCCGAACAGCGCCGCGCGGGTGGGGACGATCCTGAGGCCGAGTTCGCTCGCTGCCTCCGGCCCGAGTTGCAGCAGCGCAAGCCACCGGCTGGCGAGAAAGGCCGCGATGAGGCACGCAAGCGCAATCGAGAGGGCGCTTGCGGCAACGGCATTGTCGACGAGATAGGTCGAGCCCGCCATCCAGCGGATGAGCGCGAGGCCACGGGGATCGCCGCTTGCGGCAAGGACGCCGATCCCGGCATCGAGCATCGCGCCGAAGGCGATGCCGGCGAGCAGCACGCGGTTCGGGCCGAAGCCGGAACGGACGCTCAACAGGAAGATCAGCAGCAGCACGGCAAGCGCTCCGCCGCCGGCAAAGGCAAGCTGGACGGTGAGTCCCGGCGCCGCAAAGGCGAACATGGCAGCCGCGACACCGAGCGTTGCTCCGGCCGATACGCCGAGCACCTCGGGGCTTGCCATTTCGTTTCCGGTCAGTCGCTGCAGGATCAGCCCTGTCACGCCGAGCACGGTTCCGGCGCCGAACGCCGCGGCGACCCGCGGCAGGCGAAGGGGGAGGATGTCGTCCCATGAGGCGGCCGGCAGCCAGGCCCAGGCGCCGTCGGGTGCGCGGCCGAAGAAGATCGCGGTTATTGCCAATGCGACGACCGAGGCGAGCAGCAGGACAAGCGATGCCGTTTTGCTGCTGACCGCGAGCCCTGGCGAGGCCATGGCGGGCAACGTGCGCGAGGCTGTCGCAAGGCGTGGCAGAAGCGCAATCAGAATCGGCCCGCCGAGCAGTGCCGTCACCGCGCCCGTCGGCACGAAATCGCCGGGAGCAAGAAGCTTGATGGCCTCGTCCGTCAGGAGGAGAAGGCCGGCGCCGGCGATGGGCGACCAGATCAATTGGCTGAGGATGCGCCTGGCGCCGGCCAGCCGGACGATCTGCGGGGCGACCAGCCCGATGAAGCCGATGACGCCGACGGCGCTGGTGACGAGGGCGCTCAGCGCAATCGCGATCGCCAGGATGAAGCCCCGCGCCCATTTGATCGGCAGGCCGAGGCTGGTTGCGCCGGCATCGCCGAGCTGGCTCAGCGCCAGCGGCCGCGTGGCGAGAAGGGCAAGGGCGGCGAGCAGCGCCACCTTCGGCAGCAGCGACAGCGGGATCGCCCAGCTTTGCTGCGAGAGCGAGCCGGCGCCCCAGATGAAGATCCCTGAGAGATATTGATCGTTCATCAGAATGAGGATCGCCGCCGCCGCGCCGCACCAGAGGCCGATGATCATGCCCGACAGGATGAGGGAAAAGGGCGAAAAGCCGTGCCGGGCGCTGATCGAAAAGATGGCGAAGGCAGCAGCGGCACTTCCCGTCAGCGCGACCGCGTCTCGGCCCCATCCCGCCAGTGAGGGAAAGGTGAGCATGGCGGAAACCAGCGCCAGATTGGCGCCCGCCGAGACGCCGAGCGTCGTCGGCGACACCAGCGGATTGCGTAACACCTGCTGCAGGATAGTTCCCGACAGCGCGAGGGCGGCACCCGTGATCAGCGCCGTCGCCATGCGCGGCAGCGTGGAATAGAGAAGCAGAAGGTGCTGAGCGTCGTAACCGCCGGTCGCCTCCAGATGCGGCAGCGCCGGCAGGAGATCGAGGACGGCGAGGCTCAGGCCTGAAAACAGCAGCAGCGCCGCAAGTGCCGGCGCGCCGAAGCGGGAATATTGAGGCTTCATCAGGCCGCAGTCTCCAGAACATCGACCATCAGGGTCGAAAAGCGTAGCGCCTCCTGGACCATTCCGAACATCAGGACGCCTGGAACGACCGAGATTCGCTGCCGCCGGACGAAGGGGAGGCTGGTCCAGAGCGGGCTTTCTGAAAGCCGGGTCAGGACATCGGGCGGAAGCAGCGGCGACACGACGACGAGGTGCGCCTCTTCGTCGAGTTCGGCGAGCTGCTCCAGGCCGATCGTCTGAAATCCCCAGTAGCTGGCCTCGCCCTTCCAGGCATTCTCCAGGCCGATGCGTCTCATCGCGCCGCCGTAAAGTCCGGGGCCGCCATAGATGCGCGCATGCCTCTGGTCGATGAAGTTGATGACGGCGACAGGCGGTGCGGACAGGATTTTCACCCGCTCGCGCAACCGGTCGAACGTCTCATTGGCGCGGGCGAAAAATGCTTCCGCTTGCCGCTGTCGCCCGATCATGGCGCCGAGACGCCGCGTTTCGGCATAGGAGCGGTCGAGCGCATCGCCGTTCTCGGCATAGACGGTGAAGGTCGCGACAGGCGCGATGCGGGACAGCTTTTCATCCAGCGCGGCCAGGAAAGGCGTGCTGAGGATGAGCGATGGCCGGAGGCTGGTGAGGACCTCGAGATTGATCTCCGACGTGGTGCCGACATCGACGACGCCTGGCGGCATGGACGGCTCGACAACCCATTCCGGCCAGTTCCGCAGCGAGGCGATCGCACGCGGCACGCTGCCGAGAGCCAGCATCGTCGATGCCAATCCATAATCGAGCGAAACGACACCGCTGTCGCCCGCGCGCGCAATTGTGGGCGCGCCCGCCATCGCCAGCGCGCCCAGAAGAAAGTCCCGTCGTCTCAAAGCGCGGTCTCGCTCGGCTGTTGCCCGGCGAGCGGCTTGACCATGAAGAGGCACGGATGATCCTCATGCCAGAGCTTGGCAAACACCTCCGCTCTGACGAAGCCGTTCCGGTCATAGAAGCGCCGCGTCGCCTCGAATTGCGGTTCGTCGCGGCCGCGCGGCGCGAGCGTCTTGACCGTCAGCAGCCGGGCGCCCGATTGATGGGCGAAACGTTCGGCCGCATCAACGAGATGCCGTCCGGCGCCGTGGCCGTGATATTCGGGGCGGGTCGCGATCAGCGCGATCTCGACGGCGCCGGGCAAATGTGGCTTCAGCGCGATCATGGCGGTGACGACATCCGCTTCGACGTAGCCGAACACCGGCAGATCTTCGACCGCCTCTGCGCTCGCCTCGATGACCTCGGGTTCCGAAAACCAGTCAGGCAAGGCCCCCATGATCGATCGGCAGAGCTCCGCCTTGCCCGTCAGGATCTCAACTGTCCGTCCCATTTTTTTCTCGTCTCCGGTCGGCCGATTTAAACTTGACTCTTGTTATCACCTTAAATTAGACACTGCAATCACATCGTGTACCTTTGTTCAAAAAGGAGCACCGAGGCCGAACCGACCAGCAACGACAGAGCCTGATTTTCCATTTGTAAAAAAGGTACAGGGCAATGCGAGCATCGCATCGTGATGTGAACGGAAATGCGGTTGTCAACGCGATGATCGAAAACAAGGACAAACTCCTGAAAACGATCGAAAGCGTTGTCAAATCAAGGTCATATTCTGAGGATATATTTCAGGATGGTGTCATCAAGGCTTACGGGGTGAACGTCGAAGGCATTCGTTGCCCGATCGGTTACGCCTTCCGGATGGTTTATAACCTCGCGCTTGACGAGAGCCGCCGGAGGCGTCAGCAGATGAACAACTATAGGTCGATAGATCAGGTGCAGGAGATCACGGCGCCGATCCCCACGGTGCTCGATCAGCTCGTAGCGGCCGAGACGCTGCGCGACGTACTTGCCTCGCTCGAGAGGTTACCGAAGCGGACCAATGACGCCTTCATCCGCCACCGCCTGAACGGCGTGCCGCAGAAGGATATTGCGGCCGAACTCGGCGTCTCGAGGACGCTCGTCAATTTCATGATCAAGGCGGCGGAGCAGCATTGCCATTCGGCGGTCACCGAACCCGCCAGCCCCGATCATGAATCTCGTCGGGATCCTACCGTCTCGCGGCGTGCAGCGCCTGCTGCAAATCGTTCCACAGCAGTTCCGGTTCTTCCAGCCCAACGGCGAAACGTATCGTCTGTTCGCTCACGCCGAACCGGATGAAGGTGGTCATCCGGTCGGGGATCTGCAGCGCGACCTTGGCGGGAACCACAAGGGTTTCCGGGCCTCCCCAGCTGACGCCGAGGCGGATCTCGCGCAGCGCGTTGACGAACCGCGCGACATCGATGTCGGGCGTGAGGTCGAAGGCGAAGAGCCCGGCATAACCCGACAGCGTCGCCCGGCCCGGATGGTCCTGAAAGGCCGGGTGGCGAACGCGGGCGATGTCGGGATGCTGTTTCAGCCGGTCGGCGAGCAGAAGCCCGCTGCGCTCGTGCTCCTTCAGCCGGACGCGCAGCGTGCGCATGCCGCGGAGCAGGAGCCACGCCTCGAACGGCGAGAGCTTGGCGCCGACATAGGGATAGGAGGTCGCGTTGATCTTGGCGATCGCCTCCTTCGTACCGACGACGACGCCGGCGACCGTATCGCTGTGGCCGCCAAGATATTTCGAGGCGGCGTGAATGACGATATCGACGCCGTGCTGGATCGGCTTCTGGAAGAGCGGTGTCGCCCAGCTATTGTCGATGATCGTCATGACACCGGCCTCTTTCGCCATGGCCGCGAGCGCCACGATGTCCTGAAGCTCGAAGATGAAGGACGACGGGTTTTCGAGATAGAGCAGCTTGGCGCCCGGCAGCGCCTTGCGCACCTCGTCATGATCGGAGGGATCGACGAAATCCACGGTGACGCCGAGCCTGCCGAGCAGCTTCACGAGAAGGCGGTAGACGTCATTATAGAGGTGGCGGACGGCGACGACACGGTCGCCCGCTTCCACGAGGCTGAGAATGGTCGAGGTAATGGCGGCCGTTCCGCTCGAAAAGGCGCGTCCATCTTCGGCCCCCTCAAGACGGGCGACCAGCAGCTCGAATTCGCGGACGGTGGGATTGTCGCCGCGTGAATAGATGAAGTTGCGCGTCCGGCCGGCGAAGACATCCTCCATTGCCTCGTAGCTGTCATAGGTGAAGAGCGAGGTCTGGAAGATCGGCGGCGAGACGGCGTTGAAGGCCGTGGGATCGACGGGCGTGAAGAGATCGTCGGCGGCCGCATGGGCGCCAAGGTCGCGGGGGCTGAACGACTGGTTCATGATAATCCTCTCATGGGCAAAAGCTGGGATGGGGACGGAGGGCGGTCAGATCGCTAACCGAGCGCTGCCGGAGCGCGGCGAGCGATCTTGCCAGGCAGACGCATGACAGCAGGCCGGTGAGCGCCGAGGCCAGGAACATGGCGGCGAGCAGGCCGGAGAATCCGAAGAAGGGCGGCAGCAGCGCAAGCAGCGGAAACAGAAGATACCCGTTCTGCGCCAGGCCGACGGCAAGCGCGGCTTTCGGCTTGCCCTGCGCCTGGAAGAGGATCAGCACGGTTTGCCGGAGGCCGAACAGCAGGAAGGGAAGATGGGTTGCGACGATCGCCTGGCCGGCGATCGTAAGCACGGCGGCTTCGTCGGTGAAGAACGCGGCGAGGCGCTCGGAAAAAACGATCGCTGCCAGCCCGTAGACGCCGCCGACCGCGCTCGTGACCACGGAAAGCATGCGGGCTGCCGCCAGCACTCGCGATATATCCCCGCGGCCCCAGGCAAAGCTCAGGATGGACTGCGCCCCGAGCGAAATGCCGATGACCGGCAATGCACTGACCGCAAGCAGCCGCAAGGCGATGCCGACGCCGGCGATGCCGTCCTCACCGTGATAGGTGCCGGCGACCGACAGCATTGCTGCAATCGCGCCCGCCGTCGCAAGGCTCGTCAGCGTCGTCGGGGCGCCCACAGCAAGCACCGACTTGAGATGCCTGATATCGGCGAACCGCCAGGAGAATGTCAGCCGGATCGTCCCGAGCCGTCTTGCGTGATAGGCGCCGTAGATCGAGAGCGCCACGAGCTGCGAGAGGATGGTTGCCATGGCCACGCCCTGCAGGCCGAGACCGAAGCCGAAGATCATGATCGGGTCGAGGATGATGTTCAGCGCGAAGCAGGCGACCAGCGTCCACATGCTGAAGCGGGCATTGCCCTCGGCGATCGCCAGGAAATCGAAAATGATCTGCGCCATCGTCAGCGGTATCGAGACCGCGATGATGAGGAGATAATGCTGCGCGAGCGGCTCGATCGCTGATGTGGCGCCAAACAGCAGCACCGAGGGAAAGGCGACGATCGCAGCCGCGCTCGCCGCGCCGAAGACGATGCCGGCGGCAAGGCTGACCGAGGCAAGGATGCTCGCTCTCGACCGGTTGCCGGCGCCGAGCGCGCGCCCGACCTCCGTCGCGACACCGACGCCGATGCCTTCGCCGAAAGCGGCGACGAGCATGAGGACCGGCAGCACGATCATGATCGCGGCGATCTGATCTTCGCCGATCATGCCGACGAAGATCATGTTGATCGTGTGATGCGCGGCGTTGATCGACAGGCCGAACATGGCGGGCAGGCCGAGCCGCAGCAGCAGCCGGAACAGCTGCGGGCTGGCAAGATCCTCCGGTGCGAGCCGCCGCTTCCGCAGGCTGCCGCTGATCTCGCTCATGTCGTTCATGATGCGGGCACCCAGAGATGATCGCCGAAGAAGCGCTCGCGGCTCAGCATGACGAGCAGCGCCCGCTTATGCGGAAAATCGAAATGCTTGACCTTGGCGAAGCCCGAGCGGTCGAGATTGCGGATCTGCTGCTCGTGGCTGGCGCGCGGCTCGCCGACGATGCGCTGCGTGCGGGGATCGTCGAGGAAGATGAAATGCATCAGCGAGGGAAGCCAGGCGCTGATCCATTTCTTGCCGCGATAATCCGGCTCGCCGATCGCCACATGCCAGCCGCGATCGTAATCGTCGGCATCGTAGAACGGACCGAGCCGGTTCTCCTTGGCCCAGTAGACCTCGAAATAGCCGAAGGGGATATCGGCGAAACTGCCGATCAGCGGCAGCACATGCGGATCGGCGATCCTCTCCTCCAGGATCTGCCGGTGCTTGTCGATCGAGCCCGCATCCTCCCAGATCGTGTTGACCTGCTCGTCGTTCATCCAGCGGTGAAAGGCCGCAAGATCGGTCTCGGGATCGGCCATCCTGAAGCTGATGTCCCGCTCCAGCCAGGGGATGAAGCGCTGGTAGACCGTGCCCTTCGGCTTTGCCGGCCGGCGCGGATGATAACTGCCCGCAGTCATCTGCTGCACCGGCGGGAGCGGATAGGTTAGCTGCGGCAGCCACAGCGACGGCCATTGCCACAGAATCGCGGAATCGAGCTTTCCTGCGCTTAAAATATGTCTTGGAAGACTTGCCTGATGGCCTTCGAAAGCGACCGATTTGATCGAACGATCCTGCGCCGTCACCGCTTCGGCGGCCGCCATGAGAAGCTCTGCCGATTGCACGGGATTTCCCTCGTAGAAGGTCAGCGAAGCGATGCCGGCTTCGACTTCGAGGGCGACTTCGTGATTCCCGTGCACGGTGTTGAGATGGACGATATTGGGAGCAAGCCTGACATAGCTGCGCGCCTGCAGAACCCGCCTTTGTTTGGCGGCGTCGAAATCCATGATGTTCTCCTTGATCGGCAGGGCTTGATGCTGCGAGCATGAAGTCTGCTCCTGCGCTGATTTGGTAGAATGACGATCCATCCCTGGGCGGATTTAGGGGTAAACGAAGAAAAAAATTCTCAGCAATTTTCTAAACTCCAGCAGGGGGGATCCGTCATTTGCGCATGACGTCAATCTCTGCAGGAGCTTCGAATGGACAATCTTGAGCCCCGCGACGATCTCTGGATCGTCGTCCACGACACCGAGCATCACTACTCGGTCTGGCCGCAGGACAAGCGGATTCCGGTGAGCTGGCAGGCGGCGGGCTTTGCCGGTTCGCGCCAGGAATGCCTCGCCCATATCCGCGCCGTCTGGGCCGATCCGCGCCCGCTCTCCCTACGCTTGGCCATGTCAGCCGATGCGCGTCTCTGAAAACGTCTGGATGGCAAGATGAACAAGCAGATTACCAATTTCGCCGATGCCCGCCCGACCGATGCGGCTATGGATACCGTGTTCGAGAGTTTTCCGCTGACGATCGCGCAGAAGCGCATCTGGTCGCTGGAGCAGATCGGCAATTACACCGTCTTTCCCGATCAGGTTATCGGGCTGCGGTTGAGTGCCGCGATCGACGTCGAGACGATTGCCGGCGCCTGCCGGGCGCTCGTGGCGCAGAATCCCTCACTCGCCTCCCGTTTCCGCCGGCTGGCGGGCGGCCGGATCGAGCAATATCGCGGCGCATCGAACGCGGTGCCGATCGAGATTCTCGGCAAGGACGGCGCGGCCGTTTTCGAGCCGGATGCCTTGGCCGCACGGAAAGCCTTCCGCGACAAGCGCTTCGATCTCCTGCAAGGCCCCGGTGCGCGCTTCCAGATCATCCGGCTTGCCGACGGGCAATCGCTGCTGACGCTCGTGCTGCATCCGATCATCTGCGACGACCGCGAAAAATCCGTTCTCGCCGGCTCGCTGGCCCGCATTCTCGATGGTGAACCCGCCGGCGACATGCAGCCAGTGGAAATCGCCGCCGGAACACGGGAGGCCGATTGGCTGGAGACGGATGAGGCGCGCGAAGCACTTGCCTATTGGCGCGACGCGATCGGCCTCGACTATGTGGCCACGACCTTCCCCACCCGCTTCAACAGCGGCGGGCTGGCAGGCGTGGCGCGCGCCGAGCATCGGTTTTCGATCGAGCCCGATCTCTGGGGCAGAATCGAACGGCATGCGAGGGGGAAGGGCGTTCAGATCGAGCGCGTGCTTCATGCCGCCTTCTGCGCTCTGCTGGCACGCTACAGCGGCAACTATGCCCTGCTGACCGGCCTTCTCGTCGCGCGGCCGCGCAGCGAACATCTCGCCGGCCGCGGCCGCGCCGAACAGGTTCTTCCCCTCGTGCTTTCGCTGACATCCAGGCATTCTCTCGATGATGTCGTCGCGGCGATCTCGTCGATGACGCAGGAGGGGCTTGCCCGCCTCGTGCCGCTGGAGCGCATCACGCAGGAACTGGTCGTCGACGAGGCCGCCGCCCAGGAGGCCGTGGTCAAGGCCTTGTTCGAATTCCGCGAGCCTTATCCGGTCCCGAGGCAGGCGGCGAACCAGGAGCCGTCAGGCGCACGTGCCGACAGCGAGCTTTCCCTGGTGATCGAGGCGCGTGCCGATGGTGCCGCATACGGGCTGATCGACTATGTCGGGGATCTCTATGATGGCGCCTTGATCGCGCGTGTCTCCAGGCATTTTTGCCTGGTGCTTGAGCAGATCGTCGCGAAGCCGGATCTCAGGATCAAGGATATCGAGCTCATGGGCAGCGACGAGCTCGACTGGCTGTCGGCGCCCTATGAGGATGACGTCGTCAACGACGACAGGCCGGTGCATGAGCTGATCTCGGCCCATTCGCGCCGCACGCCCGACAAAACAGCGATCGTTTATGGCGACGAGGAGTGGAGCCATGGCTGGCTGGAGGCGAGCACCAACCGCCTCGGCCATCGGCTGCGGCAGCTCGGCGTTCGCGCCGAAGTGACGGTCGCGATCTTCATCAAGCGCTCGCCGGAGGCGATCGTCGGCATCCTCGCGACCCTGAAGGCCGGCGGCGCCTATATTCCGGTTGAGCCCGACCATCCTCCAGTGCGCAACCATCACATCCTGCGCGATGGCGGCGTCAAGATCGTGCTCACCCATAGCTGGCTGCGCCACCGCCTGCCGGAAGAGCTCGACGCGACCGTCCTCGAACTCGACAAGCTCGATCTCGACGGCGAGCCGGATACGCCGCTCTATGTTCCCACGCACAAGGACCAGCTCGCCTATGTCATGTACACCTCGGGCTCGACGGGATTGCCGAAGGGTGTCGCCGTCGAGCACGGGCCGCTGACGCACCATCTGCAGAATACCTCGCGCGTCTATGGCATGAGCTCGGAATCCCGCGAGCTGCCCTTCCTGCCCTTCAGTTCGGATGGCGGCCATGAGCGCTGGATGAACCCGTTGATGGAAGGCGGCAGCATCATCCTTCCCGACCAGCCGCTGTGGACGCCGGAGGAGACGCTGACGGCGATGCGCAAGCATGGCGCCAACAATGCGAGCATTCCCACAACCTATCTGCAGCAGCTGGCGGAATGGGCCGATATCA
This sequence comes from Rhizobium sp. CBN3, assembly GCF_030518245.1. Classification (NCBI taxonomy): domain Bacteria; kingdom Pseudomonadati; phylum Pseudomonadota; class Alphaproteobacteria; order Hyphomicrobiales; family Rhizobiaceae; genus Rhizobium; species Rhizobium sp. CBN3. The sequence continues at coordinate 42,695 of NZ_JAULSE010000018.1, forward strand.
CCGACGGCGCACCGCCGATGCGCCTCTATTCCTTCGGCGGCGAAGGGTTGGCGCAATCGACCTTCGATCTTCTGTCGCGGGCGCTGAAATCGGAGTGGCTCATCAACGGCTATGGTCCCACGGAAACGATCATGACGCCGATGGTCTGGAAGGTGAGGGCCGGCACCAAGTTCCAGGGCGTCTATGCGCCGCTCGGCCGCGCTGTCGGGCTCAGGCGCGTCTATGTGCTCGATCCCGACCTCAATCTGTGCCCGATCGGCGTAACCGGCGAGCTCTATATCGGCGGCGAGGGCATTGCGCGCGGCTATCTCCGCAAAGCAGATACGACCGCCGACCGTTTCATTCCCGACCCGTTCTCGAAGAACGGCGGCCGGCTCTATCGCTCCGGCGACCTGACGCGTTGGCGCGAGGACGGCACCGTCGAATTCGTCGGCCGCGTCGACCATCAGGTCAAGCTGCGCGGATACCGCATCGAGCTCGGCGAGATCGAGGCAGCGCTGCTCCAGCAGCCCTGTGTCGGCGAAGCCCTGGTCGTGCTGCGCGATGACGATGCCGGCGGCGAAAAGGCGCTGGTCGCCTATGTCGTGCCGAAGAAGGACGAGAGGCTTGATGTCGAGACGGTGCGCGCCGGCCTCGAACGCAGCCTGCCATCCTACATGGTGCCGGCCGCTGTCGTCGAACTCGAGAAGATGCCGACCAATCCGAACAGCAAGCTCGACCGCTTCGCGCTGCCCGCACCTCAGCCGGTCAAACGCGCCATCGTCGAGCCGGCGACCGCGCTGGAAGAAGAAGTGCTGGATGTCTGGCGCCAGGTTCTCAAGCTGGAAGCGATCAGCGTCGAGGATAATTTCTTCGCCATCGGCGGCAATTCGCTGGGCGCGATCCGCATCCTCACGCAGCTCAGGCAGCGCCGGCCGAAGGTTCCGCTGACTGTCGCCGATATCTTCAACAACCCGACCATCCGCGCCTTTGCCGGCGTGATGGAGCAGGGGGAGGAGCGCGATCTCTCCGAGGTGATCGTGCTGCGCGCCTCCGGCGCCAAGCCGCGGCTCTATTGCTTCCCGGGGCTTCTCGTCAGCACCCGCGAATATGTGAAGCTCGTCGATTATCTCGGCGCCGACCAGCCGGCGACCGGCTTCATTTGCCACTCGCTGTCCGAGAAGAAGGAGGTCGGCGCGCTGGTCGAAGAGATCATCGAGAGCTATGTCGATTATATCAGGAAACACAGCAGCGGCGCGCCCTGCACTTTCCTCGGCTGGTCCTGGGGCGGGCTTCTGGCTTACGAGGCTGCCCGCACGCTTGCCAACGAGGTCGACGTCCGGATGATGGCGATGGTCGATGTCTGCGACCTCGGATCGGAATTCGCGATCGGCGCCGCGCCGCGCTTCCGGCCGGGCGAGCGCGACGCGCTTCACCGGGACGTGCAGGCATGGCTGCAAAAGACGGCGATGCGCCCCGAATGGGACCGGCTGCTGTCGACGATGGACGCCGATACCTATGAGCAGTTCCTGCGCTTCGTCGGCGACGAGAAGGATCCGCTTCCGACCGATGGGCCCGATATTAGCAGCCGCGAACATACGTTCTGGGTGCTGATCGACAATGCCCTGATCTTCCGCAAGCATCGGCTTGTTCCCCACGATGTGCCGATCTATCCCTGGGCGGCCGACGACAGCCTCAACCGCGGCCTCAACCTGATCGATTGGCGCCGCCTGTCGCCGCGGGCGCATGCGGCCGAAATCATCACCGGCACCAACCATCTGCACATGATCGGGTCTCCCGCCTTCCATTCAAGGCTTGCCCTGCGTCTCAAGGAAACAGAGAAGGATAACGCATGACCGTCGCTTTTACCCGCAGGGATGCCTTCGACGAGCCGCTCGATCTTGCCGGCATCGGCATCGGTCCCTCCAATCTGAGCCTTGCCTGCCTGCTGGAATCCGTGCCCGAGGTCCGCAGCCGCTTCTTCGAGCGGCGCGGCGCGTTCGACTGGCATCCCGGCATGATGATGCCCGGCGTCGAGCTGCAATCATCCTTCCTGAAGGACCTCGTCACGCCGGTTCTGCCGACGAGCCGCTGGTCCTTCGTCTCCTATCTGGTGGCGCACAAGAGGCTCTACGCCTTCCTGAACGCGAACTACGACGCCGTTCCCCGCAAGGAATTCGCGCGCTATCTCGCCTGGGTCGCCAACGGCGTCGACGGCTTGCGCTACGCAACTGACATCCGCGACGTGGAGCACCGCGACGACCATTTCGTCCTGCGCTTCGACAACGGCCAGGAAGAAGCGAAGAACCTGGTGATCGGCACGGGGTCTTCGCCCTTCGTGCCGGATTGGGCGAAACCCTTCCTTGGGCCAGATTGCTTCCACAACAGCGAGGCCAAGTCGCGCCTCAACGATCTTCGCGCCGCCCGCATCGTCGTGGTCGGCGGCGGCCAGAGCGGCGGCGAGGTGGTCGAAGCGCTGCTTGGGGATGCCAGCTCGATGAAGGAGCTGACCTGGATCAGCCGGCGCCACAATTTCGAGCCGATCAACGACACGCCGTTTTCGAACCAGGTCTTCTCGCCGGAATATGTGCAGGCCTATCTGAAGCTCAGCGGCGAGCAGAAGCAGGCGGCGCTGAAGAACTCGATCCTGACCAGCGACGGCCTGTCGATCTCGACGATCCACTCGATCTACCGCCGCCTCTACGCGCTGCGCTACCTCGATCAGAGCACGCTGAACGCATCCCTGTCGCCGAACCGCGATGTGATCCAGATGGAGCGGAACGGCAATGCCTATCGGCTGATCGTCCGCAACCATTTCGACGGCGGGATCGAGGTGCTGCATGCCGATGCGGTGGTGCTGGCAACCGGCTACAGGTTCCGTTTGCCGGATGCGCTCGGCTCGCTCAGCGAAAGGATCAGCCTCGACAGAAACGGCTATCCCACCCTGAACGACGACTACACGATGCAGTGGACAGGGCCGAGGACCAACCGGCTGTTTGCCCAGAATGCCGGCCGATACTCGCACGGCATCGCCGATTCTCAGCTCAGCCTCATGGCCTGGCGCAGCGCCGCCATCGTCAACACGCTTCTTGGCCGGCAGCATTTCGATGCCGAGCCCGACAATGCGCAACTGGTCTGGGCGACGGAGGCCGCTTCCGCCATGCCGCATCAGCTCCGGGCCGGCTATGGGGACGGCATGCTCTCGTCCTGAAACGTCAGGACACGAATGCCGGGCGCGACGGATCGGCAGCGGACGGCCAGCGCGACGACGTGCTGGCTGCCGCTTTCGAGCAGACGGTGATGCCATTGCCGCTCGGGTTCCCCGCTCTGAACCAGGACCGGGATGCCGTCCTGCCAGGAAAAGGCGACGCTGCGGGGATCCCGGCGCAAGCCCACCCCGAGCGCCTTGAGATGGCTCTCCTTGACCGTCCAAAGGGCAACGGCCGCACGCGGCCGTTCGCCCGCAGGCATTTGATCGAGCCAGCGCCGTTCGTCCAGACTGCAATAGCTCTCCAGCGCCGCCGCTTCGATTTCGGCATCGGCGCGTTCGCAGTCGGTCCCGAGGCGCTCGCATTCTGAAGTGATCGCGACCGCCACCAGCCCGTCGGCATTGGAAAGGTTGAACTGCAGCCTGTCGCGGCCCTCGACCGTCAGCTTGCCGTACGCATCCGCCAGCAATACGATCTTGTCAGGCTGCGTTTCGGTATGCGCACTCAGCAGTTGCCGCAGCAGATAGCGGCCGGCAATGAACGAGGTCCGGTCGCGTTCGAAGCGATAGGTCGCGGCGCGCTCCCGCTCATTCGGTGAAAGCGCCCGCAGCCAGCGCTCCCCATCGCTCCCGTTCTTCGGATATTGCCAGAGCACGACATCGATGGCGGCCGGCTGGTTGTCTGATTGCTGCATGCGGCCAGTATGCGTACCGCTGCCCGATTGGCAATCGGGCAGCGGGTTATGTCCGCAATCGCCGCGGGTCTATTCCGCGGCTTCGATGAAGCGGTGGCGTTCGTAGAGGAACTTCAGCACGGCTTCGCGGCATTTGAGATATGTCCTGTCGGAGGCGAGTTCGATGCGGTTGCGGGGGCGCGGCATGGTCACATCGAGCACTTCGCCGATGCGGGCCGCCGGGCCGTTGGTCATCATCACGATGCGGTCGGAGAGCAGCACCGCTTCATCGACATCATGGGTAATCATCACCATCGTGTTGCCGAGCCGGGCGTGGATTTCCATCACCGCATCCTGAAGATGGGCGCGCGTCAGCGCGTCGAGCGCGCCGAAGGGCTCATCGAGCAGCAGGATCTTCGGCTCCATGGCAAGCGCGCGGGCAATGCCGACGCGCTGCTTCATGCCGCCCGATATTTCCGCGGGCCGCTTGTCCCTGGCATGCGCCATCTGCACGAGGTCGAGATTGGCCATGACCCAGTCGTCCCGCTCGGCCTTGGTCTTCGTTCGGCCGAAAACCTTGGAGACGGCGAGGTTCACATTCTCATAGACCGTCAGCCAGGGCAGAAGCGAATGGTTCTGAAAGACGACGGCGCGTTCCGGACCCGGTTCGTTGACCTCGCGATTTTCCAGGAGCACGGCGCCTGAAGACACCGGGGTCAGGCCGGCGATGAGATTGAGCAATGTGGACTTGCCGCAGCCGGAATGGCCGATGATCGAGACGAATTCGCCCTCGGATATCGTCAGGTTGATATCCTTCAGGACTTCGGCGCGCACGCCGCCGCGATCGAAATGCTTGTCGATATGATCGAGCTTGAGATAGGCGTTCATCAGGATGGTCCTCAATTGGCCATGGCGCCGCGGGTGACGAGTTTGCCGAGCGCGGCCACCAGCTTGTCGAGAACGAAACCGACGATGCCGATATAGGCGAGCGCGACGATGATGTCGGGAAGGCGCGAGGAGTTCCATGCGTCCCAGATGAAGAAGCCGATGCCGACGCCGCCGGTCAGCATTTCGGCCGCGACGATGGCGAGCCAGGACAGGCCGACGCCGATCCTGAGGCCGGTGAAGATGTAAGGGGCTGCCGACGGCAGCATGATCTTCCAGAAAAATTCGAGCTGGTTGAGCCGCAGCACCTCGGCGACGTTGCGATAATCCTGCGGAATATTGCGGACGCCGACGGCAGTATTGATGATCACAGGCCAGATCGAGGTGATGAAGATGACGAAGATCGCCGAAGGATTGGAATCCTGGAAGGCAGCCAGCGACAGCGGCAGCCAGGCGAGCGGCGGCACCGTGCGCAGCACCTGGAAGATCGGATCGAGGCCGCGCATCGCCCAGACCGACTGGCCGATGATCGCTCCGATAATGATGCCGGCGACGGCGGCAAGGCCGAAGCCGTAAGCGACGCGCTGCAGCGAGACCAGCACCCGCCAGCCGAGCCCGATATCCTGGGAGCCGTAGTTGAAGAACGGGTAGGCGATGAGATCGTAGCTATCCTGCCAGACCTGGTGCGGCGAAGGCAGAGAAGCGTCCGCCGATGAACAGAGCGCCTGCCAGAGGAGGAGGACGAGCGCCAGCACGACGGCCGGTGGAACGACATTTTGGAGTGCGGTCAGCGCCGCACGGCGAAGATCGATCCGCGAGCCTTGCTTGCCGGAGAATGACAGAACCTTCGCCGCCGGCTTGGCGGAGGCCACGATCGAGGGAGTTTCTTTATTTGCCAGGGCGGACATCAGCGCGCTCCTCACGGGAATGGAAGGCCGGCGCGCCGCGCGCGCCGGAGGCGGGATCAGGAGACGGCCTTGATCGACAGGCTGTCGAGATAGGCGGAGGGATTTTCAGGATCGAAGACCTTGCCGTCGAAGAAGGTCTCCTTGCCGCGCGACGAGGAAGCGGGAATGTCGGCTGCGGCGACACCCAGATCCTTGGCGGCCTCGCGCCAGATGTCCTCGCGGTTCACCTGGTTGACCAGCGCCTTGATGTCGGTTGTACCGGGCAGATTTCCCCAGCGGACATTTTCCGTCATGAACCAGGTGTCGTGGCTCTTGAACGGGTAGGAGGCGCCGTCCTTCCAGAATTTCATATAGAGGTCGGTGGCCTTGGCCTCGCGGCCGTTGCCGTAGTTGATGTCGCCCCTGAGGCGGCCGAGCACGTCCTTGGTCGGAACGTTGAACCATTGGCGCTTGCCGAGGATCTCGGCCATCTCGGCCTTGTTATCCATGCTTTCGCACCATTGCTGCGCCTCCATGACGGCCATCAGCAGGGCCTTGGCGGCATTCGGGTTCTTTTCGATCCAGTCGGCGCGCATCCCAAGCGCCTTTTCGGGATGCCCCTTCCAGAGCTCGCCGGTGGTCGCCGCGGTGAAGCCGATGCCCTGGTTGACGAGCTGCTCGTTCCACGGCTCGCCGACACAGAAGACGTCCATATTGCCGACCTTCATGTTGGCGACCATCTGCGGCGGCGGCACGACGATGGTCGAAACGTCCTTGTTCGGATCGATACCGCCGGCGGCGAGCCAGTAGCGGATCCAGAGGTCGTGGGTGCCGCCCGGGAAGGTCATGGCGGCCTTGACCTCCTTGCCCTCCGCCTTCTTTCTCTCGAAGGCGGCTTTCAGTTTGGAAGCATCGAGCTGCACGCCGGTTTCGGCATATTCCTTGGCGACCGAGATGCCCTGGCTGTCGAGATTGAGCCGGGCAAGGATCGCCATCGGCACCGGCTTGTTGTTCTGCGTCACCTTGCCTGTCTGCATGAGGTAGGGAAGCGGCGAGAGGATGTGGGCACCATCGATGCCGTTGGCTGCGCCGCCGAGCACCAGATTGTCGCGCGTCGCGCCCCAGGAGGCCTGCTTGGCGACATCGGTTTCCGGCAGGCCATGCTTGTCGAAAAGGCCTTTTTCCTTGGCGATGATCAACGGCGCGGAGTCTGTCAGGGCAATAAAGCCGAGCTTGACGCCCTTCACTTCAGGACCCGTCCCGGCTGCAAAGGCGCCGGAGGGAAAGGCAGTCTTGACGGCGCCGATCAGGGCGGCTGCCGCAGTCGTCTTGAGCATGCTGCGGCGGGTGATGCCGGTTGTCGAAATGCCAGTCGTCGAAATCTTTTTCATCTGCAGGTTCCCCTCTGCTTGCTGAGTTCGGACGCAAAAAAACGCCGCCGGCATCTGCGTTCGGAATGGGAGATCCCGCACAGCAGAAACCTTGCGACGTCGGTGTCGAAGTCGGCGCCTATGCCGCGCCTCTCTGCTCAGTCGCCGTTGACTGGGCGTTTGGGGACTTGCAACCAGCGTGCCAATTCTAAGGAAGGCGAGTAACTGCAGGCAGCAAAACAAGAAAATCGGAAATTTGGGAGATGATGATTTATTGGGCACTTGTAGAATATGGTCATGATTTGTGCGAGTGCGAATGCGGAGCGCACGTGCGAAGCGCCATATTTGTGCAGTGCACATAACTTGGCCACACCTAATTAGGTGGTTCGACCCCATGGGAGGCTGCACGCTCACTTTTATCGGCCGAAGGCATCAAACGGGGCGGTTGCGTTCCAATGCTCTCAATCTGACGAATCGCGACGCAGTGGGAGCCTGAAGGCGTCCCATTGCGCTGATTTTCGCGCCCGGAAAAGTCGTAATTCTTGTTATTTTCCAGTAACTTTTAGTGGAGCTGGCTTGAGATTGATCGCGGAAGTAATTGCCGTCACCGGAGATTTCGAAACCCGAACGAATCTCTTGGTTTAGTTAACACTAAATTGTCGAATCCGATGGGAGATTTTGCCTTAACCGGCAGCGACCGTCCCAAGAGGAGACCCGCATGAAACGCCCGAGCATCAAGCAAGCACTCATCCTAAAGCTATCCATCATCAGCATGTTCATACTTGGTCTGTCCTACGTCTCGCTGGACACCATTTCCTCGCTTCGCGCAAATGCTGAGCAGGTCGGTACCTTCTGGGTGCATCGGCTGGTGACAGCGCGTGAAATCAAAGCCAACTTTCTCGATCTGAAACTTGCCCACGCCCGGTATTTGCTCGAAGACGCCGCGGGGAACGACCAAACCGAAAAGCAGGCGATCGCCGCGGCCGCCGCTGGGCTGGAGACGGTTGTCGGCGAATACGAGAAGGGCGTGCGCACAGAGCGCGGGCGCCAGCTGATCAATCAGATAAAGCCCGAACTCGACAAATATCGCGCGTTGGCGGAGCAAATGATCACGCTCGAAGACAGCGGCAAGACAGCTGAGGCAGTCCGGCTTTTCAAGGAGAAGATGGAGCCGCAGGCCGAGCTGGTGAACAACGGGGTAGCGGATCTGGTGGCATTCATTCTTAGCCAGACCGAAGGCTTCGTGGCGGCAAGTGATGCTTCCGCGAAGTCCGCTTTCATGCTGACCGCTGCGATCGCCTCGCTGGCCTTGCTTGTGGCCATCGCGGGTATCGTCTTTGCGATTTCCGGCATTGCCAATCCGATCCGCGATACGGCGTCCGCCATGAAGCGGTTGTCGGCTGGCGATCTCGACAGCGATATTCCTTATGCCGGCCGTGCCGACGAAATCGGCGAAATGGCCGGCGCAGTTGAAGTGTTTCGTCAGAATGCTCTCAACGTTGTCAGGCTCGAGAAGGAGGCTGCCGAATCCCGCAGCGAGAGCGAGGTGGCGCGCGCCGCAGCCCAGCAGCGTGCCGAACGCGAAGCCGAGCAGTTGCGCTTTGCGACCACGACCTTGGGCGAAGGTCTCCGGCGCCTTGCCGCGGGCGATATATCCTTCCAACTCTCGGAACGATTTGCCGCTGAATACGAAGCATTGCGCGACGATTTCAATACTTCGCTGCGGCAATTGGGCACGACGATCGGCGCGGTACTTCAGACGGTGCACAGCATAGACAACGGCACCGGTGAAATAGCATCCGGGGCCCAGGACCTGTCGAAGCGCACGGAACAACAGGCCGCTTCGCTCGAGGAGACAGCAGCCGCGCTGGACGAGATTACCTCGAATGTCGCGATGGCGACGAAACGCACCGAGGAGGCGCGCAACATCTCCGTGGAAGCGAATGTCAGCGCCCAGCGCTCGGCAAGCATTGTGTCGGAGGCAGAGCAGGCTATGCGACGCATCGAGGACAGTTCGCAGCAGATTTCCAACATCATTGGCGTCATCGACGAAATTGCTTTCCAGACGAACCTGCTGGCGCTCAACGCCGGCGTCGAGGCGGCGCGCGCAGGTGAGGCAGGAAAGGGTTTTGCGGTCGTCGCACAGGAAGTCCGCGAGCTCGCCCAGCGTGCCGCGCAGGCGGCCAAGGAAATCAAAGGTCTCATTCAGAAGTCATCGACCGAAGTCGAGCACGGGGTCAAACTTGTTCTCGAAACCGGGACGTCACTGAAATCGATCGGCGAACGCGTTGCCGAGATTAACCGAGCCATGGAGGCGATCGCCACCTCGGCGCGCGAGCAGGCGACCGGGCTTTCCGAAATCAACACCGCCATCAATCACATGGATCAGGCAACTCAGCAGAATGCGGCGATGGTCGAGCAGTCCACGGCCGCCGCCTCTTCACTAGCCTCAGAAGCAAGCCGCCTGCGCGAACTGGTCAATCAGTTCCAGTTGGATGGTGACAGAGGTCCAGTGAATGCCCAGTCCAATACTCGCTCGTTGGAAAGCCGCATGCCGTCGCAAGTGGTCGCTCTGCGGCCCGCGATGCGAAGGTAAACTTGCCGCCGTGGTCAGTCTTGTCAGTTTGAAGGGAAGACTCCCTGATGAGAATAACGGGGCCGCAGCTTCAGGCTGTGCTGCTGTGGACAAAGAGGTTCCGGAGGAAGCTCTTTGACCGCAGCCTGCCCTGGTCCGACGCCGGACATTGCCCGGCATTCGGCGAATTTGGGATCTGCAGCGGTCGGATCACGCCGGCGGGTTGCTCTCGATTAGCACTCTTTAAAATGTTCGATGCGACATTCGGGCGAACGAAACAGCGAGATCGCCTTGAGCAACAAACGATCCAGGACAAATGTCGAGCTTGAGAACCTGCTTCGCCAGCTTGGACTGGCCCTTGAAGCCTCCGGGATTGGGATTTGGCAGCACAACATCCCCAAAAACCAGACGCGATGGGATGAACAGCTCAAATTGATCTATGGCGTTCCGAAAGCGCCGCTCGATGTCATCTGGCTCGACAGTATCCACCCCGACGACCTGGTGCCGACAAACGAGATATTTCTGCGCGCGATCGAAAGCAAATCGGATTATGCGTCCGAGTTTCGCATCATTCGGCCGGATGGAGCGACCCGCTATCTGCGTTCGCGTGCTCGTTATTTCGTCGATGCCGCCGGCGACCCATGCTTTGTGGGCGCCGAATGGGATGTGACGGACGACGTACTTCTCAACAAGGAGCTGGAGAGGAGCCGGGCGGAGGCGCGGTTCGCGGCCGATCACGATCACCTCACCGGTCTGTTGAACCGGCGCAGCTTCGATTTCGCCCTGTCCGAACTTGCCGGGCAGGAGAGCGTCAAGGTTGCGCTTCTTCATATCGACGTGGACCATTTCAAGGAGATCAACGACCGCTTCGGGCATGCGGTCGGCGACCTCGTTCTCTGTCACGTCAGTAAAATTCTGCTGGAGGCCATTTCAGCCGGTGACGTCGCGGCACGGCTCGGCGGCGACGAATTCGCTGTCGTCATCACCGAGGACGAGTGCGACAAGACGATCGCTGTGCTCGATCATATTCAGAGACGTCTGGAAAGCCCACTTCCTGTCGGCGATCAGACGCTCATCGTGCAGTGCTCGATTGGCGTTGCCAGCGCCATGAGCGCCGATTTCGCCAAGCTGCTCTCCCAATCCGATCTGGCGCTGTACCATGCCAAACGCAACGGCCGGAATCGGGCCGAGATTTTTTCCGACGAAATGGCGTCGACGCTGGCGAACGAAAGGCAGCTGGCCCAGGATCTGCGGTCCGGGCTGGCGCTCGGCCAGATCCGTCCATTCTACCAGGTGCAGGTCGATGCCAAATCTTGCCGCGTGAATGGTGTCGAAGCGCTGGCGCGGTGGCATCATCCCACTCGAGGAATTCTCGCCCCGGCGCATTTCCTGTCCATCGCCTCGTCTAATGGACTGGTTGCAGAGCTTGACGACGTCGTTCTGAAGGCTGTCCTGTCGGACATGAAATCATCCGCGCTGCTCGAAGGCATCCGCGTGTCCGTCAATCTGTCTGCCGATCGTCTCGACGATCCCGAGCTGGCGGCGAAGCTCGACGGCTATGACATCCCGTCCGGCCGATTGAGCTTCGAACTGATAGAGACGATATTCCTGGACAGCCTGAGTGATCAGGTGCGGCAGAACATCGAGGCGATCAAGTCTTTCGGTATCGACATCGAAATCGACGATCTCGGGTCCGGGCATGCTTCCTTGCTGGGTTTGCTCGAGCTGCGGCCGGATCGGGTCAAGATCGATCGCCAGCTGGTGACGCCGATCCTGCAATCGGTGCCCAGCCGTCGGCTGGTCGGCTCATTGGTCGACATAGCGCGGGCGCTGGATATGGAAGTGATCGCCGAAGGCGTGGAAACGCTCGAGCATGCCAACGTGCTTGCCGCGCTCGGCGTCCACACCCTCCAGGGTTATGCGTTCGGACGACCGCAGTCGTTTGCCGACCTGTCGGCGCGATTGGAGCAGGAGACATTCGATTGCCAGCGGGCCGACATTGTTGGGGCCAGTCGATAACGAGTGGTTCTGCACTTTGCTTAAAAGCGGAGCCGCTCTAGCTTGCTTTCCAGTTCGCATTATTGGGAATTGACCGCTGAGGCACGACGACCTGGATGATGGACGGACTGTTCAGGTTTTCTTTTGCGGCGTTTATGGCGTCCTGCAGTTCGCCATAGGTGTCCACTTTCCAGCCCCGGCAGCCAAAGACCTCTGCCAACTTGCTGTAATTCCATCGGTGCAGGATGCAGGAATTGTAGAACGGCTTGTTATCATGGAAAACCGATGCATCGGCAAGCCATTGCTCCACGCCGTAGATGCCGTTGTCCATCACGAAGATGATCGGGTTGAGATTGAAGCGGGTTTGTGTCGAGAGGCATTGAGCGGTCATCTGAAACCCGCCATCTCCGGCAAAGACCAGCAGCCTCTGTTTAGCTTGCTTCGCCAGCGAAACCCCGGTCGCGGCCGGGCCGATATAACCGATCGCCGAATAGGATGATTGGACGATGAAACCGCGGCGAGCCCCCACTTCAAGAAGCAGGCTCCCGAAATAATTCAAACTGGCGTCGGCACCAACGATGGTATTTCCGTCGATCTGCTGCTGAATGAAATCGTAGAAGCCCTGATAGGTTATTTCGCCCGCCGGATTCACAATCGGCGCTTGTCGGGCCGTTTTCGCCGGAAGGCTTTGGGCTTTGCATGTCAGCCTTTTGTCGATCAAGCCGTTGACGAGATCCGCCAGCGAAACCTGTGAGTTGAAGATCGTGCCGTATTTCACCGCATCCCAGGAGGCGAATGCGGTTTTGTCGAGATCGATGGGCCAGCCCAAATCGTTGATATCAGTCAACCAGACGCCCAGCGCCAATACGAAGTCGGAGTCTTTGACCAGAGACTGGACATAAGGTGACGACGATTTCCCATCGAACACGCCGGCAAATTGGACATCGTCTTCCGACAGGATGGCCTTGCTCAAAAGTTCGGTCACGTAGGGAATTTTGAGGTCCCGGATAAGCCGCTCCGCCTGTTCGTGAAGGCCGAACCGGTCGATTTCGACCCCGATCCAGATCAGCGGTTTGGTGGCATTTTGCAATCTTTCGCTGATTTGCGCGATCGACTGATTGAGACTGTCCTCGTCGGATATGTCAGGGGACGCTTTTAATGCAGTCGATGGGCGCGTGCATTCCAGGTCGACCATATCCTCGAGCAACTCGATATAAACAGGACGTCTTTCCGTGATGCACTGTGTCAGCGCATAATCTATCAGCATTGGCGCAAGATGAGGACTGTCGATGCGAACAGTAGCGGCCGTGATATATTCGAACACCTGACGATCCGTTTCCCGTCCGCTGATGAAGTGATGCGAACTATAGCCGGTTTGTTCGAATCTCAGCGTTTTCTGGATGCTTGGCGCACCGTTGATCAGAACGACCGGCACTTTCTCGACGTAAGATCCGGCGATCGCATTTGTCGCGCAAAGCGAGCCTGCGGAATAGGTGACGCACAGCGCGCCAATTCCTTTCAGTCTCGCATAACCGTCGGCCGCATAACCGGCATTCAGTTCATTCACCTCTTCGATGACCTGAATATCGCTTTTCTCGACATAGCTGTTCACCCATTCGATCGAATAATCGCCCGCCACGGAAAAAAGGTGTCCCAGGCCCAGTTCGCGAAGTCTGTCGACCAGATATTGTCCAACCGTGTATGTATCGCCCATGTTCCAGCGGCTCCCCTGTTGACGAGAATTGACGCATATTAGAATTCGCTCGCGTTATCGAATAAGCGCGGTATGTATATGTCGAATATTCCGGGGCATTTTCGTTCGGGAAATCTTTCCAGCAGGAAGCGCTTGAAAGCATCATTGGTGAGTCCGTTGCCGGCGGCCTCCATGGCGACGGACAAATACTCTATATTTTTGGCAACCTCGTTTTTGTCCGCCGGAAAGCCGTGACCGGGAAGAAACAGCTCATAGTCGGACAGCAGCATGCCCTGCAAAATCCCAATCCAATGCTCCATGTATTTCGTCAGATAGAGGTGGGTTCCGCTGTAAATCAGGTCTTGCGCGATAAAAACGCCGACATCAGGAAGACCTATGGTGAGGAGAAAATCGATCTCCGTATCAACGACTTCATCAAATACGTATTTGACTCCGTCGATGATCTCGTGGCCGGCGCGAACGGTTTTTTCGGGAATGACCAAGGTCTTCGGAGCGAGGTTGCCCAATTTCCAATGGTCATTCAGGGAATCCTGGCCATGCTGCCTCAGGAACTCCTTCGTTTCCGACAGTGCATGAATCGGAATGTCGCTGAATGCGGCTCCCAGGCCGAACCAATGGTCGGGGTGCCTGTGCGACAGGTAAATCCGGTCGATCTCCTTGCCGATACTGTCGGCATACGCCCTGAATTGCAGCGCATAGGGAACGAGGAATTGCCCATCGACAAGAACAAGCTTGTTCCTGCTTTCGATGATGTGCGTTGCATTGGCGATATTGTCATCCGTGAAAGCCGAAATGAACGTGTGAATACGAACATCGCCTGCTCGCCTGACGATTTTAATGGGCTCCGGCAATTGCGTCACCATCGGTATCTCCCTGTTTGAAGGTCGTTTTCTGAGGTTTGACGTTCACCCGGGGATGGCGGAGATGTGGTTCCGCAGCATTCCCGGGCTGTTTCCAACACGTGCGCGGCGGAGCGCCATCACGGATGAGATCGACGGCCGTGGGACGCGATCTTTTCCTCCAATGTCCTCAGGGCGGCGCGCGCAACGTCGTAGGCGCTGTCGACGCCCGCCTCCGGCGCGTCCTCGCCGGGCCGCCAGAAGCGTCTGCGCGTCATTCGCATCGCGCTCTCGAAGGGGGGAATCGCGTTAAACACTTCGACGAGATAAGGGCCGGAATAGACCGGCTCGATTTCGTCCAGCATGATCTCCCAGGGAATCCAGCTGTCTCTGACAGCGCCCCGGTCCGGCGCTGAGATATGAACGTAATTCAGCCGGCTCTGCTGTGCTGCCCGGGCGACATTTTTCCTGAAGATCGCCGGCCCCTGGCTTTCCATCACGACCTGAGCCGTATCGATCGTGACGCCACAGACCGGGATGTCGGCGCTTTCGAGAAAATCCAGCACTTCCGAGACCATGGTCGCCCCGGGCGTTTCCCAATTCTTGACGGGTTCGATGGCGAGCTTCACCCTCTTCTCGGCAGAATATTGCGCCAATTCCCGGAAGATGGAGGCTGCCGCCGCATATCGTGGCTTCATCCAATCCTGAAGCGCGTCGCTCCAGATCCCTTCACCGTCATCCGTCAGCGGAAAGATACCATAGGGGTACAGGAACGGCCCCGACATGATCGTATTCTCTCCGCCCAGCACCGAGGTAATGTCGACGCGGGATTTGAGATAGGACAAAGCCTGCTTGCGCTGTTCTTCGTAGGGCGAGGTCGGATCGAAGGTTCGCGTGGTCCCCACATTGGTTGTGAATTTCACGTCCCGGAAGCCGGCCTGATCGAACGCCCTTTTGAGGCTGATATAGCTTTCGATCTCAGCATGATGACCGATATGGGCCGGTCCTGGGGCGATATGCACATCGAAGCCGGTGTAGCCGATCTCGGTAAGAGCTTTCAGATGTCTGACGAGAACCTGGGTGTAGCCCGCGTCATTCGGCCTCAAATCGGCTGTAAACATAAAGAAGCTGAAATATATATCTCGCCTGCGTGCCTCTTCCATCTTCATCGCTCCAGCTGTGGCTATCCAGGAATGCGTGGTTCAGGATGACGTCTCGCCCGGCATTGCGATGAGGCGAGATCCGTCCCGCCTCCCTCACATTGCGAGGTGAAACAAACGGTCCGCGCCGGGCTACCATCCAAGCAGCTTGCGCAGGTATTCGCGGCCCATTTTCGCGTATTGCAGCGGATTGGCCTTGGCCGGGTCCTGCTCTGCCTCGACGCAGATCCACCCGGCGAAATCCGCCTCGGCCAACGCATCGAGAATTTCCGGAAAGGTCTCTATCGAGCCGTCACCCGGCACGGTGAAGATCCCCGCCTCGATCCCTTGTTGGAAGGACAATTCCCTGTGGTGAATCCTCGTAACCACCTCGGCGCGAATGTCTTTCAGGTGAACATGCTTGATGCGGTGGGCGTATTTTCTGGCCAGCGCCAGCGGATCGACACCGGCAGCCGCCTGGTGTGCGGTGTCGAGAAGCATGTTGACCAGGCGAGGATCCGTCTCGTCCATGAGCCGGTGGATCGCTTCCGTCTTCATCACCCCTGTTCCGAGATGCGGGTGATAGCAGAGCCGGCGGTTACGGGCCCTGGCTTTCTCTCCCGCTGCGTGAAGGCCTTCGATCAGCTGTTTCCACTGGTCCTCGGAGAATTCGGGGCAATTGGGAAACAGGGCGACCGGAAGCGGATTGACCGCTCCGCCAAACTCGGCGACGACGAGATCGGCCCTGCGCGGATCGTCGCTGCCGCCTTCCATGGCTTCGAGGAAGTCGAGCTGAGCATCGACGCTTTCAAGCGTGTGACGATTCATCGCCTTGATGGTGAAGTAAGTGCTCACCCAAGGCTCGGAAATCCGCAATCCCCTGAGTTCGAGGACGGGGCGCAAGATTTTCGGATCCGTCGGATATTTATGGCCGACGCCGCACCCGACATAGCCGGCGAGCGCCATTTCACTCAGAGCCTGCTCGTAGGGGATGCCGATGTCGATGTTGATGAAATCGTCATTCCACCAGAGCGTGGGGATGACGCCGAGCCAGACCTTAGCGGGCGTCAGTCGATGCAGATATTTCGTCATGGCGTTGATCCAGTTCTTTGAAGACAAGCGGAAGTGGCGTCAGGTCAGGTTTTGGAACGGGGGCCGGAGCCGGAATTTTCGGTGGAAAGGCCCAGGAGCCGAAACCCTGCCCCTTGGCGCCCGCAGGGTGAGCTCCGATTGCCTTCCAGAGCAGACCCTCGATATAGGCATCGGGAGAAACGACGAAGGTGGTATTCGCAGGCCTGGGGCCAAAGCGCTCCGTCCAGGCGGAGGGCAGCTCGAACCAGGTGCCGGAATACCAGAGCTTGATCAGCCCGCGGGCCACGTCTCCGAGCAATTCATTGCCGAGGATGGTCGTGCGCACGGCGTGGATACGGACCTCGCTTTCCGGCGGTGGCAAGGCCGTGAAAGCGGCCAGCAGCGCGTCGGTGATCTCGCTGCCGACCACCGTATCGAGCGTGGCGAGATAGCGTTCTGCCAGGCCGGTTCCTAGAAGATCGAAGTAGGAGAAGGCCGTCAATTCGACGGAAAGACCCAGAAAGGGCTCGAAACGGCTGGTCATGCGTTCACCTCCGCCTGCCGGGTGACGGCTGGCTGTTTGATACCGCCGGGGATCTCATAGGTGGGGCTGCCGTTCTTACCGGGATGCTTCGGCAGGGGATTGCGGATGAGTTCGAGGATCATGTTGCGGAATTCGAACATCATCGGAACGGCTTCCAGCAGCAGGCTGGGCTGGCCGTTATAGGCACGCGTCAAAAGCTGGAGAAATTCGCCATAGCGCGTGTTGAAGGCGATCGCCGCCTCACGCAGTTCCGAACCTTCGAGTATGTCCCCCACTTTCAGGTTCTCTTTTATGGGATAGGCGCCCTCCCAATCGACCTGCAGGTGCGGACCTGTGGGTTGGCCGGGCTGGTCGCCCTTCTGGTAGTAGCGGCCTTTGACCAGTTCCTCGAAACGATAGTAATGGGCCAGTTCGTGGTCGTCATCGTCGTAGATACCGCCACCGTCGCCCTCGCCCTGTTCGATGATGAGGTCGATGGCTTCCAAGGCACTTTTCAGATCGGTCACCGGAAACAGCTCGCCGCCGCCGGAGTAATAATATTCCGAGGTGATCTGGCGCGACCTGTCGCCGGTAAAGATGGTTGTGCCCGCCTCATGCGCTTCGGCTTCCAGGTATTTGATGCCTTCCGCGATGGCCGAGTAGAACTCGCCGATACTGTAGAAATGGAAGTCCTCATGCCTCGGATGGCTGGCAAGCGCGGTGATGTCAGGCGGGGTTTTGCGGTATATCAGACCCTTGCCGACGAGATGTTCAGGACGCTGGGCCGGCCGCTCGATTTTCAGGAAGGTCGCTAGCGCCTCACGGCCGAAAGCCTGGATGCCGACCTTGAAATCGGTCTCACCGTCCGGCAGGGCAGCGGGATAGCTGGCTACGAAGTCCGGCCTGACAAGATCCGGCTTGCCGCCGATGGCATTGAGAATATTGGCCGCGATCGTCAGATGCAGCATTTCTTCCACGACGATCACGCGCAGAACCTGGGTTGCATCC
Source organism: Rhizobium sp. CBN3 (assembly GCF_030518245.1). Classification (NCBI taxonomy): domain Bacteria; kingdom Pseudomonadati; phylum Pseudomonadota; class Alphaproteobacteria; order Hyphomicrobiales; family Rhizobiaceae; genus Rhizobium; species Rhizobium sp. CBN3. Next base: position 60,565 of record NZ_JAULSE010000018.1, read on the forward strand.
TGGTTGACGCCGGGCTTGATCGAGTAAAGCGCCGTCAGATACGGCGGAATCGTCGCATGCTCGAGCTGCATCGCCCGGTAGAGAAACTCTTTCAGCTCATCGAGCGTCTTGATACTAGAGGAATCCATGCTCATGCTCCATGAAAGATAAATTGGGTGCACCGGCCGGCTTCGTGTCGCTTGCATCGAACCCATCGGTTCGTTCCCGCAATGGATGCCGGCCTTCGTTCAATGCAGAGACTTCAGAATGTTGCGACCGCTTCGGAAGCACATGGCAGCCAGCGTCAAGGTGACATTGGCCGTGCCGATCGTCGGCATGCTGCCGCCGCCCACGAGATAGAGATTTTCGTGGTCCCAGCTGCGCTGGTTCTTGTCCACGACGGAATTGGTCCTCGTCGTTCCCATGATATGGGTGCCGGCCAGATGATTGCCGCCGCGGATCGCATAGCCTTGTCCCTCATAGGCCACATAGCCGTAGTCGCTGCGGTCGTAATGGGTATGGTCCTGCGCGCCCAGGCGCGTAAAGACGGTGCGCGCAAACTGGCGGCCATAGGCGGCACCCTTCATGGTATATTCCGGAACCGTGAAGGAAAGGATGGGCCGCATGTTGCCCAGAGCATCGGTATATTGCGGATCCACCGTGATGCGGTTGCTTTCGACGGGCATCACCTCGATCATGAACGCCAGCAGCAACTGCCGCGAAACCTGGTCGACCATGCCGCGCCGAAGATCCGCGCCGTAGAGGTTGCGATCATCCACCAGTTCCAGAAGGTCGGAGGTCGGCGCACCTGTGGCCCAACCCCAGCCGTCGTTATGGATATCGATGGCGAAGGCGGCCTGCTTTTCCCGGAAAGGGCCGTCCCGCAGGTCGACGATACCGCCCGTCGAACTGGTTCCGCGCATCGTGCCGCAGATCTCAGGCATCAGCGCCCAGTTCAGCAGATAGGCGTGGTCCATCAGATTGCGTCCGACAAGACCGCTGGTGCTGCGCAGGCCGGAGGCCAGCATAAGACGCGCCGTTTCGATGGCGCCTGCCGCAAGCACGAAAATCTTGCCCTTCACGGTGATGGTCTCGTGGGCCGGTGAGGCCGGGTCCTTGTAAATCTTAACCTCGAGAGAGCGGACTTTCCCGCTATCCGGATCGATGTTGACCTTCGATGCGACCGCCTGCGGCAGCAGTTCGACAAGCCGCTCGCCGCCTTTCCCATTTACCGCGAACGCCTTGGCAAGCGTTTTGCCAGAGTGGTAGCGCGCTTGCACGGGACAGAGCGGTACGCAGTTGGTGTTGCCCTGGCAGCGACCGCCCTCTTCGACCTGATGCGTATCGACGGCGCCGATTGGACGGTAGCCCTTCCCACCGTCATAGGCCGGGTTGGGTATGCCATTGCGCCCCTGCGGATAGGGCCTGACCTTCAGAGGATAGGTCTTGTCGTAAAGTTCGACACTGGTGCCCTCGATGCCTTTATTGACCTGCTGATCCAGATAGGAGAGCGGCAGGCCGCGCATAGGAAAGACATAGTCGTCCGGGAAGGTCTGCCCGAGATATTGCTGATCCTCGACATTCGCCGATACGCCGATTTCCCGCTCGGCCAGGCGGTAATCCTCCTCGACTTCCTCAAAGCTCAGCGGCCAGTCCAGCCCCTGGCCGAAGAGCGTGCGCGTCTTGAAGTCGGAGCGAAGCAGGCGGGGCGTTTTCGCCTCCCAGTGCATGGTCGTTCCGCCGAAAATACGGGTATATACCGTATCACTGACATAAGGGCCGGATTGAACGATATAGTTCGAGCTATCGGTTTCCCCCGCCTGCAGCTTGCGAAGCTGCGGGCTGCGGGGTATGGCCGCGTTCGCATTTAGCGGAAAGGGCGACTGGTTGTCCTTGGAGGCTGCCGAATAAAAAGTCGTCAGCAGATTGTCATAGCCTGCCAGAGTGACATTGGAACCGGTTCCGGCTTCAAGGATAAGGACACGTTTGCCCGCTTCCGCAGCCTGCTTGGCAATGATTGCTCCGGAAATTCCGCTGCCGACGATCACGATATCGTAGTCGCCAGACTCTGCGACGGTCTTGGCATCGGCTCTTATTGCCGATTCGAGGGGAAAAAGCACTTTGGTCCTCCATTATTCCCGGAAGCCGCATCAGGCTTTGCGGATCATGCGTTCTGGAACTCAATCGAGATTTCAGGCTGGGCGGCCTGAAATCGTCATGATCTCGGGCCGCGGGAGTTTCGGGGTTTGGACTTGGCGGCCGCGGCGCCGGCAGAGCGGGCTCTGACTGCGGAGAGAAAGGAAGCATAGCTCCAGGTCAGATTCCGGACGCTTTTCTCGTAGCCGACGGTACCATCGAACTGTTCGCTCAGCTCGTAGTGATCGCTGTGATAGACGATGGCGCGCAGCATGACGTCAGACGAAGCCCGCAGGGCAGCCGACGCTTCGGCGGCGCTGCTGGATGCGCCAAGTCCCAGTTCCGCGAAGAAGGGTTCGGAGAACTGATCGAGGGGGATGGCGCCGCTGGCATCGATGGCATTGGCAAGCCGATATTGAAACTCGGCGAAGTTGGCGGTGCACAGGGCCCAGGGATGCCCGCCGACCACTGGAGCCGCCACATCGCCATCGTAATGGTCGCCTGGATAGCGCCCGAAGAGTGGTCCGAGCCCTTTGGCGGCGTCGGCGCCATTGATCGGGTAATAGTTCGAAGACGAAGGATCGGCCCACTGGCGCCGCAAGATGGCCGCCGTTGCCAGAAGCTTGGTATCGGTCGGCTCGATCCCGCCATAGCAGACCGAAGAGACGATATCGATGTTCGCGTCATAACCGGCTTGCTCCGCAGCATCCAGAATGCTCACATAGAGCTGCCCGTTCCAATGGGTGGCCAGCTGGCTTTCCAGCCAGGAGATGGCATCGGCCACCCCGGCAGGCACCGCAATGCCGATCGTGTTTGTGGAAATTTCCCGGAAAAAGCGGAGCTGTACGGCTCTTGCGAAAAACGAATAGCCCTCATATTCCTCCCAGAGATTTGTGGTCTTGTTCTGGTAGACTTCGAGAAGATAAGCGAGGTTGGTCTCGATCAATTGTTTGGCGATCGTCTGCGTGGCGCCATCCAGCTGATCGAACAGGGTCAGGATCGCAATCGACTGAATGGCCGGCCCGTCATTCTGCTCCGACCACGGACGAACCTCGCCGGTGATGGTGAAGCAGGCGTGGCCAAGTGTGACGGCGTCGGAATTCTTCGCATTCGCCTGGCAGAGCGCGGCGAAGTTCACATAGTCGACCAGGCTCGGCAAAACTCCGCCCGGAACGGGCAGCAAGCCGGCAAGCGCGATTTCGATGGCCGTAATGGCCCCGTCGCGGACCCAGTTGAAAACGTAGTCCTGGTCGACCCCCGGCGTATTCGCTGGGTAGGAGGGGGCGGCAATGATGCAGCCGGGGGCCGAAAAGACGCCGGGCGATGTGGGATCCTCAATGACATATCCATCGCTTGTGATGTTGCGCATCATCAGAAGAGCAAAATAGCGCGACAATGCGACCAGATCGGTCTGCGCGAAGGCAGGCCGCGGTTTGACGGCAGGCGCATTGGCGCCGATATGGGCCGGGTTCGCACCCGTCATTGACTGACTCCAAAGCGCAACTGTCATTGACTGACTCCAAATCGTTGAGACCTGCCGTGATCAGATCGAGGAAATATTGCGGCCAAATGGGCGTTGAGAGTGAATACAAGGTCTCTGCGGAGGGCAGGGTGGCTGGCCGTCTGCCCTCGGTGCAACTGAACCTTTAACGTGAAAGATCGTCGACGATCTTCTTTTTATCAACCTAAACGTGTTGAGCTCAGGTCAAAAAATCTCAGAGAATTGCGCTTGGCTTTACGGGTGCTCCGGCGGGATGGATTCGACCAGCCCAACGAGATTGGACCGTGTTGCCGCAGACCGGTTGCGCAACGCCAGAACCATTTGCAATTCCGTGGGAGAGATCGCGCTGTTCCTATGCCAGTCCATCGTGCCGCGCCCGAGCAGCAGCCAGTCGAGGGAGACATCCAGCAGATCGGCGAGCGCGCAGGCGCTTTCCAGCGAGGTATGACCGCCATTCTGCCAGCGTGAGACGGCGGCGACGGACACGTCTAGTTCGGCCGCCAGGGCGTGAACTTTCCGGAACTTGCCCCGGGATATCGCCTCTCGAATACGTCTGCCGCGTGCCATGTCGTAGGTCATCAAGAATCCCCCCTTTGGTTGCTTTAAACTTGGCAATAACCAAGAGCTTCCGATCGGCGAACATCAGGAACTTCTTATGGAAGGGGAAGACAAAACCAAGCACTGGTCAACCTGGTGAAATATCCAGATTGATCCCGCTCGGCCTCCTGTTGTGAAACGTCAGCACATCAGGAGGGACCGATATGTTGCGGATACTCACCAAAGACATGCTCGATACCGATCGACGTGCTTTCGATGAAATGTTTCGGGCTCGCGCCGCCGTCTTTCGCGATCGGCTGGGATGGCAGGTCGATGTCAGGGATGGGTGGGAAAGGGACCGATACGACGAGGCTGAGGATCCCGTCTATCTCGTCACGCACCAACCTTCCGGCACGCTGACAGGTTCGCTGCGCCTGCTGCCGACCACCGGAGCGACGATGCTCAAAAGCGAGTTCCGGCATTTCTTCGACCAGCCCATCGACGTCGATAGCCCGACGACCTGGGAATGTACCCGCTTTTGCCTTCATCCGCATGCCGGGCAAATGGAGCAATCGCGGGCAGTCGCCACGGAGCTGCTCTCAGGGCTTTGCGATCTTGCGCTCGAGACCGGGATCGAGAGCATTGTCGGCGTCTATGACGCCGCGATGATTGCTGTGTACCGCAGGATCGGCTGGAGACCGACGGCGCTTGCCCGATCCCGGCCGGAGATCGGCAAGCTGTATGTTGGCCTATGGGATGTGACGGCGGAGAATTGTCGGACACTTAGGGCCAATCTGTCCCAACTTCAGGAGCAAGCCTCTCCCAATCCTGCCGGAGCCCTTGTCGATGCCGGCATGCGGTAATCGGAGTCGCTGTCCCGCCGCTTTGTAGTGGGATCGTCAGTTTTTAACCTGTTCTTCATGTCGCGCCACGGCTGTTGAAAAATATGCTGTTCTCGGCACTCGCGAGATGTTACTAATGCGAGCAGTTAGGAAATTTCACAACCACGAGTCCACTCATGCTGAGCAGTTCTCGTTTTTTCTACTGTCTGGAGCGGATCTCCGCATCGCCGACACTGCAGGATCTGGAAACAGCGCTGGACGAAGTCCGCCATATCTATGCGATCTCGCACATGGTTCTGCATGTGACCCGTTTCGCAGGGGCGGCGGCGGGCAATCCATTGCTGATGCTGACCTATCCGCCCGAATGGGTGAAACAATATCTTGAGCGGGACTACTTCAGCATCGATCCCGTCGTGCGTCTCGGCCGGCGCGGCTTCCTGCCGGTGGAGTGGTCGGCGTCGAAATGGGATACAGGCCGGGCGCACGGCTTCTTCAAGGAGGCGATGGCCTTCGGCGTCGGCCGGCAGGGCGTGACCCTGCCGGTGCGGGGACCTCAGGGCGAGCGATCGCTGTTTACGGTCACCTCCAATCATCCCGATGCCTACTGGCGGCAGTTCCGCGTGGACAGCATGCGCGACCTCCAGTTTCTCGCCCATCATCTTCACGACCGGGCAATGGTCTTGTCGGGCATGCGCGCGGTTGCGGATTTTGCACAACTGTCGCGCCGCGAGGTGCAATGCCTTGAGATGACGGCCAATGGCCTTCTGGCAAAGCAGATCGGCGCCCGATTGTCCATTTCGGTCAGCGCGGTGCAGCTCTATCTCGCCTCGGCGCGCCGGAAACTGACCGTCGCGACGACGAGCGAAGCGGTCGCCAAGGCGACGGCGCTCGAACTGATATAAGTCTGCCCGGTTCCTGCTCAGCGTTTGCCCCTGCTGCGCGTCGCCAGAACGTTTCGGATCGAGAAGCTGGAGTGAATCCTGAGGACGCCTGGCAAGGCCGACAATATCTCCTTATGGATCCGTTCGAACTCGCCGGCATTGGCGACTTCCACGCGCAGCAGGTAGTCGGATCCACCTGTCATCAGGAAACATTCGCGGATTTCCGGATGGCGGCGGACAGCCGCCTCGAAACGGTCGAGATAGTCTTCCGTCTGCCGTTCGAGGGTGATGTTGATGATGACGGCAATCATCGCATCCGCATTGCCCGTATCGAGAAGCGCGGTATAGCCGCGGATCACGCCCGTCTTTTCCATGATTTTGATGCGTCTGAGGCAGGCCGATGGCGAGAGGCCGACCTCGGCGGCCAGCTTGGCATTGCTCATGCGGGCGTCGAGGCGCAGCAGCCTCAGGATGTTGCGATCTGTCGTGTCAAGAGCGGGCATGATCGATTGTTCCGAACTTTCGCGGATCATGCGCATAATATGCAAATCATGCAATAATAGACGACAAAATAACCGGTAATATCGCTCATTCTTTCATATATTGCCTGGAATAAGAGGGTGAACATGGACAGCGATATTTTGGTTTCCCATGCCGGTACCGCCACGATCGCGCAGGGAGCCACAGGCTATCTCAGAATCGATCTTGCTGCACTCGGCCGCAATTATCGCAAGCTGGTGTCGATGCTGGCGCCGGTTCGAGCGGGCGCCGTCGTCAAGGCCGATGCCTATGGCCTCGGCGCGGAACAGGTGGCGAAAACGCTCTACGGCCAAGACTGCCGGCATTTCTTCGTTGCTCAATTCGTCGAGGCGGCGAGGCTCCGGCCGGTGCTTCCGCAGGACGCGCAGATTTTCGTGCTGAACGGCCTGCAGCCGGGCAATGAAATTGCCTGCGTCGAAATGAATATTGTTCCGGTTCTGAATTCGCTCGCCCAATGGCAGCAATGGTCGGCGGCGGCGCGCGCGCTGAAGCGCTGCCTGCCGGCTGTCCTGCAATTCGACACCGGCATGTCGCGGCTGGGCTTTCCCCCGGAGGAAAGGGCGGATCTGGCAACATCCTTTCGCAATGGCACCAATATCGAAGTCCTGTTCATCATGAGCCATTTGGCTTCGGCCGATGAGACCGATGGCGAGCAGAATAGCGACCAGCTGGCAGAAATGTCCTGCATCGCCGACGAATTTCCAGGGCTCGACGTTTCCTTCGCCAATTCCGGCGGCGTCTTCCTCGGCGAGGCCTATCACGGCGTGCTCGCCCGGCCGGGCATCGCGCTTTATGGCGGCGCTCCGTGCGCCGGCACGACGAACCCAATGGAGCCGGTCGTCAGCCTCGATGTCGCCGTCGTACAGACGCGGACCGTATCACAGGGCACGAAGGTTGGTTACGGCGGCGCGCATATCGCGCAACGGGAAATGCGTCTCGCCACCATTGCCGCCGGCTATGCCGACGGTCTGCCGCGCTGCCTCAGCGACCGCGGCGCCGTCTATTACAGGGGCACGCGCCTGCCGATCGTCGGCCGCGTTTCAATGGACAGCATCACGGTCGATATGTCGGCGCTGCCCGAAGGCGCGCTGACGCTCGGCAGTCTCGTCGAAGTGCTCGGTCCGCATCAGACGCTTGAGGATATTGCGCGCGATGCCGACACCATATCTTATGAAATCCTGACCGGTCTCGGCGATCGGTATCACAGGCAATATCGTTGAGAGCCGGCTGGCTGCATTCTTGGGGACATCATGAAAGTCATCGTTCTGGGTGCCGGCATCGTCGGTGTCACTTCCGCTTATCAGCTGGCCAAGGCAGGCCATGAGGTTACCGTCGTCGAGCGGCAATCGGGGCCGGCGCTGGAGACGAGCTTTGCCAATGCCGGCGAAGTCTCCTTCGGCTATTGCTCGCCATGGGCGGCACCCGGCATTCCGATGAAAGCCATGAAATGGCTGTTCATGAAACATGCGCCGCTCATCCTGCGCCCGAAATTGGACATGGCCATGCTCTCCTGGATGGCGAGGATGCTGTCGAACTGCACCTCCGAGCGCTACGCGATCAACAAAAGCCGCATGCTGCGCCTTGCCGATTACAGCCGCATCGCGCTCGCCGAGCTTCGCGCCGAAACCGGCATCGCCTATGACGAACGCATGCAGGGAACTCTGCAGCTGTTCCGCACGCAGCAGCAGCTTGATGCTTCGGCCAAGGACGTCAAGGCGCTCGCCGCCGACGGCATTCCCTATGATGTGCTGGACCGGGATGGCTGCATCCGCGTCGAGCCGGCGCTGAAGCATGTGCGCGAGAAGATCGTCGGCGGCCTGCTGACGCCGAAGGACGAAACCGGCGACTGCTTCAAGTTCACCAATGCGCTGGCCGCCAAAGCCGAGGCTCTCGGCGTCCGCTTCGCCTACGGCACGACGATCAAGGGGCTCGATGTCGAGGCCGGCCTTGTGCGCGGGGTCGTCACCGCTCGCGATCCCGATCGCGACCACGAGCGGATGAGCGCGGAGGCTGTGGTGGTCGCGCTCGGCAGCTACTCGCCGCTGCTGCTGAAGCCGCTCGGCATCCGCCTGCCGGTCTATCCGGTCAAGGGCTATTCGCTCACCATCCCGATTACCGATGCGTCACGCGCGCCGGAATCGACCGTCATGGACGAGACTTTCAAGATTGCGATTACCCGGCTCGGCAATCGGATCCGCGTCGGCGGCATGGCCGAAATTTCTGGCTATACCAACGATCTCGGCCTGGCGCGCCGCAGCACGCTCGAACATTCCGTCACCGATCTCTTCCCCGGCGGCGATGTTTCCAAGGCTTCCTTCTGGTCCGGCCTGCGCCCGATGACGCCCGATGGCACGCCGGTCATCGGTCCGACGAAGATCAAGGGCCTCTTTCTCAATACCGGTCACGGCACGCTCGGCTGGACCATGAGCACCGGTTCGGCCCGGCTGATCGGCGACCTCGTCGGCGGCCGTACGCCCGATATCGACGCCAGGGATCTTGCCGTTAGCCGATACGGCTGACGCGAAATGGACGACAGGCGGATAAACGATATGGTACAAATCGCTTTTTATTCGCGGGCATCACTGTAGGAGGTCACGAATGTCCGTTAGCCCCGATCGGCATGCCCCAGGCAGCGTGGTCCAATCATCGGCCGTGGCGAATATGTCGTTTCGGGCAACGGTGCATAACGGAACCGACGCGGATCAACTCGCGGAAGCACTGTCGACGCCGAGATCCACCATAAGGGTTTCGACCGAAGGCACGATGCCGATTGCATACCGCTGCAATTTCATCTCGATGGAAGATGTCAGCGTTGCCGATTGCTCTTATGAAGGCAGGATTTTCTGCAAGCGGGAAGGGGTCGCCGATAAACTGGCTATGTTTCTGCCAAAGCAGGGGATGATGTGGTTCGGCGGCAAGCAAGAGCCGACATATTCGGTGCCCGGTCGCGGCGTGATCCTGGAACAGGGCAGCGTCAGTGGAACGGGTATTGTTGGCCCCCGCAGTCATTTCTGTCTTTTCATCGACCGTGCCAAGATCGCCGCGCAGCTCTCCCATATGTGCGAGCGGACGATCAGCGGCGATGTCGGCTTCCATACCGACATTGATCTGACGGTCGGTCCGGGATTCCTCCTGCAACAACTCGTCTCAAACCTCCACAGCGGCCTCAGCGGCAACGGCTTGCTACAACGCTCACCTCTGGCCGTCAGATCGCTCTGCGACGCGGCGGTGTACCTGCTTCTGGAGACATGTCCGCATCACTATTCAGAGGAGCTGGCGCGTGCCGCTCCGCTCCCGGCCCCCCGCCATGTGAAATGGGCCATGGATTTCATGCAGGAGCACATCGCCGATCCGATCTCGCTCAGCGAGATCGCCATGGCGGCCAAGGTAAGCGTTCGGACTTTGCAGCAGGGTTTCCGGCAGTTCAGGAACACCACTCCGATCGCCTACCTGCATGAAATCCGGATGGTTGCCGCCCATCGCGAGCTGCTGCAATTAGACGGAACGCAGCCCATCGGTGATATCGCGCTGAGATGGGGCTTCACCCATCTCGGACGCTTTGCCGCCGAATACAAGAAGCGCTTCGGTCAGCTGCCCTCACAGACCGTGAAGCGCTAGAGCTCCGACGCGGTTCCCGCTCTAGAATTCAGCTTGGCCGGAGCCGCCGGCGTGCAATTCCCGCATAGAATTCTGCGCCGTGCAGGAGGCCATCGTCGTTGAAGCCATAGGTCGGGTTATGCAGCGGCGGCGAGTGTTCGCCATTACCCAGGAAGACGAAGCAGCCCGGCACCTTTGACAGGAACTGCGCGAAATCTTCCGATCCCGTCATCGGCTTGCTTTCGATGGCGACATTCGGCTCGCCGTAGAGATCGCGCGCGACGGCAAGCGCTTCCTCCGTCAAGGCAGGGTCGTTCAGCAGAGGGACGAATTCCCTAGTATAGACGACATCGGCCTTGACGTTATAGGTCGCGGCCGTGCCTTCGGCGATCACCCGCATCTGCTTTTCGATCGTCTCGCTGATCTCGGAGCTGAAGCTGCGGGCATCGCCGAGAATGCGGGCGAGGCCGGGAAGCGCATTGCGCGTGCCGTCGGTGATCAGTTCGGTGACCGAGACGACGCCGATATCGGCCGGATCGAGCCGCCTGGAGACAATGGTCTGCAGGTTGGTGACCAGCGCGCAGGCGGCGACGAGCACCTCATTGCCCCAGTGCGGCCGCGCGGCATGGCCGCCGATGCCGGTCAAGGTGATCTCGAAATTGTCCTCGGCCGACATGATCGCTTCCGGGCGCGTGCGGAAATTGCCGACGCCGAGCCCCGGCATGTTATGGATTCCGTAGATCTCGTCGAAGGGGAACCGTTCGAAGAGCCCGTCGGCCATCATCGCGAGCGCCCCTTTGCCCCATTCTTCGGCCGGCTGGAAGATGAAGCGCACGGCGCCATCGAAGCCGCCTTCCTCAGCCAGTATTTTTGCCGCGCCGAGCAGCATCGTGGTGTGGCCGTCGTGGCCGCAGGCATGCATGACGCCGGGGTTTTTCGAGCGGTGCGGCAGGTCCGACTGTTCGTTGATCCTCAGCGCGTCCATGTCGGCGCGCAGAGCAATGGCGCGGTTGCCGCTGCCGCGCTTCAGTGTTCCCACGACACCGGTGCCGCCGACGCCTTCGGCGATCTCGTCGAAGCCGAATTCCCGCAGCTTGGCCGCCACGAAGGAGGATGTCCGCCGTTCCTCGAAGCCGAATTCGGGATGTTCGTGGAGATCGTGTCGCCACGCCGTCATCTCGGCATGAAGCGTGTTCCTGTCGATGCTCATTTCGGCGTTCCTTCCGTAGCGAGACGACGAACGACGTCGAGCAGGACGTTGGCGCCTGCGACGAGATCCTCGTCGGCCGTAAATTCCTTCGGATTATGGCTGATGCCGCCGGCGCTCGGGACGAAGATCATCGCCGACGGGGCAATCCTTGCGATCATCTGCGCATCGTGGCCGGCGCCCGATGTCATTCGCCGGCAGGCAAGACCCCGTTCCCGCGCAGCCTTTTCTACGAGCCGCACGATGCTCTGGTCGAATTTCACGGGCTCGAAGCGCGCAAGCCTTTCCACGGATATGCCGACCTGCTCCTCGGTCGATAGGCTTTCCAGGAAATTAGCGAGCGCGGCCTCTTCTTCCCTGAGGCGATCCTCGTCGGGATCGCGCAGATCGACCGTGAAGATCGCCCGCGACGGGATCACATTGATCGCGTTCGGTTCGAAACTCATGCAGCCGACCGTGGCGACGGTCGGCGTGTTGGACGCTTTCGCTCGCTCCCGCAGGAAGGTGACGACCCGAGCTGCGGCATGGCCCGCATCGCGGCGCATGGAGATCGGTGTCGTCCCCGCGTGGTTGGCGTCGCCGGTGATGGTCACCCGCTGCCAGGAAATGCCTTGAAGATCTTCGACGACGCCGACCGGAATGCCCTCGCGTTCGAGGACTGGTCCCTGCTCGATATGCAGCTCGATATAGGCATGCGGCTTGAGGAAACCCGGTCGATGCTCGCCGGCATAGCCGATCCGCTCGAGTTCGCGGCCAAGCACCGTTCCATCGGTGCCAATGGTGGCAAGCGCCGCATCGATATCGAGGCCGCCCGCATAGACCAGCGATCCCATCATATCGGGCGCGTAGCGCACGCCTTCCTCATTGGTGAAGGCCGCGACGGCGATCGGCCGGGATGGCGTCAGGCCCTCCGCCTTCAGTGTCTCGATGACTTCGAGCCCCGAAAGCGTGCCGTAGCAGCCGTCATAGATGCCGGCGCCGATGACGGTGTCGATGTGCGAGCCGATGAGAATAGGGGCTTCGTCTGCCGCCCTATCCGGTTTCCATATGCCGAAGATGTTGCCGATGCGATCGACGGCGACTTCGAGCCCCGCCTCCCTGACCCATGCCACGAACTGGTCGCGGCCGAGCTTTTCCGTATCGGAAGCTGCCAGTCGGACGAGCCGGCCGTCGTTATCCCGGCCGATCCCGCCGAGCGCCCTGATGCGGCCGAGGAGACGCGCCGCGTTGATGGATGGACTGGTCATGTCAAGGCTCCTTTCCGGTTCTTCGCGGTGACTGCGGCGGGCGGCAGCCCGGTGATCTCTTCATATTTGCCGGGGTCCGTCGCGCCTTCCGTGTTGACGACGAAGATGCGGGAGCGGCCGTCGATCGAGAGCGCTGCCTTGATCGACGGGTCGGCGACGGCCTTGATGGCGGCTGCGAGGCCGACGCCGCCGCTTTCGCCGGCGACGATGGCGGGATCACCGGCAGCGGGACCGGCAAGGCGGTTCATGATCCCAGTCGCATCCGTCTCTTCCACCGTCATGAAGGCGTCGGCGGTGCGGGAAAGAATTCGCCACGCGACGAGGGAGGGCTCGTAGCATTCGAGCATCGCCATGACGGTCGGCTCGCCATGGGCGATCGTCACGGGATGTCCGGCATGGGCCGTCTCGAAGAGGCATGCCGCGCGCGCGGGATCGACGACGGTGAAGACGGGACGCCGCTCGCTGAGCGCGATCGACAGATGGCCGGCGACCGCCGCGGCAATGCCGCCGACGCCGGATTGAATGAACACATGCGTCGGCGGCTCCGGCATCTGCCTGAGCGCTTCCCGGACGAGCGCGGTATAACCCTGCATTACCATGCCGGGGATGCGCTCATAGCCCGGCCAGGAGGTGTCCGAGACGATGGTCCAGCCTTTCGCCTCGGCCACGCGAGCCGCCTCGCGCACCGAGTCGTCATAGGTGCCCGCAACCCGGATCATCTCGGCTCCAAAGCGGGCGATGGCGGCGACGCGCTCGTCACTGACGCCGGAGTGGACGAAAATAGCGGCGCGCGCCCCGACGAGCTGCGCTCCCTGCGCAACGGAGCGGCCATGATTGCCATCGGTGGCGCAGGCAACGGTCATTCCGCGCGCAATGGCTCGGACTTCTTCCGAGTGCAGCTCGGCCATATGGACTGCGCGCCCAAGCCGCCGCTCCGCCTCTTCGAGAACGAGGCGGATCACCGCATAGGCGCCGCCGAGCGCCTTGAAGCTTCCGAGACCGAGACGATGGCCTTCATCCTTGACGTGGATGGCGGCAACGCCGATGTCGCGCGCCAACCCCGGCAGGGCGACGAGCGGTGTTATCGCATGGTCTTCACGGAAGCCGAGGTAGTACTCCACGTCCTCGGCGGCGGCAATGCCGAGCGTGTTCTCATCGCGCGGATCAAGCGGCAGACGATAGTCGGCGGCTGTGTTCAACAGAAACATGGCAAACCTCAATTTCGTAAAGTTGCTGAACTCTATTGCATCGCCCACGGAAAAAGCGCTGATATCTGGGCGTCTGTTTGCAATTTTGTTTCGTCGGGGTCCCCATTTGAGCAAGCGCGTTCAGCCATCGCCGCTCGATGCCTTTGATCGCAAGATCCTCGCCATTCTCCAGCGGGACAATATGACCCCGCAGCGCACGATCGGCGATGCAGTGAACCTGTCCGCGCCGGCCGTTCAGCGGCGGATCAAGCGGATGCGGGAGGAAGGGGTGATCCGGGCGGACGTCTCGGTCGTCGCGCCGGAGGCAGTCGGGCAGTCCATCACGATCTTCGTCGAGGTGGAGGTGATCAGCGAAACCGCCGATCAGATCGAGCGGGCGAAGACGGAGTTCGCAGCCGCGCCGGAAATCCAGCAATGTTATTACGTCACCGGCGAAGCCGATTTCATTCTTGTGATCGTCGTGCCGTCGATGGCTGATTACGAGGCACTCACCCGGCGGCTCTTCTTCGGCAACAACAACGTCAAGCGCTTCCGCACCTTTGTTGCGATGGACCGGGTCAAAGTCGGGCTTGGCGTGCCTCTGGAGTAAGCCGATGCGGCGGCCGGGTCGCCACCGCATCGGCAGGAAGCGGTGGGATTATGCCGCGCGCTTCAGTGCATCGCCGATCGTCGAGACGATCGTGTCGATCTGGTCTTTCTCGACGATCAGCGGCGGAGAAAGCGCGATGATATCGCCGGTCACGCGGATCAGCAGGCCCTTCTTGAAGCAATCGACGAAGACGTCGTATGCACGGGTTCCCGGTGCCCCGTCACGCGGAGCGAGTTCGATTGCGCCGACCAGCCCGAGATTGCGGATGTCGACCACACCAGGCAGGCCCTTCAGCGAATGGAGGGCGTCCTGCCAATACTCGGCCAGCTCGGATGCACGCGTCAGCAGCCCTTCTTCCTCGTAGATTTCGAGGGTCGCGAGCCCCGCGGCGCAGGCGACCGGATGGCCGGAATAGGTATAGCCGTGGAAGAGTTCGATCGCATTGTCAGGTCCGACCATAAGTCCGTCATGGACCTTACGGCTGGCAAAGACCGCGCCCATGGGGATAGCGCCGTTGGTCAGGCCCTTCGCCGTTGTGACCAGATCAGGCACGACGCCAAAATAATCCACTGCGAAAGGCGTGCCGAGACGGCCGAAGCCGGTGATGACTTCATCGAAGATTAGCAGGATGCCGTGCTTGTCGGCCGTCGCGCGCAGCTTCTCCAAATATCCCTTCGGCGGCAGGATAACGCCCGCCGATCCCGCCATCGGCTCGACGATGACGGCGGCGATGGTTTCGGCGCCGTGCAACTGCACCAGGCGTTCGAGATCATCGGCCAGTTCCACGCCATGGGCGGGAAGGCCCTTGGAGAAGGCGTTGCGCTCGACGTCGAGCGTGTGGCGCATGTGGTCGGCCGGGATTTGCGGGAAGACTCGCCGATTATTGACGAGACCGCCAACGGAAATGCCGCCGAAGCCGACGCCGTGATATCCCTTCTCGCGGCCGATGATGCGGGTGCGGGTGCCCTGACCGATGGCGCGCTGATAGGCGATGGCGATTTTCAGCGCTGTATCGACCGATTCCGAACCGGAGCCGGTGAAGAAGACCCGGTCGAGCTTGGCGTCAGCACCGCCCGGCGCATTCGCAGCCAGCTTCGCGGCGAAGTCGAAGGCGATCGGATGCCCCATCTGGAAGGTCGGGGCATAATCGAGGGTGGCAAGCTGCCGCTCGACCGCCTGGGCGATCTTCTTGCGGCCGTGGCCGGCGTTGCAGCACCAGAGTCCGGCCGTGCCGTCCAGCACCCGGTTTCCATCGACGTCGGTGTAGTACATTCCTTCCGCAGCGGCCAAAAGCCGCGGCGTGGCCTTGAACTGCCGGTTCGCCGTGAATGGCATCCAGAAATTTTCGAGTACGGGCGCGTTCGTCTTGTTCAACTGATCCATTCTGGCCTCCTTAGGGATGGGTCGAGAATGGTGATTTCTCTTTTGCAAACAAGTCCTTTTCTTCGCCAGCGCAAGCTGTTGAAATATATCGGTTCAGCTGACATGTTTTAGATATTCTGAACAACGCAAACGGACCGCATCATGTCAATCGACATCGGCAGCCGCCTTCGCCATCTTCGCCTCGCCCACAAGCTTTCCCAGCGTGAACTCGCCAAACGCACCGGCGTGCCGAACTCGACGATCTCGCTGATCGAATCGAACGCCTCCAATCCCTCGGTTGGAGCCTTGAAGCGAATTCTCGACGGCATTCCGATCGGGCTGGCGGAATTCTTCGCCTTCGAACCCGAACGTCCGAAAAAGGCTTTCTACGCGGCCGAGGAACTGGTGGAGATCGGCAAGGGTGCCATTTCCTACAAGCAGGTTGGCGAAACCCTGTTCGGGCGCAGCCTGCAGATGCTCAAGGAGTGCTACCAACCGGGCGCCGACACCGGAAAAATTCCTCTTGTCCACGAGGGAGAGGAGGGCGGGATCGTGCTCTCGGGAAGGCTCGAGGTCACGGTCGACGACGAACGGCGCGTGCTGGGGCCTGGTGACGCTTATTATTTCGAAAGCAGGCGCCCGCACCGGTTCCGCTGCGTCGGGCCGGTGGCCTGCGAGGTCATCAGCGCCTGCACGCCGCCTACCTTTTAGTTCCTGCCCTCTATGCGGGCAAGCACGCCGTCGAGCGCTCCGGTCAGCGCCGCGATGCCGCCCTTTTTCTCGAAGTCGGACAGAACCTGCTCGTTCAGCCCGCCCCTGGTCGCGAATTCGCGGCTCAGCGTGCTGAAGGGCTCAGCGCCCGGGCCGCTCGCCTTCTGCGCCAGGCTTGCGAAGAGCGGGGCAATGTAGGCATGGCCTTTCGCCCTTTCTAGGCCGCTCCTTTCCAGCCAGCCGGCAACCGTTTCCATGATCCCGAAATAGGTCGACATCATCGAACTCGCGGCCGCGAGTAGATCGTATTCCTTCCTCGACTGGCATTGGACGGCGGCACCGAGCGTGTCGAACAGCACTGCGACCGTATCGTCAGGCGGGTAGATGGCGGTGACGCCTTGGCGAGCTGCGACGAAGGGCAGGGGGATCGCCTGCACGAGATGCACGTCGGCGCCGATCCAGTCGATGAGGGCCTGGCGTTCCGTCGCCGCGACGACGCTGACGACCGTCTGCCGGCCGCTGAACGACAGTTCCCGCACGACCTCCTCGGCAATCTGCGGCCGTATAGCCAGGAACACGATGTCGCTGCGCGCGACGACATCCTGGTTATCCTCGGCAATTCTCACGGCTGCGAATTCGGCTGCCAGCGTTTCCGCAATGTGGGCGCTTCGCGGGGAGACATGAATCTCGGTGGCATAGGCCGGCTCAGCGAGAAGCCCGCGAACCATCGCCTCGGTGATCACGCCGGTTCCGACGAATCCGATGCTTTTGTCGTTCACTTGATCACTCCGCGGCTCTGAGCGGCCCTAGCGCGACATCCGTCGTGTAGTTCTCGCGCATGAAGTTGATGAAATTGTCCTGGAACTGGCGCGTATGGGCGTGGGCGAGTTCGTCGGCCAGATCCACGTTCTTGTCCCGGATGGCATTGAGCATCAGTGCATGTTCGTCGGTTAGGAGATACCCCTCATGGGTCCGCTCCAGATATTCGAAATGCAGGTGGAGCATGCGCTGGCCCTGCGACAGCAGCTTCTCGTAGAACGAGGCGAGATACTGGTTTTTTCCGGCATGGGCGATCGCCATGTGGAAATTCTTGTTGGCTTCCGACATGGCGAGGTGATTGCCTGTCTTCACCGCCGCTTCGAAGATTTTCAGCCGCTTGGCGATGATCTTCAGGTCGGCTTCGGTTCTGAGCGCGGCGGCAAGCCGCGTATTCATGCGCTGCGCGATGTCGAGCGCTTCGACATATTTGGGAAAGGTCGCAACCTCGATGGGGGCGACGATGGTGCTTCGGTTCGACAGCGTCACGACCAGTTCGTCGGCGCCGAGGCGGATCAGCGCTTCGCGCACCGGCGAACGCGACATGTCGAAACGTTCGGCCAGCGTCGTCTCGTCGAGAAGCTGACCGGGCGGCAAAGCGAGCGACAGGATCTCGTTGCGGAGTGTTTCATAGACGTTCTTCCAGCCGGTGCCGCGGATCCGTTTCACTTCCGATTCTTCAGACACTTAAGTCCCTTTCTCCAGACGCCGATCCATTGGGCCAGAAAAACAGCGTGTCGGCAATGTAATTTTTCCGCTTGACTTTGTCGACACGCTGTTGACATATTTTCGTCAGTCGACACGCAGCCGACACAAAATAATAGAAACGGCCAGAGCCGACGAGTGGAACCGCGCCTTTCTGCGCACAACAAAAAGAGGAATGCCCGATGCTTTCTTTGATAACGTCCGCCTTGCGGACGCTGCCTGCGCTCGCCTTGATGGGAGCTCTTTCCGCAACCGCCGCTGAGGCTCAGACTGCCGAGGGATATTGGCAGGGCGTGCAGAAGGCGGGTGTCCTGCGTTGCGGCGCGGCCGTCGCGCCGCCCTATGTCATGCGCGACCCGGCGACAGGCGAATATTCCGGCTTCTTTGCCGATCTCTGCAAGGAATTCGCCGACGTGCTGAAGGTGAAACCCGAATTCGTCGATACCACCTGGGACAACATCGTCGCCGGCCTGCAGGCGGGCAAATGGGACATGTCGCTGGCGCTGAACCGCACGCCGGCGCGCGCCATGGCCGTGCAGTTCTCGGTTCCAGCGATGGAGTACCAGATATCGCTCGCCTACAACAAAAACAACCCAAAGATTGCGCCGGGCGCCGCTTCGGTGGCCGATATCGACAAGGCGGGCGTGACGCTTGCCGTCATGTCCGGCACGGCGCAGGACAAGGCGATTTCCGCAGCGGTGAAGAACGCCACGATCATGCGTCTTCCCGGCAATGACGAGACCCGCCTGGCGGTCACCTCGAAGCGTGCCGACATCCTGGTCGACGCCTCCGACACCAATCAGCTCTTCACCCAGTCGAACCCGGACTGGGCGGTGGCGCTCAACCCGACGCCGGCGCTTGCCAAGCAGGGCGTCGCCTTCGGCCTGCCGCATCAGCTTTCGGCGGCCGATGTCGAAGTCGTCGACATCTTCCTCGAAGAGAAGGTCGCGACCGGCCATGTCGATGAGCTGATCCGCAAGGCCGTCGACGAAGTGCTCAAGGGCGCGAAGTAACCTCGCCGGGCCGGTGCGAGGAGCGCCGGCCCTCCCAGCTTCGATCAGCGGAGATTGGCATGACCACGTCCTTCAGCCTTCCCCTCGTGAAAATGCAGGCGCTCCACAAAAGCTACGGCAACGGGGCAATCCAGGTGCTGAAAGGCATCGACATCGAAATGAAGCCCGGCGAACGCGTCGTCGTCATCGGCCCCAGCGGTGGCGGCAAGAGCACGCTGCTGAGGGTGATGATGGGCCTGGAGCAAATCGACAGCGGGTCGATCAATTTCGACGGGAAGCCCTATATTTCTTCCGCCGGTGCGGCCAAGAAGACTGAGATCGACACCAATGTCCGCCGCTCGATCGGCATGGTCTTTCAGCATTACACGCTGTTTCCGCATCTGAACGTAACCCAGAATCTGATCCTCGCCCCCTGCAAGGTGCGCGGAGAAGCCAAGACAAAGGCGACGGATCGCGCCCAGGCGCTGCTCGAGCGCTTCGGGCTCGGCGCCAAGTCCAAGGCCTATCCGGCGCAGCTTTCCGGCGGCCAAAAGCAGCGCGTGGCCATTGCCCGCGCATTGATGCTCGACCCGAAGCTGATGCTGTTCGACGAAGTCACCTCGGCTCTCGACCCCGAGCTCGTCAGCGAGGTGGAGCAGGTCATCCTGCAACTCGCCGCCCAGGACATGCCGATGATGATCGTGACCCATGACATGTGGTTCGCCAAGAACATCGCCTCGCGTGTGATCTTCTGTGCCGGTGGCGTGGTGGTCGAGGACGGGCCTCCCGAACAGGTGCTCGCCGCGCCGCGCGAGGAGCGCACCAAGGAATTCATCGACCGCGTCTTCCACATCAAGCAGTAGGGAGGGCATGCCGTGAACTACACGTTCGACTTCAACGCAGTCACCCTTGCTCCGCTTCTTCAGGGCCTGTGGGTTTCACTGCAGCTGACGGCGGCGGCGAATGTCATCGGCATCGTCTTCGGCTTCGCGCTCGCTCTGCTGATCATGAGTCCCTATCGGGTCCTGCGGCTACCCTTCATGCTGTTCGTCGAATTCTTCCGCTGCACGCCTGCCATCGTCCAGATCGTCTGGATCTTCTACTGCGTGCCGATGCTGTTCGACGTCTTCCTCGATCCGATGACGATGGGCATCATGGCGCTCGGGCTCAATCTCATGGCGTTCAACGCCGAGGCCTACCGCGCCTCGATCCAGGCGGTGCCGCGCGAACAGCTCGATGCCGGCATCGCGCTCGGCCTCAACCCGCTCCAGCGCGTGCTCTACATCATCTTCCCGACGGCCTTCCGCGCCTCGATCCCGGTGCTCCTGACCAACGGCATCGTCATCTTCCAGCAGAGCGCGCTCGTTGCGATCGTGGCGATCCAGGACTTGATGTATCAGGGCAAGACGCTCGCCACCGAGACCTACAGGCCGATCGAGACCTTTACGGTCGTGGCTCTCATCTATTTCGCCGTGTCCTTCCCGATAACCCAGATCGTCGGCCTGCTCGAACGCCGCCGCCAGATCCTCGTCAGCTAGGAGGCCAGGATGATGACGCTCGACTTCTCGATCCTGCTGCGTTTCGAAAATGCGCTTCTGCTCGGCCTCTGGATGACGATCAAGCTGACGGTCATCTGCATCGTGCTCGGATGTTCCCTCGGCTTCCTCGTCGGCCTGGCCAAAACGTCGCGCAACCCAGCGCTTCGCGCGATCTCCGGCATCTATGTCGAATTCTTCCGCGGCACGCCGGTTCTCATCCAGCTCTTCTGGATCTTCTTCTGCCTGCCGCTGCTGCTCGGCGTCGAGCTCTCGAATCTTGCGTCCGGCGTGATCGCGCTGACGCTTTACATGGGCGCGATCACCAGCGAGACCTTCCGGGCAAGCCTCAAGTCGATCGGCCGGGAGCAGCTGGACGCCTGCGTTGCGCTTGGCCTGCCGAACAGGGTCCAGGTCGTCAACGTCGTGCTGCCGCAGGCGGTGCTGCGGGCCATTCCGACGCTCTTGTCGAACTGCGTCAGCCTCTTCAAGGAGAGTGCCCTGGTCTCGGCCGTCGGCATGGCGGACCTGATGTTCGTCGGCCAGAACATCTCCAACAACACGGCCCGTCCCGTCGAAGTGCTGACGGTCGTCGCCCTCATCTACTTCATCATCGCTTTCCCCCTCACGCGGGCCGTTTCCCTCATCGAGGGACGTATCCTCAAGAAGCTTGCAATCTAGAAACAGCCGTTCCCAGGACAGGAGACATCCCATGAAACTTTCCGGCGTTATGCCCGCGCTCATCACTCCCTTCGATGTCAACAATAGGATCGACTTCAAGGCGTTCGAAAGACTTCTGATCCATCTGCGCGAGGCAGGCGTGACCGGCTGGGTTCCGAACGGATCGACCGGAGAATATTTCAGCCAATCCAGGGAAGAGCGCCGTGATGTGCTGCAGTTCGTCAAGGACTTTGCCAGGCCGGGCGAGATTCTGATCGCAGGCACCAATGCGCCCGCCACCCGCGAGGTGATCGAGCAGACGGCGCTGGCGAGAGACATCGGCTATGACACTGTCCTGCTGGCGCCGCCATTCTACACCCGCCCGACACAAGCCGAGCTCATCAAGCACTATGAAGCCGTCCTCGGCGCCGTCGATGTGAACCTCGTCCTCTATTCCTATCCGGCCAAGGATGGTGCCGACATCAGCTTCGAGCTTTTGGATCACTTTGCCGACAATCGGCGCGTCATCGGGATCAAGGAAAGCTCGGGCGTGTTGCAGCGGGCGATCGAAATCGCCAGCCGTTATGAGGGCAAGATTCAGCTCGTCAGCGGTTCCGACGACATCGCGCTCGACTTCATGTTCTGGGGCGCTGCAAGCTGGATCTGCGGGCCGTCGAACTGCATGGCCAAGGCCTGCTGTGATCTCGACCGCACATTCAAGGCAGGCGATCTGAACAAGGCGCGCGAACAGATGAAAACGCTCTACCGGGCGATGAACATCCTCGAAAGCGGTAAGTTCGTGCAGAAGATCAAGTATGGCTGCGAACTTCAGGGCCTGCCGGTCGGGCAGTGCCGTGCGCCGCTCGGCGAGTTGACGGCCGAGGAAAAGGCCGAGTTCCGGGCGGCTATGGAGCCGATCCTCAACTGGTAACGAATAACCGGTCCGGGGCGAGCAAACCGCCTCGGCCCCACCTGAAATTGCGAGGTTCTTCGTGTCATCCATCGTGGTCGTCGGCGCCGGCATCATCGGCGTCACCATCGCTTATGAACTCCAGCGCCGCGGCCTTGCCGTGACGCTCGTCGACCGCGATGCGCCGGGCAAGGGCGCCTCCTACGGCAATATGGCAAGCATCGCCGTCACCGAATTCATGCCGGCTTCGCGTCCGGGCATCTGGGCGCAGATGCCGAAATGGCTGCTCGATCCGGAGGGACCGGTGCGTGTCCGGCCCGGTTACATGCCGAAACTGGTGCCGTGGTTTCTGAGGTTCCTGGCGGCGAGCCGCCCCTCGAAGCTGCGGGAGCTGGAGGCCGCCGGCGCCGTTCTCTGCCGGCGCGTCTGTGAAGACTTCGATGCGCTGCTGAAGCAGACCGGGTTGACTCAGATGCTGACGGCCGAGGGCTGCCTCAGTCTCTATGCCGACGAGGCCGAGTTCAAGGCGGATCGGGAGCATATCGAAATCCTGGAGCGCTTCGGCTTCCGGCACGAAATCCTCGGCGGCAATGCCATCCGCGACCTCGAGCCGGCCCTGACGACGAAGATCGGCAAGGCGGTGCTCTTTCCTGACAACCGGTCGATCACTGATCCCTACAAGCTCGTGATTGCTCTCTCCGAAAGGTTCGAGGCACTCGGCGGCAGGATCGTGCGGGGTGACGTCGTCGGCTTCGAGCAAAGCGAGGCCGGTATCTCCGCCCTTCGCCTGGCGGACGGGCGAAGGGTAGCGGCGGGGAAGGTCGTGCTCGCGGCCGGTGCCTTCACCGCCCGGCTTTCCGCCCTGCTGCGCGAGCATATTCCGCTCGAAACCGAGCGCGGTTACCACACGCAGATCATGGAGCCCGGCATTTCGATGCGCCATTCGATCATCTGGCCGGCGCGCGCCTTCATGGTGACGCCGACCGCGGGCGGCATCCGCGTCGGCGGCACGGTCGAGATGGCCGGCCTCGATGAGCCTGCGGATTATCGGCGCGCGAAGATCCTGGTGAAGCGAGCGCGGGAGGCATTGCCGGAGCTGAAGACCGGAGGAGCGACGGAGTGGATGGGGCATCGCCCGGCGCTGCCCGACACCGTGCCAGTCATGGGGCCGTCCGCCAAGCGCCGCAACGTCTGGTACGCGACGGGCCATGGACATCTCGGCCTCACCTATGCGGCCACAACAGGCCGGCTGATGGCCGATCTCATCACGGGCGTAGAGCCGCCCGTGGCCATGAAACCCTATCGCGTCGACCGCTTCTGAGCGCATCGGCGCAAGGCGAAAGGAAGTGAACATGCGAAGCGAACTTTATATCGACGGACAATGGGTGAAGCCGGTCAAGGGCGGCACCTGCACGGTGACCAATCCGGCGACGGAAGAAGTGATCCAGACGATCGGCGCAGCGACCGCTGAAGATGTTGATCTCGCCGTCAAGGCGGCACGCCGCGCCTTCGACAAGGACGGCTGGCCGAAATTGCCCGGCGCCCAGCGCGCCCGATATCTCCGCGCCATCGCCGACGGCATCCGTGCCCGCCAGGCTGAGATCGCCCGGCTGGAAGTTCTCGACAACGGCAAGCCCTTCCCCGAGGCCGACTGGGATGTCGCCGACGCGGCGGGCTGCTTCGATTTTTATGCGGGCCTTGCCGAACAGCTCGACAACAATCCCGAGGAGACGATCGCGCTTCCCGACACGCGCTTCACCTCCAAAGCGGTACGCGAGCCGCTTGGCGTCGCCGGCGCGATCATTCCCTGGAATTATCCGCTGCTGATGGCTGCCTGGAAGGTTGCCCCGGCGCTCGCCGCCGGCTGCACCGTCGTGCTGAAGCCTGCCGAACTGACATCGCTGACGGCGCTCGAACTTGCGGCGATTGCCGACGAGGCTAGGCTCCCACCCGGCGTGCTCAACATTCTGACGGGCGCCGGATCGGTCGCCGGGCAGGCAATCATAGATCATAAAGAAGTCGACAAGCTCGCCTTTACCGGCTCCGGACCGGTCGGTTCTAAAATTATGGCTGCCGCCGCTCGCGACATCAAGCGTGTCAGCCTGGAACTCGGCGGCAAGTCGCCCTTCGTCGTCTTCGAGGACGCCGATGTCGACGCGGCGGTCGAATGGATCATGTTCGGCATCTTCTGGAACCAGGGCCAAGTCTGCTCGGCGACGTCAAGGGTCCTCGTGCAGGACAGCATCTACGAACGGCTGCTTGCGCGCCTTGTCGAGGAAACGAAAAAGATCAAGATCGGCAACGGTCTGGACGAGGGCGTGCTCCTCGGGCCGCTGGTTTCAAAACGTCAGCATGAGCAGGTCGTTGCAGCAATCGAAGCGGCAAGGCAGGCAGGTGCCACAATTGCTTGCGGCGGAGCGCGCCCTGAAGGGTTCGTGAAGGGCTATTACCTCCAGCCGACCATTCTGACTGACGTTCCGCTCGACAGCGCCGCCTGGGTGGAGGAGATTTTTGGGCCTGTCGTCTGCATCCGAGCGTTCAAGACCGAAGAGGAGGCGATCGAGCTCGCCAATGATTCCCGCTTCGGCCTTGCTGCCGCCGTCATGTCGAAGGATGACGTCAAGGCCGAGCGCGTTGCGGCCGCCTTCCGCGCCGGCATCGTCTGGATCAACTGCTCGCAGCCGACTTTCACCGAAGCGCCCTGGGGCGGCTACAAGGAATCCGGTATCGGCCGCGAACTCGGCCGCTGGGGCCTCGACAATTATCTCGAGACGAAGCAGATCACCCGCTTCGTCGGCGAAGATCCGTGGGGCTGGTACATCAAACCGGAGGTGGCCGAATGAATTGGGACCGCAGCCTCGAACTGCTACAGGTCCACTGCCAAGGCGAGATCGGCAAGGTCATCCTGTCGGGGGCGCCCGAAATACCCGGCGCGACCATGCTCGACAAGATGAACCACATTAACAGGGTCGACGACAGCCTGCGCCGCTTCGTGACCTTCGAGCCGCGCGCCAATGTCGCCATGTCGGTGAACCTGCTGGTGGTGCCGACGCGCGTCGATGCCGATGCCGGCTTCATCGTCCTTCAGGCCGACCGCGCTCATCCGATGTCCGGCAGCAACTGCATCTGCGTCGTCACCGCGCTTCTCGAAAGCGGCCGGGTGGCGATGTCGGAGCCGGAAACGTTGGTGCGTCTCGACACACCCGCCGGCCTCATCGTCGCGCGCGCCGCCTGTCGCGATGGGCGCTGCCTGTCCGTCAGCCTCGACAACGTGCCGAGTTTTGCCGAAGTGCTGGACCGGGAGGTGGAGACGCCGAAATGGGGGCGCATCAAGATCGACGTCGCCTTCGGTGGCGTCTATTATGCGCTCGTCGACATCGATCAGCTCGGCCTCGACATAACGCCGGCCAATGCCCGGCAGCTGGCGGAAGCCGGGATCGAGCTCAAGTCGCTGCTCGCAGGTCAGGTTTCGGTTGCCCATCCGGTGCTGAGCGGCGTCGATGAGATCGCTTACGTGATGTTCCGCAGTCGCGAAGCCGATGGCGCGGTAAGGACCTGCACGACGCTGCAGCCCGGCCGCGTCGACCGCTCGCCCTGCGGGACCGGCAGTTCGGCCAACCTTGCGACGCTCTACGCCCGCGGCGAGGTCGTGGTCGGCGACCGCAGAACGTCGCGGTCGATCATCGGCGGCGAGTTTCTCGCCGAGGCGATCGGCGAGGCCGAGGTCGGCGGTCGCCGCGCCGTGATGCCGAGAATATCAGGCCGGGCCTTCGTCTATGGCCGTGAACAGCTTCGCATCTCCGACGACGACCCCTTCGCCTCGGGATTCGCCCTGTCCGACACCTGGGGTCCCCAGGTCAGTTTACTCGGTTAGGAGCCGGCATGTCTCATGCTCAACCACTCGCCGGCCAAACAGTGCTCGTGACGGGCTCATCGGGCGGGATCGGCGCCGCCATCGCCGAGCGCCTGTCTGCCGAAGGGGCACGGCCGATCATCCATTACGGGCGCGATGGCCGAGGGGCGGAAGCCCTGTTGGGCAAGCTCGGTGGGAACGGCTTGATCGTTCAGTCCGACCTTTCCAGTCCCGACGGCGCCTTCACGCTGTGGCGCGATGCGCTCGCGGCGGCGGGGCGCATTGATGCCGTTGTCAACAATGCCGGCATCCGCACAGAAATTTCGGTTGACGCCGATCCCGCCGATTGGCGGGCCGCCTGGCAGAAGGAGTTTCAGGTGAATTTCTTCGCCGCGGCCGATCTCTGCAAGGAAGCCCTCGTGCATTTCCGGCAGAATGGCGGCGGGCGGATTATCAACATGGCCAGCCGAGCCGGCCAGCGCGGTTATACCGCCGACGCCATGCCCTATGGCGCGACCAAGGCGGCGCTAATCAATCTGACCAAGTCGATCGCGAGGAGCTTCGGGCGCGACGGCGTCATCGCCGTCGCCATCGCGCCAGGATGGGTGCGCACTGACATGGCCGAGGATTTCGTGGCCAAGTACGGAAAGGAAGCGGCGGTCGGTGACATCCCGATCGGCGAAATGGCCGAGACGGAGGAGATCGCCGAGCTGGTGGCCTTCCTGCTTCGCCCGTCGCAGGCCTCGGTCAACGGGGCGACATTCGACGTCAATGGCGGCAGCTACATTAGATAGGAGATCTGGTATGAAAAGATTCCATGGCAAGGTCGCGGTCGTCACGGGCGGAGGCGGGGGCATAGGCTCGGCCATATCGAGAAGGCTCGCCGATGAGGGCGCCTTGGTGGTGGTGACGGATGCCAACGCGCAAGCAGCGGCCGAAGTCGCCTCGCTGATCGAGGACGCAGGCGGATCGGCGGCCGCCATCTTGGCCGACATCTCCCGGAAGTCCGACTGCTTCGAGCTGATCGAGAAGACCTTTGCGATCAAGGGACGGCTTGATGTGCTGGTCAACAATGCCGGCATCAACCGGCGCGGAAACCTGCTGTCGCTCTCGGACGAGGATTGGCAGGCGAGCTTCGCCGTCAATCTCGATTCGATGTTCCATCTCTGCCGGGCGGCGTTGCCGCATATGATTGAGGCAGGCGGCGGCGCGATCGTCAACACGGCCTCGCAATGGGGTCTCTATCCCGCGCCGAACCATATCGCCTACAATACGACGAAGGCGGCCGTCGCCGCCTTCACTCAGAACCTCGCCCGCGACTATGCGCCCGACAAGATCCGCGTCAATGCCGTCTGCCCAGGCGAAATCCACACGCCGATGCTGGAGGCCGGCGTCAAGCGCTCCGGCCGGACGATTGCCGATCTCGACAAGCTCGTCCCCTTCGGCCGCATCGGCAAGCCGGAGGAGGTGGCCGCACTCGTCGCCTTTCTGGCATCGGATGAAGCGGCATTTATGTGCGGATCGCTCGTGGAAATCACCGGCGCACAAGCGGTGGCATAAAATCGGCGGCCTTGAGGAAAGAGATCGTCTACGATATCCCAAGCAGAATCTCCGTCTCGGAAACAAGGAGCTGGGAAATGCCTTTCAGTACCGAACAGGTGACCGATCTCGGGAAGGCGCCCACGGCCTCGGATGTGATCCTGAAATTCCTCCGCGATTCGATCGCGGATGGCTCGCTTGATGAAGGCGAACCGATCCGGCAGGACGATGTCGCCCGGCTGTTCAATGTCAGCAAGATCCCCGTCCGCGAGGCGCTCAAACGGCTCGAAGCCGAAGGCCTGGTAGAGTTCCATCGCAACAAGGGCGCGGTCGTCACCAGCCTTTCCGAACCCGAGATTGCTCAAATCTTCGAGGTGCGCGCGATCCTGGAAACGAATGCCATCAAGCTCTCGGTTCCACACATGACGCAGGAGACTTTCAGCGAGGCGCTTGCCTATTGCGATGCTTTCGCTGGGGAAACCGACGTCGCCCGCTGGTCGGAACTGAACTGGCGGTTTCATAGCCGCCTTTACGAGGATGCTCGCCGGCCCTTCCTCGTCAGCACGATCCGTTCGGTGAACGACCGGCTGGAACGATATCTCCGGGTGCAATTGACCCTATCGCACGGCCAGCAGACGGCGGACCGCGAACATCGGCAAATCGTCGAAGCCTGCCGGGAGCGGGATGAGGACAAGGCAGCAGAGCTGGTCTATGGTCACATCATGAGCGCGTGCCAATCGCTGCTCGAACATCTGCCCGGGAAAAGGTCCGTTTAGCCGTCAGCCTCCGCTATCTTCGTGATGGCTTCAAACACGGCGCGGGATATTTTCAGCCCTTCCGATGCAGGCCTCGGATATTCGATGCCGCTGACGCCGGGTACGAAGACGCCGTGGCGTTGCAGGCGGTCGGCCTGCTGGTGCGCGCGTTCGACAAGGCCGTCGCGACCCGGCATTATCGCGACAATCGTCAACCCGACAGCGGGGCTGGCGCTCCCCGATCGGAAAGACGGCGTATCCAATGACCAGGGGCCGCCGGACAGGCCAGCCGACAGCATTTCCACCATCAGCGCCACATTGGCGCCCTTGCGCCCGCCGAAGGGAAGGAGGGCTCCGCCGAGCGCCCTTGCGGCATCTTGGGTTTCCTGTCCCGCTTCATCGACGGCCCATCCCGCCGGGATGCTGCGTCCCTCGGCCGCCGCCGCGACGACGTTGACATAGGCGGTCGCACTCGACGCCTGGTCGATGAGGAGCGGCGGCGATCCTTCGCCGAGCGGAAAGCCGAAGGCCATCGGGTTGGTGCTGTAGACGGCCGGGCCGCCCGCTTTGGCGACCACCATGGCATTGGCATTGGTCGCGGCGATGCCGACGATCCCTTCGCCGGCAAGACGGCGAACGTAATAGCCGAGTTCTCCTGTGGTATAGCTGTTCGTTTGCGTGAAGACCGCGGCCCCGAGCGACCGCACCGCTTCGACCAGATCCTCGAAGGCAAGATCGAAACCGAGCTGTGCTATCCCCCGATCGGCGTCCGCGGCGAAGAAGGCGGGATAAGGACGCTCGCAGGTAGGAGCGGGATCGCGATTGATGCGGCCCTCACGGAAGCTGTCGAGGTAATCGACGAAATGCGGGAACCCGACGGCCGGAGGTCCATAAAGCGCGGCGGACAAGGTGGCGTCCACGAGGGAACGGGCGGTGGCTTGGCTGGCGCCTGCCGCGAGGCAAGCGCGCATCGCCAAGCTCTCGGCTTCCGCCAGATCGAATACGACCTCATCCGACATTTTGTATCTTCTCCTGTGTCTCTCCTGGCCGAGCGGCCGTTCTGAGGCTTCTTTAGCAAACGTGGTGGCGCGCTGACAGACAAAATGTACAGCTATGTCTATTTTTCGCCTTTCCCGGTTGACGGGCCTGTGTTTTCAGATATCGTATACGATATTACAAAGCAATACCGTATCCGGCGCGTTACAGAAAAAGCGGAAGGCCACGCATTGCTCCCATGAAAACGAACACGCAACTCACCAGAGGAGGAAGCAGAAATGGGATTCAAGAGAACGATTCATGCGGTCGAAACCCACGCCGGCACGCCGATGCGCGTGATAACGGGAGGCGTTCCGCACATTCCCGGAAACTCCGTCTATGAGAAGATGAAATGGCTGGAGAGCAATGACGATCAGCTGCGCAAGCTAATGCTGCGCGAACCGCGCGGCTATCCTGCCCATTGCTGCAACATCATCGTGCCACCCTCTCATCCCGAAGCCGATGCCGGCTATGTCATCATGGAGCAGGTCGAATATCCGATGATGTCCGGCGGCAACACCATCTCCGTGGTGACGGTCCTCTTGGAAATGGGCATGCTTCCGATGAAGGAGCCCGCCACCGAACTGGTCCTCGAGGCGCCTGCCGGCCTTATTCGCATCAAGGCCGAATGCAAGGACGGCAAGGTCAAAAGCGTGACCTTCAAGAACGTGCAGGCATTCGCCGCCCATCTCGATGCCGTCATCGACGTGCCGCATCTTGGAAAGGTTACGGTCGATGTCGGCTGGGGCGGCATGTTCTATGTCATCGCTGATGTCAGGCAGTTCAAGGGGCTTGAACTGATCCCGGCGCACGGGCGGGAGATCGCGCGTGTTTCCGCGATGATCCGGCAGGCGGCCATCGAACAGTTGCCGGTTGCCCATCCGCATTATCCCGGTGTCGGCATCACGATCTCGCAGCTGTCGGGACCAACGGATGATCCGAACGCCGACTGGAAGAACACGGTGACGATGGCGACGGGTGATCTTTCCTGGGACGATCCCGCCACCTGGACGGGAGCGCTCGATCGCTGCCCCTGCGGCACCGGCACATGCGCGAAGATGGCCGTTCTGCATGCGAAGGGTGAGTTGCCGCTCAATCAGGATTTCCGGCATCAGGGGATCCTCGGCAATATCTACACCGGCAGGCTGGTCGAAGAAGCAAGGATCGGTGATAGATCCGCCGTCGTCCCGACACTGACCGGCACCAGCTGGATCTCCGGCCTGAACACCCTCGTTCTCGACAATGAGGATCCCTTCACCGAAGGGTTCACGCCCGGAGACATCTGGGCCTGAGGAAAGGGCGCGACGCATCGCCTGGGCGATGATCCCGCTTTCGTTTCGGATGCCATATGTTTACAAGCGAAAGCTGTAAAGATTCGACCGAACGGAGGCATCGCTCTTGCATATCCTGCGTCGCGCGCTGTTGGGGTCCCTATGGGCCGTGATCGGCTGGAAACCGTCTTTCGCTGCGCAAGCCAGCCCGGAAACGATCATCCAGGAGGAGGCGTCGTCGGTGACACCCCGGCATGTCCTCTGTTTTCTCGGGAGGGATCGCGACCTCAGCCGCTTGTCCGAAGCGGCAGCCCAAGCGACCCGTGATTTCGCCACCGGGTTCAGCGTCGATGAGGATTATTCGCAGGCAGAGCCGGATGACCGCATGAGCCGGTCATTCGATGTCTGCTGGGATCTGGTCGAACCCAATGCCTGGAACGAGACGGACGAGAAAGCCGTCGCCGATCATCAATCCGTCCTCTATGTCCTGGGGCCGAGCATGACGCAGGCAGACACCATCAAGGTGTCGATGACGGCGCTTCGTCTCGTCGAGCGGCTGATCCAGGCGGGAGCGGTTGCCGTCAAGGGCGAAAGCGCCGGTATCGCACATGGGCTCGATCGATGGAGAACGCTGATCGGCCAAGGCGCTGAAGCGCAGAAGGCCGGCGATCGGCTCGCCCAGCAACGCGTCGGCCGGCTGGCCTTCGCGAAGCGGCCGCTCTCGGCGCGCGGTTACCTGGAAAGCGTCGGCTTCCATCTCGTGGGGCTGCCGGAGGTCTATGTGCCGGAGACATCAGGCAGCGAAAGGCAGGTCGTTGCCATCATGGATGCAGTTGCCGACGAGATCGGCAAGAGGGGTCTCGATCCGACGCTCAAGGCGCGGGGGGCAAGCCTCTCCTTCGATTCCACCTATGGAGTGGATGAGTTCAAGTTCAATCCCTATGGCATCGTCAAGCTCGCGGGGTGAGCCGGCTCGATCTCGCGGTTATCGGCCTGCGACAGGGCGAAGCGCTGAATCGCCGTTGCAGCGCCGCGCTCATATGCATTAGTTGTAACTGATCGTGTCGCTCACGCGTGGGCGATTGAAAAAATGGTGGTCGAAGCTGTAGCCGCTCTGTCCGGTGAAGTTCGAGAAAAACGCCGACACCGGTGTCGTCAACGTGTATTGCACCCGCGTCAGCACCACCTGGACGCCAGTCTCCTGGATCTTCGCCGGTATATCGATCGCGCTTGCCGTGCCGGAAGCAAGGGACGAGGTCTTGAACGCGGCGGACCAGTTTACGGTCGCTTTGCCGCTGTTGTCGACATCATTGACTGTGACCACAATGGTCAACCCGGTGGTCTCATAGGGCTGCAGGATGAAGCTCGCGCCGGAAAGAAGCTTGGTGACGTCAGTCTTCGCCCAGGTGCTCTGCTGCGCGATCATATCGCCTGTACTGGAAGCGATCTCGTCTATTTTGCGGCTGACGGTGAGCGCATGGCCGAGATCGACGGTGCCGAACAGCAGCACGATCAGGATCGGTAGCACCAGTGCGAATTCCACGCCCGAAGCGGCCGTGCGGTCGCATGCGAGGCGGCCGATGAAGGATCGGGCGAGGCTGAGAAGGGCGAGGTTCCGTTTCATGATCATCTCAGAAGGGCTCATTGCGAAACAGAGCGGAGGACCCAAGGAGATAGCGGCCGTCCGAAAGCTTGGCGCTCGACAGGTTGAAGAAGTTGACGGTGGCCACCCAGGGCAGGAATGCCTGCACCAGAATGTAGTCGCTGCCCTTTCCGATATCATAAGTCTCGGTGACGGCAAGATTGCCGCTGTCGTCGATCGGATCGGCGCTGGTGGCAGACGACAGGTCGGAAAGCACGCTGACCTTGACGATGAGGCCGCTCGAGCAACTGAACGACAGAAGCATGTCGTCGCAAATTTTGCTCTTGAATGTGGCCAGTGTGATCTTCGATGACGCCACCTCGCCGGTACGGATCATCCGGGAGATTTTATGAACGGAAGCGTCCAGCGAGGAGTTGACGAAGAACATCAGCGACACTTCGATGATGCCGAAGATCATCACGAAGAGCGGCAGGGCCAGGATCGCAAATTCGATCGCAGCCACCCCCTTGCGATCGCCGAGCAGGCGGCGAAGCAGTGCAAAGCGGATTTTTGCGGTCATTGGGTCAGCCGGACGGAAGAGAGATATTGGGTGAAGAGCGCCGACAGGCCCGCAGTGATCTCCGTCGACGACGAGGCCGATATGAACAGGCTCTTCGACGATGCGCAGTCGGCAAGCGCATAGGGAATATAATCGCGTCTCGTAATGCTGGTCGAGACGCCGCTGTCCATGGTGCCGCCCCAGGTGTTCTTCCAGTTGGCGCTCGCCATGGTCGAGCCGACGGTTGCATTATAGCCCCAGTCCGAAGTGAGCGGCAGGTATTCGGTATAGAGCACGGCCATCGTATTGGATTGGTTCTTCAGATAACCGCACCAGTCGGGATTAAGAGGCGCCACCTTGTTCCAGTAGGATCCGGAGATCGCCTTCCCGCTCTTCCAGACCACTCCGTTGGTCACCCATTCGCGTTTGGACTGAACGCCGTCCGTTAGCAACAGAACCAGCTTGAGCGGCGAGCTCGAGGAGGTTCCGTCCCCTCCGGCGCCGACTTTTTGTTTGAGCGTCGATAGCGAAACGTCGAAATAAGTGGCGGCCTTCGAGGTCGCGCTGGTGAGGCCGTAGCTGGCGTCCGCGAGGCGGGTCCGCGCCGTATCCGTGCTCAGCGTCGGGGCGAGAACTTCTGAAAGCGTATCCCCGAGGCTGTATAGCCCCACTTTGATGCGCTCGTGATTCTCGTCGGATTCGTCGATCATGTCGAGCACTTCGCGCACGGCGTCGCCGGCGACGTCGGCGCGCAGCTTTATTCCCTTTTCCTTGCTGTAGTCATAGTTGGTGGCGTATGTCTTCTTGCCGATGGTGTGCGCATCACCCGTGTGGCAGGCAAACTGGCATCCGATACCGGAATACATCGTCGACTGACCTGAGGTCGTTGCCGCCAGCAGCATCGACGGCGATGTGTCGATGACGATATAGACGTTGAGATAGGACGTGGCAGGCCCCTTGACGGCGCTTGCCACGCTGACGGGAACAGTCTCGATATTGGCGATCTTCATGAATGTCGTCGGAACGGTGCCATTCGCCGTCGCCGTGATGTTGTGGTTCACGGTATCGATGTCGATATCGCCAAGCGTGTAGCTATTGTCCACCTGTGCATGGAACCAGTCGGAAACCTTCTCCTTGAGAGCGTCGCTATCCTCGGTGTTGTTGATCTGCTTGACCGCTGCGATCAGGGCCGCGTCAAGATCGCTCTGCATCCTCTGCCGGACATTGTAGCTGCGAATATAGTCGAAGCTCGCACCGACGGCGACGAGCATCGGCACGAGGCTGAGGGCGACGACGATCGCGACGTTGCCGCCTCTGGCCCTTCCGAGACTGCGGAGAGCTCTCGTAGTCCGAGCAAGTGAGGATGAAAGAGTCGACTTCAAAACACACCGTGAGCCAATAAAAAAATGAACAAAAAAAGGATGGATCTGAAAAACCTGAGGGTTTGTTAATTAACCCAATTTCCAGCAGAAAATGCGCTGTCGGCACACTGTTTGTTGCGCTTATTGGACATGTTTGCGAATTATGGATATTCGCTGTGCTGTCGGCGCGTGCGGGGTGAGCCTTCTCGGCGCCGCTTCAGCAGGTCGTGCAAGCGTCTTTTGACCTTCTGCGATGACATATTCCTGTTACAGCAGAGCCGTGCCCAAGGCGGAAATCATCGTGCTTCGGCGACGCCCTTCAGTTGGCGGCTCCAGCCCCAACGATGTGGCGTCGCGGGTGATCGCGCGTCACCTGTTACGCTGTTGTCGGAACTCACGATGTCTGACGAAGAACTGCGACGACGCGGTCGCCCATTGAGGCGCAACGGGCGCCGTCGAAGGGGAACAGGGCCGCAAATGCGCCGGAGAGCTGTTTCTCGATTGACTGGCGCATCGCCTTGCGCGCACGATGCAGCCTGGTCTTGGCGGTTTCGGGTTTGATGCCGAGATAGGATGCGGCCTCCTCGGTGCTCATGCCCTCGACCTCGCGAAGCACGAAGATGGCGCGAAATTCGTCCGGAAGGTCGTCGACGGCCTGTTCGAGAAGATGCCGCGCCTGGCTTCGCGACAGCTCGCTTTCCGGATCGGTTGCTGAGAGCGAGGAGGGGAACTGGAGGACTTCGCCGCCCCGCGATGTCGTCTGCATGTCGATTTCCTCAAGCCCGGTGGTGTTCTTTCGTGCGCGAACGCGGCCCAGCGCCTCGTTAAGCGTTATCCGGGTCAGCCATGTCGAGAGCTCGGCCTCGCCCCGGAATGTCGCCAGATTAGTGAAGGCCTTGACATAGGCGGCCTGCACGACGTCTTCCGCTTCCCAATCATTGCGGATGATGGCGCGCGCGGTGCGGAACAGGCGCTGGTTGTGACGCTGGACAATGGCGCGGATGGCAGGCTCGTCACCCTGCTTTGCAAGGGATACGAGCTCGGCATCGGGGAGTGCTGATATATTCTGCCGGCGTCGCGCGACCGGAACCGCAATGGCTGTCATGCAAATCTCCGCATTGCTTTGGATCGGAGCCCGGCCTTACGGCCGAACGTCCAGTTTGCCCGTCATGGCGGGATGAAAGCGGCAATAGAAATCAACCGCTCCCGCCCGGCCGACCGTCATCCGCGCCTCCGATTTCGGCGGCAGGTCGACATCGAAGCTCTTGTCGCGAGCCGTCGCCGTATGCCGGAATATATCATCGTTTCGCCAGACGATCACATCGCCGACATGCAGCTCGGCAGGCGGTGCGCCGAATTTCATGCCCGTGATGGTGACCTGATATTCCGCCGCTGAGGCGACTCCACTGCTTGCCCAGAGCAGCGCCAACAACAGCGGCGGCAATTTCGTCAGCGATCTCATCGCAGGCCTATTTGATCATCGAAGCGAGATGCTCGGCATGTGTCTGGTGTTGCTTGAACAGGGTGAGGCCCGTTTCCAGCAGCGATTTCAGCTCCTTGTTCTGAGCCGAAGGGATCAGCACCTTGGCGAGGGCATCGTTGACCGACCTGTGATAAGTGACTTCGTTTTCGACATAGGCCTTGTCGAAGGCTGCACCGTCGAGGGCGTCAAGCGTCCTCAGTTCCTTGCTCGCCTGGGTCGAGAGCGACTGGCTGATCTTGTTGTCCTCAGGCGTCACCTTCAGCTTCTTGACGAGCGCCACCGCCTGGTCGTTGACGGCCTTGTGGTCGCGCTCCATGGTTTTGGCGAATTCGATGACCTCTGCATTCTTGCTCTTCTTCAACGCCTGCTCCGCGGCGGTGACATCGATCTGCCCCGCCGTATAGGCGATGTGGGCGATCTGAGGGTCAGTAGGCTTGGCGTCGGCGGCGATCGAGGCCGAGCCGAGCGATGCCGCGATGAAGGTTGCGCCGAGAATTCGTTTGAACATGATCTGTCTCCTTATGTCGGATGGAAGCGAGCATTGGATGCAGATCAATCGAAAAGGTTCCCGGAAAATTTCGAAGCGCTTCAGTCGTCGCCGATGAAGCGCTGAAGCACGATCGCGTGGTTGTGGGCCTGGTCTTTCGCCGCATAGAGAAGCGTGGCATCCGACCGCCCGATCCGGCGTTCGAGCTCCTCGACAACAGATGAATTCTCTTTGAGCTCGTCGCGGTAGCGGCGCTGGAACTCGCTCCATTTGGCGGGATCGTGGCCGAACCATCGGCGCAGCGCCGGACTCGGCGCGATGTCCTTCAACCAGACATCGACGGCCGCCTCCTGCTTCTTCAAGCCGCGCGGCCACAGCCTATCGACCAGAATACGCGTGCCGTCCTTGTCTTCTTTCGGCTCGTAAATTCGTTTGATGTGCAAGGCCATTTGTTTATCCGCATGAAATATGTAAGTCAGCGCGAGAGGGGCGCATCACCTCGCATCAAGCCAAGCGATTTCAACTCCTCCCACAGCTCGCGAGGGATATGTCTGTTCCGCGCGCGGTCGTTTGACGCCACTTGATCGATCGATTGGCCACCCGGGATGACCGAAACGACAGCCGGATGGAAGAACGGAAAGTTGAGAGCTGCGTCTGAGAGAGCGACATTGTATTTCAGGCAGACGTGCTCGATGCGCCGGACTTTATTGAGGATGTGTGACGGGGCGTCAGAGTAATTATACTGCGCGCCGGCAATCGGGCCTGTCGCCAGTATGCCGGAATTATATGGCCCACCGAGCACGATACCGATATTTCGGGCTACGCACATGGGAAGAAAGGATTCCAACGCCTCCTGCTCGAGCAGAGTATAGCGTCCGGCGAGCAGAAACAGGTCGAAGTCGCCACGCTCAGCAAGCGTCTGACACATCTCCCATTCGTTTATTCCGCCGCCGATAGCCTTCACCACTCCCTCGTCGCGAAGCGAGATCATCGCCTGATACCCGCCGTTCATGAATTGCTCGACATAGTGGTCGCAGGCCGCTTGAGTGCCGTGATTGAAGACATCCAGATCGTGCACAAACAGGATATCGAAGCTGTCGAGTCCGGTGCGCTCGAAGGAGGCTTCGAAAGATCGCATGATGCCATCGTAGCTGTAGTCAAAAACCTCTCGGCGACTAGGCGTGTTGAAGAATTTGCCGATGCCGGTCCGCTCTTCGGGTCGGCAGACCTTGAGGATCCGGCCAACTTTTGTCGACACAACGAAGTCTTTACGCTGTTTCGCCGCAAGGAAGCGGCCAACCCGCCTCTCTGCGAGGCCGAGCCCGTAGAGCGGCGCGGTGTCGAAGTAGCGGATGCCGTGTTGCCAGGCTGCATCCAAGACTGCTGCCGCCTGCTCATCGCTTATCGCCCGATAAAGATTGCCGAGCGGCGCGGTGCCGAACCCGAGTTCCGTAAAGGTAAGCCCGCCGTCTCCCCTGCGGTCCCAATGTCGCGTCCTCATGTCAGCTATCCGCATCTCAATTCGTTTGCTGCTCGTGCTCGACACTACATTCTAATTAATAACGTTCGGGTGGAATCCAAGCTAAAACGAGAAACCTCGGCCTGCGATGGCCCCGGGCAAGGGCGTCCCATTTAGCCGCGATCCTGTACACGAGCGCGATATCCGGTGCATTAGCCGGTGAATGGCGCATCCAGCCATCCGATTTAACGAAGCCCAAACCAGTGTTGGCGTATGACAGGGTTGTTACATGGTTTGGAAGGTGGAACCAACGCGGTGAATGGCATTTGGACGCAATTTGGTGGCAACCTTTCCTTCGTGTCTCTGGCGATGTCGCTCTGGGCTCTCTTTTCGATCCAGTTTCAGCGCCGTTCCTTCACGCAGGAGAAGATCGCGTTCGGAATGATCGCCGGCGGCGCCTCCATCGGATCCATGCTGCTCGCGATCGAATTCCATCCCGGTATCTTTATCGACCTGCGATTTTCGCCGCTTGCATTGGCCGGCATGTTCGGGGGGCCGATTGCGGCGGCGTTTGCCGCATCGCTGGCGATTGCCTTTCGTTTTGCGGTCGGCGGCACGGCGATGGTCGACGGGATCATCACCATTGCATTCGCGGCCGGCATCGGCGTGGCCGGCCATTTCTGGACCCGCAAGAGATCTCCTCGTTTCACCGACGTTGTTCTGCTCGGCCTTGCCCTTGGCGGCACACTGGTTGCAGTGATGGCCTTGCTTCCCACTCTCGTGACTGCCCATGTGCTGACTGAAGTGGGTTTTCCCCTGACGGCCTTGAATTGTCTGGCGACCGTTCTGGGTGGCTTTGTTCTCCTGAAAACGCAGCAATGGGAACTCGAACGCAGCATTCTGGTGACGGCATTTTCGCAATCGCCGGACTATCTCTATGTGAAGGACCGAAACAGCCGCTTCATCACCGTCAATGAAAACATGACGCGCCTCTTCCGTTTCAGAACGACGGCGGAGATGACCGGATTGTCGGATTTCAATCTGATGTCGCAGCCGCTCGCCGAAGAATTGTATCATCTCGAGCAGCAGGTGATGGAGACAGGGACGCCGCTGATCGACTCCAACGAGCGGATCGAAGGTCGTTTCCTGCTTGCTTCCAAGGTGCCGGTGCGGGACAAGCAGGGACGAATCATTGGTCTTGCGGGCGTAACGCGTGACGTGACCGAGCGCACAGCGCTGGAGCGGGAGCTGCGCGAAAGCAAGAACCTGCTGTCGCATGCGATGGCGAACATGTCCGACGGCATCGCCATGTACGACAGCAAAGGATTTCTTCTCTTCTGCAACGATCAGTACCGCGACGCCTTTCCGCTGTCCGGCGACGCCCGTGTGGTCGGCGCCCATATTAGCGACATCCTGCGCCGCGTCGTCGAAACCGGCGAGCGGCCCGGCGCCGCCCAGGGTGACGCAGAAGAGTGGATCAAGACCGTCAGCGCGACTTTGCACAGCAATAAGGATGAGGAGGTTCAGCTTCACAACGGCGATTGGCGCAGCATCCGCACAAGGATTGCCGGAGACGGCACGGCGATGGCCGTTGTCTCGGACATCACGGCGACCAAACAGGCGGAGATCGCGCTGAGGATGTCGGCGGAGCAATTGAAGAATCTTGCCGAGACCGACGGGCTCACCGGCATCGTCAATCGTCGCGCTTTCGACGAGACTTTTGCGCGTGAGACGGCGGGCAGCGCCAGGAAAAACACGCCTTTCAGCCTGTTGATGGTCGATATCGACCGCTTCAAAGCCTATAACGATACCTACGGTCATCCCGCCGGCGACCAATGCCTGCGCGTCGTCAGCAAGTGTCTGCGCCAGTCCGTCAGTCGGCCGGCGGACATCGTTGCGCGCTACGGCGGAGAGGAATTCGCCGTCTTCCTTCCCGACACCAGCGCCAAGGGGGCGATGATCGTCGCCGAACAATTCGCGCGTCGTCTGGCCCAGGAGAATATCACTCATTCCGGCAGCGAATTCGGGCGGGTCACCGCCAGCATCGGCATATCCTGCGCGACAGGCGCGACCCTGCGGACCAGCCCGAACCGGCTGCTGGCCGAGGCCGACGCCGCGCTCTATGAGGCCAAGACGCAAGGCCGAAACCGTATTCTGGCGCATTCCCGCGAGAACGGGCATGGCCTGAAAGAAACCGGTTAGGGTCCGAACAAGCTACCGCGCTTCAGTTCTCTCGATAGGATTCTTCTATCGAGCCATCATTCGTACGCCCTTGATGTTTAGCGCCCTTCAACAATACAGGGCGCATGGACACAAAATTTATCGGGAAGAAATCGGCGGCAGCCGGCGGCTGGGGCGCTTTGAAAAGCTGCGGCAAACAATTGCTGCAAAGCGGCATGCCCGTCTCGGGGGCGCGGACGATGCTGAAGGCGAACCAGCCGGACGGCTTCGATTGCCCGGGCTGCGCCTGGGGCGATCCGGAACACGGATCCTCGTTCGAATTTTGTGAGAACGGCGTGAAGGCCGTCGCATGGGAGGCCACAGATAAGCGGGTGACCCCCGCTTTCTTTGCGGCGAATACGGTCTCTGAGCTTCGCCAGTTGTCGGACTACGAACTGGAACGCAACGGCCGCCTCACGCATCCGATGCGCTACGATACTGCGAGCGACCGTTACCTGCCGGTGGCGTGGGAGGATGCTTTTGCCGAGATCGGCAGCATTCTGAAGGGCCTCGATAATCCCAATCGGGCGGAGTTCTATACGTCCGGCCGCGCCAGCAACGAGGCTGCCTTCCTCTATCAGCTGTTCGTGCGCATCTACGGCACCAACAACTTTCCCGATTGTTCCAACATGTGTCACGAGGCAAGTGGAATCGCCCTGAACCAGGCGGTAGGCGTCGGCAAGGGCACCGTGCTTCTGGAGGACTTCGAGGAGGCCGATGCGATCTTCGTGATCGGCCAGAACCCCGGCACCAATCATCCCCGAATGCTCGGTGACCTGCGCCGGGCGGCGATGCGCGGCACGCGGATCGTCGTCTTCAATCCGATCCGCGAGCGTGGGCTGGAGCGTTTCTCCGATCCGCAGGACAAGATCGAGATGCTGCGCGGCGGCGCAACCGATATCGCCGGCCTTTATCTGCAGCCGCAGCTCGGTGGTGACATGGCCGCTATGCGTGGAATGGCAAAGGCGGTGCTGGCCGCGGAAGACGCTGCGATTGCCGCCGGTCTGCCGCCGGTTCTCGATCAGGCGTTCCTGGCCGACCATTGCGCCGGGTTTGCGCAATACCGGGCCGCGGTCGAGGCGACGGCCTGGGCAGATATCGAGGACCAGTCAGGACTGAGCCGTAAGGAGATCGAACGGGCGGCCGAGGTCTATATCAGGGCTGAGCGGGTCATCTGCACCTGGGCGATGGGTGTGACCCAGCATCTGCATTCGGTGGCGACGATCCGCGAGATCGCCAACTTCATGTTCCTGCGCGGCAATATTGGCAAGCCCGGCGCCGGCCTCTGCCCGGTTCGCGGCCATTCCAATGTGCAGGGCGACCGCACCGTCGGCATCAACGAAAAGCCGTCGGACGATTTCCTCGATGCGCTGGAGAAACATTTCCGCTTCACCGTCCCGCGCGAGCATGGTCACAATGTCCTTGCCGCGATCGGGGCGATGCTCGACGGCTCGGCCGAGGCCTTCATCGGGCTTGGCGGCAATTTTGCCCGTGCGACGCCCGACAGCGCACTGGTCGAAAAAGCGCTTCAGCGGCTGAAGCTGACGGTGCACATCGCCACCAAACCCAATCATTCGCATCTGCTGCCCGGTGAGGCGTCCTTCATTCTGCCCTGCCTCGGGCGTACCGAGATGGATCTGAACGCTGCCGGCCATTCCCAACTCGTCAGTGTCGAAGATTCGATGAGCATGGTGCATGGTTCCGCCGGCATCAATCGCCCGGCCTCGCCGCATCTGCTCTCGGAAGTCGCCATCATTGCCGGCATTGCGCAGGCGACGGTCGGCTCCTCCGTGGCCGGCTGGGCAGAGCTTGCCGACGACTACGACCGCATCCGCGATCATATCGAGGCGACCATTCCCGGCTTTGAAAATTACAATGCCCGCCTGCGCAAGCCGCGCGGTTTCCATCTGCGCAACCCGGCCGCCCACCGGGAGTGGCAGACGCCGGCAGGCAGGGCATCATTCTCTTGCCCGGCCCTTCCAGGGGAGACCGTGCACCAGCGTGCGCGAAGAGGCGAGGGGCGTTTCGCTCTGCAGACGTTCCGGTCGCACGACCAATACAATACGACGGTCTATGGTCTCGATGACCGATATCGCGGCGTCTACGGAGAGCGGCAGGTCATCTTCATTCATCCGGCGGATCTGAAGGCGATGAATGCCGAGGCCGGTGACCCTGTCGACGTGATCGGCGATTACGATGACGGCATCGAGCGGATCGCGCGGGATTTCCGCTTCGTGCCCTATGATATTCCGCGGGGCAGCATTGCCGGCTATTACCCGGAACTGAACGCGCTCGTGCCGCTTGGCAGCGCCGGCGAGGAAAGCGATACGCCGACCTCGAAATCGATCATGGTTTCCTTGCGCAAGCGAGACGCCGCGTGAGCAAAGAGGCTATCGGCGCCGACCGTTTTCTTGCCCTTGTCGCTGCGGCGCAAGCAAGGGACGCCGCACTGACCTCCATACAAGCCGGTCTGCTCGTCGCTGCCGAGCTCGGGATCGCGTCCGACAGCCGCTCCTTTGCGCGCATGCTGGGGATCGCGCATGCCCTTGTGTTGCGGAACCTCAGCGCACTGGCGGAGCGTGATGATATGCTTCAAATCGTCAAGCGGGATCCGAGGACGATGCGAGTGCACTACAGGTTGGCCGTGCTTTAAAACACAGAGGGCGCAAAGAGCGAAGTTGAAAGATCGCGGTGTGCTTCAGATGCAAATTAGCGGCGGCCCATGCGCTTTCTCGTTTCGGAGGGGTATTCGCCATATGTCGCCTTGTAGACCGCGGAAAAGCGGCCGAAATGAAAGAAGCCCCATTTCAGGCAGATGGCCTTCATCGTCTCGGTGCACTCGGGATCGAGCAGATCCCGGCGCGCCGCGCGCAGACGAAGCGTCAGCAGGTAAGCAGCGGGGGACGTTCCCTTGAAGGCGCGGAAACCGGTTTCGAGCGCTCTGCTGGAGACGCCGGCCGCTTCCGCCACCTTTGGCATGGTGATCGGCTGATCGATATTGGCCTGCATGAACTCGATCGCCCTGCGCACATGCTTCGGAGCAATCAGAGCGGGTCCCTTTTCCAGGAAATGCGACAGCCGGTGCGGCACCATGCGTACGACGAGATCGGCGAGCGCCTGCGTCATGTGCGCCATGGCGATCGGCGACTGCAGCAGCGGGCCGTCGTCGCGCATCCCTGATATGATCGTTTCGGTGAGGTTGCCGATCGTCCGGCCGGCCGGCGTCGACAGATCCAGTTCGGGCAGAAGGTCGAGCGAGCCGCTGAACGGCATTTCGAACGTCTGGCCGATCGTCTGGAGGATGACGGGCCAGTTGATCAGCAATTCGTCGATGACGTTGCCTTGCCCGTGCATGAGAACGCTGTCGGGTTCAAAATTATTGTAGAGAAGCAGTTTGCCTTGCCCGGCCTCGGCCTTGCGCGCCCCATAGGTAACTCCCATGCCGCCGCGACGCGGCACGACGAGCGACAGATACTCCGCCGTGCTGACAGTCGGCTCGACGTTGAATTGGAACTCCGCCTCATGATAGCCCGTCAGCAGGACGGCGCTCGCGGCCACGGAAAAATCCAAGCCCCAATGAAAATCCTTGGCGCGGCCGACAGGCTCGGCATCAAACGCGCCGAAAGCGCCGCCGAGGGTTTCCACCATGTTGTCGAAAGACGAACCGTGGAATCGGAAGGAGAATGGCTGGGGGCTGTTTTCCGTCATGCTG
Organism: Rhizobium sp. CBN3; assembly: GCF_030518245.1. Classification (NCBI taxonomy): domain Bacteria; kingdom Pseudomonadati; phylum Pseudomonadota; class Alphaproteobacteria; order Hyphomicrobiales; family Rhizobiaceae; genus Rhizobium; species Rhizobium sp. CBN3. Next base: position 103,836 of record NZ_JAULSE010000018.1, read on the forward strand.
TCCCCGTTATTTCATCTGGCGTCGCGCACGGCGTGACACCTCGGCCACTGACATCAGAATGAAGTACGTCCTTCTTTTTGTTCGCACGTCACCGAGCGTCATCTTCTCCTCACGCTTGCCAGGGCATGACGAACAAGGCTTGGCCATATATTAGCCGATAAGAAGCCAGAACGCAGTAAGCGGCAGCCAGGCGGGCAAGTTTCAACGTGATCCGGGCGTCGGTATTGCTGGCCGCGGCAAGCCGATCCAGGCAGAACTCGCGCGTGGCGTGCGTCGGAAACGCAAGCCTTTTAAAGGATTTATCGATAATTCCCATCCGTCGGATTTTCCTGGCCAGGCGGCAGGAACTGACAGAATCGGCTGCACTTGGCAAGGCCTTGGAACTGCTGCTTTGATGGTGATCCGGTGATGAAACGATTAGCCAGCGTGCGCATAGAGCACATTCAAGGCGCCATCCAAAAGTCGCCTGCCGAAGGTTCTTAAGTGGACCGCTCGAGATAGCCTTCGGCAGGCTGACAGGCAGTTGGCATACGCACGGGATGGAGTGCGTATGGGTGTAATCCCCGTCCATCATATGGGGTGATCGATGGAGCGGTGGCTTGGAGACCGTAGACCATCATGGCCCCGGTCGGGTTTAGTTTAGTGTTCGCGAGCGATGGAGCAATTGGCGCGTGCCGATATTGTCGGTCAATCGGCTTTTCGTGACGCAGTCTGGACTGGTCCTGCGCAAAATGTATAGGCTGACGCTTCCCGCACCGTCTTTTCGGTGCGCGCCCCGAATCAGATCGCTAGTCCGGCTCGCCGGCCCTCGTAGAAGGCATAGGGGGCCTGGCGCGGCGCGGCGCAGTCGCCGATCTCGACGGCGTCGATACCTAACGAGCGCAATTCCTCGCCCAGCGCGCCGGCCGCCGCATTGGTCGTGGCGAGCACCAGGCTGTCGCCCTCCTCGAAGGTGCGTTCACCGGTATTGAGATCCAGCAACGTGGCGCCATTGCCGTGCCATTCCAGCACGCTGACCTCCAGGAGCCATTTGACGCCCAGCCTCTTCAACGTCCGGCGCAGCGGTACGTCGGCGGTCGTGCGCTGAAGCTCTTTGCCGATGAAGGGATCGGGCGAGAGCATTGTCACCGAATGCCCGTCTTCGGCAAGTTTCCAGGCGGTTCCGCAGCCGCGCCAGCCGCCGCCTTCGTCCAGCAGGAGGACTTTCCGGCCCGGCCTTGCCTGTCGCGCCATGACCGCCTCGATTGTAAAGACATTTCCCTTTTCGATGCCGGGCAGCGTCTCGACGGATGGCAGGGCCTTCTGAAAGCCGGTTTCGGGGGAATAGGAGCCTGTCGCCAGGATCACCGCATCGGCGCCAACGGCCTCGACATCCGATGCCTCGACATAGGCGTTGAACCTGATATCGACCCCGAGCTTTGTCAGTTGCCGCTCGTACCAGGCAATGAGGTCGAGGATCTGCCCCCGGCGAGGCTGCATTCCGGCAAGCAGGAAATTGCCGCCGAGCCGGTTGGATGCTTCGGCGAGGATGACCCTGTGGCCCCGCTCGGCCGCTGCGCGGGCGGCTTCCAGGCCAGCGGGCCCGGCGCCGACGACCAGCACCATCTTCGGCTTGGCCGCTGGCGTGAAGCGGTCGCCGCCCCATTGATATTCGCGCCCGGCCGAAGGGTTGATGAGACAGCTTATCCAATAATCACGCGAACGCCGGCCCCAGCACATCTGGTTGCAGGAAATGCAGCCGCGAACATCTTCGGGGCGGTCCTCTCCCGCTTTTCGCGCGAGGTGAGGATCGGCAATCTGGCCGCGCACGATCGACACGAGGTCGGCCGATCCTTCTCCAAGAACGCTTTCACCATTTTCCGGGGTTCTGATATGGCTTTCGGCAATGACGAGCGCGTGTTTGACCGACCGTTTGATCGTTGCCGCCAGATCGGCGCCGAGCTTTTCCTGGTAAAGGAAGGTCGGCATCAGCTTTTCGAAGTCGAGATAGCCGCCCGAACCGCAGGTCACATAGTCGACGAGGCCGAGATCGTCATGCAGTGCGACGATGTCGGCAAGCTCGTCCCGTCCGAGCGCCACGCTGTGGTCAGCGTCATCGCTGATCGCAAGCCCGATGATGAAGTCTTGACCACAGGTCGAGCGGATGCGGCTCATGATTTCCCTGGAAAAACGTGTCCGATTTTCGAGGGCGCCGCCCCATAGATCCTCCCGCCGGTTCGACCATGGTGTCCAGAATTGCTCGATAAGACCGAGATAGGCCCCCCAGACTTCCACGCCATCGAAGCCAGCCTCGCGACAGCGACGCGCCGCCTGCACGAAGCCGTCGATGGTTTCCCAGATCTCGCCTTCGCTCATCGAATGCGAGCCATCGCTGTCGTGATAGCTGGCCATGCCGGAGGGAGACCAATGCGCGTGATATGAATTATCGGAGTCTCCATGCGCGCCGACATGGTAGAGCTGCTGGATCGCGACCGCACCATTTTGCTTGATTGCGCTCGTGACCTTTCTGAAATGAGGAATCACGCCATCGTCACCGGCACGAAAGTTTCCGCGCGTCAGTATGGCGGCGGGATGGACCGGCATCGGCTCGACCACGATCATCCCGGCGCCGCCGATGGCGCGTTCGGCATAATAGGCGACGTGCTGGTCGCCCGGCACGCCGTCCTTGGCCATATTTGCCGTGTGCGCCCCGAAGACGATCCTGTTGCGCAAGATGTGCCCGCGCAGACCGACGGGCGAAAGCAGACGCGGAAAAAGCTTCGACATCGTGATCCCTCAGGGCCGATTTGCCGGTTGCAGTGTGTGGCGACGCGCCGCACGTCGCTGCCCCCGGCCAAACCGAGAGAGGCCGCAGGCGAAGATTTCAGAGTGCGACCGACAGGGTGCTGTCGCGTCGGGCGGCTACCTCCTGCGAGTTCACCATTGCGCCGGCGAGCTGGCGGAAGGTGACAAGCCCCAATGTTTCTCCCGACGGGGAAACCACCCTGGCATCATCGTCCGGGGTCGAAGCCAGCATTCGGACGGCCTCTTCGACCGTCGTGCCCGATGCGATCGTCAAGCCGCCCGCCATCGTGGCGGAATGCAGCGGCGTCATGACGGCTTCGACGTGAACGACTCGGCCGCGGTTTACCTCCTTGACGAAGTTGGCGATATAGTCGTCCGCGGGACGCAGCACGATGTCCTGGCTGGTGCCCTGTTGAATGACTTCGCCGTCGCGCAGGATGGCGATCTGATCGCCCAGGCGAAGCGCTTCATCAAGGTCGTGAGTGATGAAGACGATGGTCTTCTTGATCTCCTTCTGGATGTCGAGAAGGACTGTCTGCATATCCGTGCGGATCAAAGGATCGAGCGCCGAATAGGCTTCGTCCATCAGAAGCACCGGCGCATCGTTGGAAAGGGCCCGCGCCAGGCCGACGCGCTGCTGCATGCCGCCGGAAAGCTGGTTCGGATATTTTTGCTCGAAGCCTTTCAGCCCGACGCGCTCGATCCAGCGCATGGCGATGTCAACGGCTTTCGCACGCTCCATGCCCTGCACTTCGAGACCGAAGATGGTGTTGTCGAGGACATTGCGGTGCGGCAGAAGTGCGAACTTCTGAAACACCATGGCCGTCTGTTGCCGACGAAACGTCCGCAATTCGGCTTCGTTCATCTTCACGACATCGACGCCGTCGACCAGCACTTCGCCGGATGTCGGATCGATCAGCCGATTGATGTGGCGAATGAGCGTCGACTTGCCCGAACCGGAAAGGCCCATGATGACCTGAATGCAGCCGGAGGGAATCTCGATATTAATATCTCTGAGGCCCAGGACGTGACCGTGTTTTGTGTTGAGTTCGACCTTCGTCAGGCCCTTCTGGACCGCTTCGACATAAGAGGCGGGATTGGGGCCGAAGATCTTGTAGAGGTGACGGATCTTGATGCCGCCGAAACGATGCTCAGCCATGGACGGTCTCCTGATGCTTCTGGAGCCTTTTGCCATAAGCCTGGCTGACCCGGTCGAAGATGATGGCGATGCCGACGATGGCAAGGCCGTTGAAAATGCCCAGCGTGAAGTATTGGTTCGCGATCGCCTTGAGCACCGGCTGGCCGAGGCCCTGGACGCCGATCATGGAGGCGATGACCACCATGGCAAGCGCCATCATGATCGTCTGGTTGATGCCGGCCATGATGGTGGGAAGCGCCAGCGGCAGCTGCACCTTGAAGAGCTTCTGTGATCTCGACGTCCCGAAGGCATCGGCAGCTTCAAGCACGTCCTTGTCGACCAGCCGAATGCCGAGGTCGGTGAGCCGGATCATCGGCGGGATGGCGTAGATGACGACGGCGATCAGGCCAGGCACCTTGCCGATACCCAAGAGCATGACGACGGGGATGAGGTAGACGAAGCTCGGCATGGTCTGCATGACGTCGAGGATCGGATTGACGACGCGCTGCAGCCGGTCGGAGCGGGCCATCAGGATGCCGATCGGGATGCCGATGGCGATGGAAAGAACCGTGCAGACGAAGATCATCGAGACTGTCCGCATCGTGTCGTCCCACATGTCGAAATAGCCGATCAGCATCAGCGTCACCAGACAGCCGAGGACGATCTTCAAGCTGCGGCTTGCAAACCAGGCAATAACGAGGATGATCAGGGTGATGATCGGCCACGGCGTTTGGGTCATGAAGCGCTCGGCGGCGATGAGGAAATGCTGCAGCGGGACGAAGAGGCTTTCGATGGCGTCGCCATAGCTGCGGGTAAATCCGCGAAAACCGTCGTCGATCGCCTTCTTCAGATTTCGAAGCGCGTCGTCGTTCATGTGCGGGAATTTATAAAACCATTCCATCTCGGTTCCCCTTTTTTCTTCAAAGAGCCGTGGCAGTCTTTTTGTTTTTGTCGGCGCGTGAGAAGCGGTGCGCTTTTCGCGCACCGCAATTTTGGCTTAGAGAGCAGCTTCGATCTTCTTGGCTGCCTCAGGCGAGACCCACTTGGTCCAGACGTCCTTGTTTTCTTTCAGGAAGTGCTTGGCACCGTCTTCGCCGGTCGCCTGGTTATCGGTCATCCATGACATCAGCTGGTTGACCGTGTCGTTGCTCCAGGAGCGCTTTTTCAGGTAGTCCATGACCTCAGGGCCGACCTTTTCGGAGAAAGGCTTGGCAACGAGAGTCACGACGTGATCGACCGGCCATGCTGCCGGCTTCGGATCGGGGCAGTCGGCAACGGTGATGCAGCGCTTCCACTCGGCGGCATCCTCCGGCACGCCGGCTTCGAGCTTGACCATCTGATACTTGCCGAGCAGCGCGGTCGGCGCCCAGTAATAACCGACCCAGCCTTCCTTGCGCTCGTAAGCCTTGGCGATCGAACCGTCGAGGCCGGCGGCAGAGCCGGTATCGACGAGGGTGAATCCCGCCTTCTCGGCGTCAAACGCCTTGTAGAGCTGTGAGGTGACGACCGTGCCACCCCAGCCCTGCGGGCCGTTGACGACGGCGCCCTTCTTCGGATCTTCGGGATCGGGGAAGAGTTCCGGATGCTTCAGCGCATCGCCGATCGTTTTGATATCGGGATGGGCGTCGGCGAGATATTTCGGAATCCACCAGCCCTGTACGCCGCCATCCGGCAGCGGCGAGCCGACCTGAACGATGCGGCCTTCTTCAGTGCCCTTCTTGACGACGTCAGGCAGCAGGTCGATCCAGGCTTCGGGCGCGATATCGGGCTGGCCCTTTTCGGCCATGGAGGTGATCGTCGGGACAGTGTCGCCAACGGTGATGTCGGCGCTGCAGCCGTAACCTTCGTTCAGGATGAACTTGTCCAGGTTGGAGAGAACTTCGGCGCTCTGCCAGTTCATGCTGGCGATGGTGACGCTGCCGCATTCGGCAGCGCTGGCGAAGGACGCGCCGCCGATCAGGCCGAACGTCAAACATGTCGATGCAAGTAGTTTCTTCATTCTCGTTCCCTCTATTTAGCGGCTGATCTGGCCAGGCGGGGTGCCGCAGTACCCGCCCTCAACGGTCGTCAGGAAGCAGCTCCCATACTCACCGATTTCTTGAATGCTGCCGATAGGCCTTCCGCCACCGCAGCGTCGAACCCGGCGGCGCGCATGCCTTCGATGGCTGCCGCGGTGGTGCCGCGATAGTCGAGAAAGGTTTGAACGACGTCGTCGGGGCATTCGTTACCGCGCTCCAGCAGCCGGCCGGCGCCTGACATCACCGTATTGACGGCGCGGCGCGCAACCTCGGCCGGCAGGCCGCGGGCAACGGCGTCGCGCATCATGGCGGCGGCGAGCAGCGCCGGGAATGCAGGCCCGGAGCCGGAAAGGCCTGTGAGATAATCGATGTCGCTTTCGCTTGCGACCTCGTCCTCAGATCCGCAGGTTTCGAAGATCGCGCGGACGACGGCCCGATCATCTCTGGTGATGTCGTTCGCGCCGATCCAGGGGGTATAGGATTTCCCCACTTCGGCAGCGGCATTCGGCAGGGCGCGGACAACGCGGCCTGTCTTGTGGCGCTCCGAAAGGGCGCCCAGGCGAATACCGGCCATGACGGAAATCACGAGCTTGCCGGAAGCATCGAGGGCGAACGGCCAGTCGTCGGGGCGGACGGAGAGAAGGATCACATCCGAGCGGTCGGCAAGCTCCTGATTGTCCTTGGTCCAGAAGGAATCCGGGAAACGGTCGGGCTGCCGGCTGCGATAGGAGAGGCAGAGATTTCGAGGATCGACCAGATCGGAATCAAGGATCGAGCCGGCGATGGCTCCGCCGAGCCAGCCGCCACCGCCAATAATACCGATCCTCAAGGAAACGCTCATCTCGGTTTCCTCAGCCGGGCCTATAGCCATGCCGCGCGAAGAAGCGGTCGAGCTCCCTCTGCTGTGGCACTTCACCCGTGTAGATCGCGATATATTCGGGAATCCGTTTCATGCGGACGGCGAGTTCCTCCTTCGACTGCATGGAAATGTACCCGATCTGAACGAGATAAGTTGTCCGCGCTCTGACATCCGATGTCGTTTCTGGTACCCCGAACCGCATAAACATGCGTTTGAGCGCCTCCAGCCGGATCTGATCGGCCTTGTGAACCTCGGCCAGAAGCTCGTCCGACTGCAGCGCCCAGCTGCGCACGGCAAATTCGAACCTGGCGTCGAAGAGATCGGTGCTCAGCCAGCAATCGAAGACGTTGAGCATCGCTTCGGCCAACGATTCCGCATAGGCTTCCGATTGCTTGACGATATTGCCGGTGTTTTTCTCACGCCATCGCGCCACCAGCGCGCTCAGGAGCTCCTCCCGATCCTTGAAGAACCAATAGAAGCTAGTTCGCGAAAGATTGAGTTTCTTTGCGAGCGGCAGAATTTTCACTGAATCCACGCCGGATTCCAGCAGTGACTGGTAGGCTGCTTCCAGCCATCCCTCCTGCGATCCGCGCCAACCGGTGTCGTTTAGAGCCTGGTCCATGCATTCTCTCCTACCAAATTCCGCGGCTCCGTACAAGAAAAATGTACAGTTGTGTCGAAAATAACGACCTTATTGTTTTCAAGATTGACACATGTGTACATTGCGCTTAGCGTTTGCTCCGATGTTTTAATCCGGAACCACGGCCCATGTCGAACGATCCTCTTCTTCAGCCCTACCAGCTCAAGCATCTGACGCTGCGTAACCGTATCATCGTAACCTCGCACGAGCCCGCCTATCCCGAGGACGGCATGCCGAAGGAGAAGTATCGGGCCTATACCGTGGAGCGGGCAAAGGGCGGAGTGGCCTTGACGATGACGGCAGGGTCCGCCGCGGTTTCCCGGGACAGCCCGCCCGTCTTCAACAACTTGCTCGCCTATAAGGACGAGATCGTCCCCTGGATCAGGGAAATGACCGACGCCGTGCATGAAGAGGGTGCGGCGATCATGATCCAGCTCACCCATCTTGGCCGGCGCACGCGTTGGGACAAGGGCGACTGGCTGCCGGTCGTCGCCCCGTCGCATCATCGCGAGGCCTCGCATCGCGCTTTCCCGAAGAAGATGGAAGATTGGGACATCGACCGCATCATCAAGGATTTCGCCGATGCGGCCGAACGGATGAAGGCGGGCGGTATGGATGGAATCGAGCTGGAGGCCTATGGCCACCTGATCGACCAGTTCGCGTCGCCGCTCACGAACGAACTCGACGGCCCCTATGGGGGTGCGCTCGAGAACCGCATGCGCTTCTGTCTCGATGTGTTCAGGGCGATCCGCGAGAGGGTCGGGAACGAGTTCATCCTCGGCGTGCGCTATACGGCGGACGAATGTCTGCCCGGCGGTAACGGGCAGGCCGATGGCATAGAGATTTCGAAGCGGCTGCGTGATAGTGGGCTCATCGACTATCTGAACGTCATTCGCGGCCATATCGACACCGACGCCGGTCTGACCGACGTCATCCCGATCCAGGGCATGGCGAATTCACCGCACCTGGATTTTGCCGGTGAAATCCGCGCCGCGACCAACTTCCCGACCTTTCATGCGGCGAAGATTCCCGACGTCGCCACGGCGCGACATGCGATTGCAGCAGGAAAAGTCGACATGGTCGGCATGACCCGCGCCCACATGACCGACCCGCACATCGTCCGCAAGATCATCGAGAAGCGGGAAGAGGATATCCGCCCCTGCGTCGGTGCCAACTATTGTCTCGATCGCATCTATCAGGGCGGGGCGGCCTACTGCATCCACAATGCGGCCACGGGCCGCGAACTGACGATGCCGCATATCGTGGCAAAGGCCGACGTCAGAAAGAAGGTCGTCATTGTCGGCGCCGGCCCGGCCGGTCTGGAAGCGGCGCGCGTCGCGGGGGAGCGCGGCCACCATGTGGTCGTTTTCGAAGCGGCGAACAATCCAGGCGGCCAGATCCGCCTCACCGCCCAAAGCGAACGCCGCAGGGAAATGATCAGCATCATCGACTGGCGCATGAGTCAGTGTGAGAAATACGATGTCACCTTCCACTTCAACACCTGGGCGGAAGCCGACACGATCGGGGCCGAAAATCCTGACGTCGTCATCATCGCCACAGGCGGCTTGCCGCATACCGAGGTGCTCACCAAAGGCAACGAGCTGGTGGTCTCGTCTTGGGACATCATCTCCGGCGATGTGAAACCTGGAACCAATGTGCTTGTTTTCGACGATGCCGGCGACCATGCCGGTCTCCAGGCGGCGGAATTCCTCGCCAAGGCAGGCGCCAAGGTCGAGATCATGACGCCTGACCGATCGTTCGCGCCCGAAGTCATGGCCATGAACCTGGTGCCCTATATGCGCTCACTCCAGAAGCACGACGTGACCTTCACCGTCACCTATCGCCTGGAAGCCGTCGAGAAAAGCGGCAACCAGCTCGTTGCCCATATCGGCAGCGATTATGGCGGGATTGCAAGGCAGAGCAGCTTCGATCAGATCGTCGTCAATCACGGAACAATCCCGCTGGATGAGCTCTATTTCGAGCTGAAGCCGAAATCCAGCAATCTCGGTGAGATGTCGCACGACCAGCTTCTCGCGGGAGAACCCCAGTCGGTCGTTCGCAACCCCGAGGGCAAGTTCCAGCTGTTCCGGATCGGCGACGCTGTCGCTGCCCGCAACACGCATGCCGCTGTCTATGACGGTCTGCGCATCGCGAAGGATATATGATTGTCAGAGCGGCCGCCTGTCGGCCGATCGGGGGGGATGATATGAGTTTGCGCAACAAAAGCCTCCAGCACTTCCTGGAAGCCGCTTCGGTCGCTTTCGGCCAGTTCGCCAGGGCTCCGGAAGCCCGTCGCTCGATCGGGCAGTTCTTCGCGGCGCTGGAGCGTCCGGGGACTGCGCGCGCGGGAGGGGGAAGCCGGTTACCAGTCTGCGCTCACCTCGATATGGCGCTCGCGGTCGATACGTCCTATGCTTCGCTGGCGCGATTGATCGAGGGGTTCAAAGGCATCGAGCCAATGCTTGAATGGCGTCGCCGCACAAAGTATGACCACACCACGGCCAGCGACAATTTCGTTGATGGGCATGCCAATGCCATGATCGTCGGGCCGGGTGGATTGGAGGAGCGAAGTGACCTGTGGTTCGGCGTGACGTTGATGGCGCCTCATGTGCGCTATCCCGATCACGACCATGCGCCGGAGGAAGTCTATCTCGTGCTGTCCAAGGGAGAGTTCCAGCAGGGGGAGGGGAATTGGTTTTCGCCTGGTATCGGCGGATCGTTCTATAATATTCCCGGGATCAAACATGCCATGAGATCGGTGGAGATGCCGCTCTTCGCCTTCTGGGCGTTGCTCGCTGAGCGGTCGCATTGACGGCCGGCTGTCTAAAGCATGTCGCGCAAAGCTGTGCGGCGGTTGCGACAACGGCTTACGTAAAAACAAAGAGTTAAAGCGCGAGCCAAGCGAATCTGAAAGATCGCGACGCGCTTTGGATAAAGGGGTTCGCCATGAAGATTCTCGTGCCCGTCAAGCGGGTAGTCGACTACAACGTGAAGATCCGGGTTAAGCCGGATGGCACGGGTGTCGAGCTTGCCAATGTGAAGATGTCGATGAACC